>JANOIR010000021.1:0-11802 GCA_031407765.1 Vicinamibacteraceae bacterium
CGCCGCGATGTCGCGGATCCGTGCGGCGAGGTCCTTGCCGATGCCGTCGATCTCGAGCAGCGCCGCGACGTCGAGGTCGGCGACGCGGGCCGGCGAGTCGGCGACGACCTGCGCGCCGGTCCGGTAGGCGCGCACGCGGAACGGGTTCTCGCCCTTCAGCTCGAGCAGATCGGCGATCTCGCCCAGCAGGCGCGCGACACTCGGGTTCTCCACGGCCGACGATCGTACCACGGCGATGTTCGCCGCGGTTCAAGGCCGGTCGTCGCACCCGCGCCGCCTGGGGCGGCCTCGCCCCTGCCACGCGCTGCGCGGGCTAGAATGACGGCCATGTCCCGCCGTGACATCCGCGCCCACGTCGGCGAGCTGCTGATCAGCGGCTTCGACGGGCTCAGCCTGCCGCCCGAGATCCGCGAGATCGCCGGCGAGTTCGATCTCGGCGGGCTGATCATCTTCTCGCGCAACGTCGAGGCGCCGTCGCAGGTCGCCGAGCTGGCGCTTGCCGCCGAGTCGCTGCGAAAGGAAACGCCGCTCTGGTTCAGCGTCGACCAGGAGGGCGGCCGCGTCCAGCGCCTCAAGGAGCCGTTCACGCGCTGGCCGCCGATGATCACCCTCGGCCGGGCCAAGGACGCCGCGCTGGCGGCCCGCTTCGCCAAGGCGATGGCCACCGAGCTCCTCGCCGTCGGCGTCACGCTCGACTTCGCGCCCGTCCTCGACGTCCTGACCAACGCCAAGAACCCGGCCATCGGCGATCGCGCCCTCTCCGACCGGGTCGAGGACGTCGCCAGGCTGGGCCGCACCTTGATCGAGGCCCTCCAGGGCGCCGGCCTCGCCGCCGCCGGCAAGCACTTCCCCGGCCACGGCGACACCAGCGTCGACTCGCACCTCGATCTGCCGATCTGCGAGGTGCCACCGGATCGGCTGCGTGCCGTCGAGCTGGTGCCGTTCCGCGAAGCGATCGCGGCCGACGTCGCCTGCATGTTGACCTGCCACGTGCTCTTCACCGAGATCGACGCCGAGCATCCGGCGACGCTGTCGCCGCGGATCGTCCAGGCCATCCTCAAGGACGAGCTCGGCTACCAGGGCGCGGTGATCACCGACGACCTCGACATGAAGGCGATCGCCAACCGCTACACCATCGAGGAGACGGTGGTGCGCTGCCTGCGCGCCGGCTGCGACGGGTTCCTGATCTGCAACGGCGACTACGACAAGAAGGTCCGCGCGCTCGAGGCCGTCATCCGCGAGGCGGAGGGCGACATGGGGTTCGCCAAGCGGGTCGAGGACGCCATCGCCCGGATGCGACGGCCGAAGGCGCGCTTCCTGGCCGGGCGGCGACGCGTCGTCAACCCGGACCGCCTGGCTGCGCTCGCGCCGCTCGAGCACCAGCTCGTGGCCGAGGAGATGCGGCAGTGGCTGTGACGCGAGGGGCTGGCAAGGGAGGCGGGGCCCACACGCGCCTGAAGCGGCCACGCGCCTTGCGTCCAGGGGATCGGCTGGCGGTGGTCGCGCCGGCGAGCCCGTGTGAGCAGCAGGCCGTCCTGCGCGGCGCGCTCGAGCTCGAGAGCCAGGGCTTCGAGGTGACCGTCGACGAACGCGTCTTCGCTGTCGCGGGCGGCTATCTCGCCGGCGAGGCGAGCCTGCGGGCCGCGCACCTGCAGGAGGCGTTCGCCGATCCCTCGATCGCGGGCATCGTGTGCGTCCGCGGCGGCTACGGCAGCGCGCAGATCCTGCCGCTCCTCGACGCCGCGGCCATCGCTGCCTCGCCGAAGGTGTTCGTCGGCTACAGCGACATCACGGCGGTCCACTCCTGGCTGCTCCAGCGCTGCGGCCTCGTCAGCTTCCACGGGCCGATGCTCGAGGGGCGCTTCGCCGATCGCGCCCGCTACGATCGCGATTCGTTCGTGCGGGCGGTCTCGGTCGGTGAGCCGATGGGCGCGCTGGTGCCGCCCAGCCTCGAGATCTGGCGCGAGGGGGAGGCGTCCGGCGTCCTCGTCGGCGGGACCATCACCCAGCTTGCAGCCTCACTGGGCACGCCAGACGCCTTCGACCCGCCGCCGGGCTGCGTGCTGTTCTTCGATGAGGTGAACGAGCGTCCGTACCGGCTCGATCGCCTGCTGACGCAGCTGCTGCAGGCCGGGATCATCGGCCGCGCCGCGGCGATCGTGTTCAACGAGCTGCCCGGCTGCGACGAGCCCGGCGGCCTGGTCCGCGGCGCCGACGCCGTCCGCCGCGTGCTCGCCGACTTCGCCGGTCCGATGCTCGCCGGGTTCCCGTCGGGTCACACGCCGGGCGCGACCATGACGCTGCCGTTCGGCGTGCGCGCGACGGTCATGGCGCGCGGCCGCGCCGCGCTGGTCATCGAGGAGCCAGCGGTCGAGGCCTGAGAAGGCCATCGCATTCAAGGGGACGTACCACGGTGTCGAATCGCATTCACTTCATCGGACTCTGCGGCACGGCGATGGCGACCGTGGCGGCGATGCTCAAGGCGCGCGGCTGGGACGTGCGCGGCTCGGACCAATCGGTCTATCCGCCGATGAGCACGTTCCTGCGGGATCAAGGCATCACGCCGCTCGACGGCTACAAGGCCGAGCACATCACCGCCGACCTCGGCCTGGTCTGCGCCGGCAACGCGATCTCGCGTGGCAACCCGGAGCTCGAGGCGGTTCTCGATCGCAAGATCCGCTACTGCTCGCTGCCCGAGCTGGTGCGCGACCAGTTCCTCTGGGCATCGCGCTCGATCGTCGTCGCCGGCACGCACGGCAAGACCACCACGACGTCGATCGTCGGCTGGCTGCTGACCGCCGCCGGCCGCGATCCGAGCGTGCTGGTCGGCGGCATCGCCGCCAACTTCGGCGGCGGCTATCGCCTCGGCGGCGGCCGCGAGTTCGTCATCGAAGGCGACGAGTACGACAGCGCCTTTTTCGACAAGACCGCCAAGTTCCTCAAGTACCTGCCCGACATCGCCATCGTCAACAACATCGAGTTCGACCACGCCGACATCTATCCCGACGTCGCCGCGGTCGAGCTCGCGTTCCGGCGCCTGGCGGTGCTGGTGCCGCGCAACGGCCTGCTGCTGCTCGGCGCCGACAGCCCGCGCGCGGCGGCGCTCACGGCCCACGCGGCCAGCCCGGTCGAGACCTTTGGCGTCGATGGCGAGCCGACCTGGAAGGCGACCGATCTCGCGGTCGGGCCCGGCGGCACCCGTTTCAAGGTGCACCGGCACGGCGCGCTCGTCGGCACCTTCGAGGTGCCGCTGCTCGGCGCCCACAACGTCCGCAACGCGCTCGCCGGGATCGCGGTCTGCGCGAGGCTGGGGATCGACAGCCGCGCCACCGCCGAGGGGCTGAAGAGCTTTGCGGGCGTCAAGCGGCGACTCGAGCTGCGCGGCTCGGTCGACGGAATCGAGGTCTACGACGACTTCGCGCACCATCCGACCGCCGTCGCCGAAACGATCGCGGCGCTGCGCCTGGCCCACCCTCGCCGGCGGATCTGGGCGATCTTCGAGCCACGGTCCGCGTCGTCGTGCCTGAAGATCTTCCAGAGCGATTTCGTCGAGGCCTTCGAAGGCGCCGATCGCGTGGTGGTGGCGCCGGTGTTCCGGGCCAAGGTCGCCGAGGACCGCCGGCTGTCGCCCGACGCGCTGGTCGCCGACCTCGTCGCCAAAGGCCGCGACGCGCACGCGGCGACATCCACCGCCGACATCGTCGACATGGTGACGCGCGACGCAGCGGCGGGCGACCTCGTGGTCGTGATGTCGAACG
Organism: Vicinamibacteraceae bacterium; assembly: GCA_031407765.1. GTDB lineage: Bacteria > Acidobacteriota > Vicinamibacteria > Vicinamibacterales > Vicinamibacteraceae > JBDSLU01. Next base: position 3,759 of record JANOIR010000021.1, read on the forward strand.
GCGGCTTCGACGGCGTCCACGAGAAGCTGCTCGACGCGCTCCGCCTTCGCTCGGGGCTCGGGCGAGAATAGAGCAACCACCTTGGCCGCCGATGCATCCCGCCGGGCTGCGTTGCTCGTCGCTTGCATACGCCCGGTATGCGCGCTCCTCACGCCTTGCCGGGCGGGCGCCTCGGCACCCAAGGTGGTTGCTCTGTTCTCGTCCGAGCCCCAGGGCTCCGGCGGACAAGTCGGACTAGTCCCCTGGAAACGTGATGGCTTGGACAAGTCCCGGAGCGCGGCGCCCCGCTGGCAAGGCGCGACGAGGGAGAATATCGGGCATATTCGACCGAGGAGCAACGCCGCCAGCGGGGATGCCCCGCCCGGGAATTGTATGAGCCATCACGTTTCCAGGGGACTAGCATAGGCAGCGTGACGGCCCCGGATTCCGCGATCACCGCATCCGCGATCCCGGCTGTGGCCAGCCAGCTCGAGCAGTTGCTCGGCGCCGGCCGCGTCTCGATCGACGCCCCGCTGGCACCGCTCACCACGTTCAAGGTGGGCGGCGCGGCCGATCTCCTCGTCGAAGCCCGCAGTGAGGACGACCTGGTCGCCGTCGTGCGCATCGCCCGAGCGCATGGCGTGGCGGTGACGCCGCTCGGCGGCGGCTCCAACGTCCTGGTCGGCGACGGCGGTGTCCGTGGCGTGGTCGTCCTGGTCCGCGATCGCACCGTCATGCGCGAGGACGCCACGGGGGTCCGCGCAGGCGCCGGCCTCACCATCAACGGTCTGGTTCGCTGGCTGGTGGGGCAGGGCTTCGCCGGGCTCGAAGCCTGGGCCGGCACGCCCGGCACGGTCGGCGGCGCGCTGCACGGCAACGCCCACTTCAAGGGTGTCAACATCGGCGACCTCGTCCGCGACGTCCGCCTCCTCGATCGGTCCGGCGACCTCCACACCGTCCTGGCTGCGGCGATGGGCTTCGGCTACGACAGCAGCCGTCTGCAGACGTCGGGCGAGATCGCGGTGTCGGCGGTCTTCACCGTCACGACCGGCGAACCCGACATCCTGCGAGCCACGGCGCGCGCGTCACTGGCTTATCGCAAGGGGACCCAGCCGCTCGACGTGCCGAGTGCCGGCTGCATCTTCCAGAACCCGGACCCGGCGCGCGATCGCGTCCCCGACGGGATCCCGCTCTCCGCCGGCGCGCTGGTCGATCGGGCCGGCCTCAAGGGGGCACGCGAAGGCGGCGCGCAGGTCTCGCCGCTCCACGGCAACTTCATCGTCCGCGACGGCGTCGCCACCGCGCGCGAGATTCGCGCGCTGGTCGAGCGCTGCCAGCAGGGCGTGGCCGATCGCTTCGGCGTCCGGCTGCGCGAAGAGATCGTCTACCTCGGCGAGTTCGACTGACCGGTCGGCCGCCTCCGCGCCGTACATCACCATGTCCACGCTCCTCATCGAAGGCGGCCGCCGGCTCTCCGGCCGCATCACCGTCGACGGCAACAAGAACTCGGCACTGCCGCTGGTCGCAGCCTGCCTTCTCAGCGAGGAGCCGTGCCGCCTCGAAAACGTGCCGCGCATCTCCGACATCCGTGTGATGGCCGACCTCCTGACGGGCGTCGGCGCGCGCGTCAGCGGCCTCGGCACACCGACCCTCGAGATCGCCACGCCGAAGGTCACGAACGACACGCCCGATCCGAAGCTCGTCGGCCGGCTGCGTGGCTCCGTGCTGCTGATGGGGCCGCTGCTCGCCCGCACCGGCCGGGTGCGTCTGGCGCCGCCCGGCGGCGACTTCCCGACGCGGCGGACGATCGCGACGCACGTGCAGGCGCTCGTCGCCCTCGGCGCGCGCGTGGTGTCGGAATCCGGCTACGAGCTGGACGCGCCGGACGGCCTGAAGGGCGCGTCGTTCTACCTCGACGAAGCGTCGGTGACCGGCACCGAAACGGCGGTCCTTGCCGCCGCCGCGGCCGAGGGGACCACCGAGATCCGCCACGCCGCGACCGAGCCGCACGTCGTCGAGCTCTGCGAATTCCTGCAGGCGATGGGCGTGCCGATCGAAGGTGCCGGCACGTCGACGATCCGGATCGAGGGACGCAGCCACCGCCGCGGCGCGACCCATCGCCTGCATGGCGATTACATCGAGGCGGGGAGCTGGGCCGTCGTCGCGGCGATCACCGGCGGCGCCGTCGAGGTGCGCGGCGTGCGCGCCGTCGACATGGAGCCGATCACCGCGGTGCTGTCGCGGATGAAGCTGAAGATCGATCTCGAGGACGACGGTTTCCGCGTCCACCAGTCGCGCGTCGAGGCGATCAGCCGGCTGACGACCGGCCTGTGGCCCGGGTTCCCGAGCGACATGGTCAGCCTGGTCACGGTGCTCGCCACCCAGGCCGAGGGCGAGACGCTGATCCACGACTGGATGTACGAGCTGCGGCTGTTCGCCCTCGAGCAGCTGTCCGGGATGCGTGCCGACTTGTTCCTCTGCGACCCGCACCGCATCGTCGTCAGCGGACCGAACAAGCTGCGCGGGCGTGCCCTCGACAGCCGCGACCTGCGCTCGGGCATGGCGCTCATCGCCGCGGCGCTGGCCGCGGAAGGACAGAGCACGCTCGGGCCGCTCGAGACCGTGGAGCGCGGCTACACCGACGTCGTCGACCGCCTGAAGTCGCTCGGCGCGGCTGTGGAAGTGGCGCCGAGCTGAGGCGGGTCGCGACGTCCACGTCGCACGTCGGTCTGGGGGATCGGGTGCGATGCGGCCCTCGCGGCTGCTGGCGGCGCGCCCAGCGCCGCCAGCTCGAGGCCGCGATTCAACGGCCGCCCGCCCCGCGCTGAGGGCGCGGGGCGCACCAGGACAGAGCACGCTCGGGCCGCTCGAGACCGTGGAGCGCGGCTACACCGACGTCGTCGACCGCCTGAAGTCGCTCGGCGCGGCTGTGGAAGTGGCGCCGAGCTGAGGCCCGGCGACATGCCGCGCAACGCTGCGCGGGCACGGGCCCTATTCGGGCGGGCGGGTATTCGGCACCGGTGTCTGCGGCCGGGTCGGCGTCTGCGCCGGGGGCGGCACCGGTCGCACTTGCCCCGGCGGGCCCGTGGGCGTCCCCGGCGTGAAGATGTTCGCCGGCGCGCCGGCGTCGTCGTCCTGCGGGGGCTGGGGCTGCTGCGGCTGCGCCGGCAGGGGCAGCTCGTAGACACCGCCGCTGGCGTCGCGGCCGACGCGGAAAGGCCGCAGGTCGTCGACCGACAGATCCAGCACGCGGACGATGCGCGGCGTCAGCATCAGCACCACGTCGGTCTGCTTGGTCTCGGTCCGCGTCCGCCCGAACAGCCGGCCGATGACGGGGATGTCGCTCAGCCCGGGGATGCCCTCGAGCGTCGTCCGCTCGTCGTCGCGGATTAGCCCGGCGAGCAGGTTGGTCTCGCCGTCGCGCAGGCGGATGGTGGTTTCGACGTAGCGGGTGCCGAACGTCGGCAGGTTGTTGTAGCCGACGCCGGACAGGCTGCTCACCTCGAGCTTCAGGCGCAAGGAGATGTCGTCGTTGTGGTGCAGGCGCGGTGTGATTTCGATGTTCACGCCGATGGTGCGGTAGGCGAACGACGTGATCGGCTGCTGGTTGACGCCGCCCGAGGCGATCGGGGCGAAGGTGACGCTCGGCACCGGGACGTCGTCGCCGAAGCGCGCCGATGCCGGGACGCCGTCCGAGGTGCGCAGATGCGGGTTGGCCAGCGTCCGGCTGGCCCCATCGGTCTTGAGCAGGCGGTAGTAGATCCCCGGCAGGCCGGTCACGAACAGGTCGCTCTGGGTCAGCGCGCGGACCTCGCGGACGGTGAGATCGGTGCGGTTGGCGTCGACGCCGCCGTCGATGCCGGGCGAGCCGGGCGAGGCCAGCTGCAGGCCGTACTCGCGCAGCCGCGAGCGATCCACCTCGAGCAGCTCGACGTCGATGACCACCTCGGCGCGGGCCTTGTCGATCGCGCTGATCACCTTCGCCGCGGCGGCGATCTTGTCCGGCGTGTCCTTGATAGCGATCGCGTTCACGCCGGCGACCGGCGACAGCCGGCGATTGTCGACGACCAGCCGCAGCAGGTCGAGCGTCTCCTTGACGTCGGCGTTGCTCAGAAAGAACGTGCGGATGATCTCGTCCTCGTACTCGCGGCGCTTCGCCGGCGTGTCGGGGATCACCGTGATCGTGCGGGCCGCCGAGAGGCGATAGAAGTTCCGGGTGCTGGCGGTGACCGCCTGGAGCGCGTCCGCGAGCGAGGTCTTGCGCAGGTCGGCGGTCAGGGTCTGGTCGCGGAACTGCGGATCGAAGACCACGTTGATGTCGGCGAAGTGGTCTTCGATCGCGGTGAGGATGTCGCGGACGCTGGCGTTGCGGAAGGTCAGCGAGTCGCCCAGCGTCACGTTCTTCGGCAGCTCGAGGCCTTCGGGCTCGAGGTCCTTTGCGCCCTCGACGAGGGTCTGCAGGCGCGTCTTGCCGTCGGCCCGGACGTCCAGCTTGGCGCGCAGCTGGCTGCGCAGGTCACGCAGCTTGGCGTCGATGTCGCCGCTGGCCGGGTTCAGCTCGGCCGCGATCTGGAGCTCGACCAGCGCCTCCTCGAGCTTGCCGGTGCCGGCCAGGCGACGCGATCGCCGTTCGTGCATGGTCGCCGAGCGCAGCTTGGCCCGCTGCAGCGACAGCCGTGCGGTGTAGTCGTCGGGCCGCGCCCGCAGGGCCTTCTCGTATTCGACGACGGCGCGGTCGAAGTCCTCGAGGCGCTCGGCGGCGAGGCCGGCGCGCATGGCCGACGTCGCTGCGCAGCCGGACATCGCCGTGATGAGCAGCGCCGCGCCGGCGGCGGCCATGATCCGCCGCAGACCGGCCTCAATCCTGGGCGACAACGTCCGCTCCGCGGGGAATCGTGAACGAGAAGCGCGCGTCGGTCAGGCCGACGTTCTCGCGCAGATGGCTGAAGACGAACGTGGAGGTGCCGCCCTGGCTGTCGCGGGCAATCAGCATCCGCAGCCCCAGCGTCGCGCGATCGACGACCAGCGTCAGGCGATCGTAGTCGGGCACCGGTGTCTTCGGCACCAGCGCCACGGCCAGGCTGTCGGCCGGCGCGCCCGGCACGGGGCCGGTGAGCGACGCCGTGAAGTCGCGTGTCAGCTGTCCGCGGCCGAGCAGGAAGAGGATGGGCGTTGCCGGGGCGTCAGCGGTCGGCAGGGCGCTGACCGTCACCTGCCGATCTGCCGGCACCCAGGCGTACATCTTGCGACCGTCGGCGACGAACAGCTTTTCTTCCGGTGTCTTGTACTCCCAGCGCATGCGGCCGGGCTTCTTGACCAGGAGCGTGCCCGATTCGGTGGTCTTGCGCCTCAGGACGCCGCCCTCGTAGGTCTGCGTGAAGTCGGCGGTGAAGTCCTTGATCGCGTCGTAGCGGACTTGGAGGCGGCGGGCGAGGGCCTCGGGCGCCTCGGCCCCGACCGCCGCGCCCTGCGCGCCGATGCCGACCCGCACGCTGGCGCCAGCGACGGCCAGGCCGGTCACGAGCACGAAGATGACGCGGCGAAGCGATCGGGAGCGGGCGTGATGCATGCGACTACTGGATGCTACACCAGCGACCCCGCCCCCGGATGTATCGGTCCGGAACGACGCGGGCGGGTGACTACGTGCGGCGCTTGTCGGCAATGAAGGCGCGAACGGCGTCCAGGCTGCGGGCGTTGAGGACGTGGCGGGCTTCGACGCCGCCGCGCGCCGCCGTCCCGACGCCCATCCGCATCTGGCGGCCGAGCCGCTCGGCGAAGTGGCCGTCGCTGTCGATCACCACCGTCGCACCTGTTTCGACGGCCCGGCGGGCGAGATGGCCGTCGAGATCGAGATGGCCGGGCGCGCCGTCGACCTCGACCGCCGTGCCGCTGTCGCGCGCCGCGGCGAAAAAGCGGTCCCAGTCGAGGGCGTAGCCGTTGGCGCGGCCGGGCGTCCGGTTGGCCGGGTGGGTGATGACGCTGACGAGCGGGTGCGCCATCGCGCCCAGGTAGCGCTCGAGCAGGCGATCCGGGGCCTGGCCGCACGGGTCGTGGAGCGAGGCGAGCACGATGTCGAGGCCGGCCATCACGGCATCCGGCAGGTCGAGGCTGCCGTCGCCGAGGATGTCGACCTCGCAGCCGTGCAGGATGGTGAGCTCGGGATAGGCGGCGCGGAGCGCCTCGATTTCCTTCGCCTGCTGGGCGATGCCCTCGATCGACAGCGTGCGGCTGGCCTTCGACGTCGGCGAATGATCGGTGATCGCGAGGTAGCGATAGCCGAGGGCGTGGGCCGAACGGACGATCGCCTCGGTGGTGTCGCGGCCGTCGCTCCACAGCGTGTGCGTGTGGAGGTCGCCCTGGATGTCGGCCAGCGCGACCGCCGGCGGGAAGGCGCCGCGTTCCGCCAGCGCGATCTCGTCGAGGCCGTGGCGGCGCTCTGGCGGAATCCACGGCAGATCGAGCGCGGCGTAGAAGTCGGCTTCGGAGGCCGTAGACCGCATGCCCGACGCGTCGAGGAGGCCGCCGGGGGTCAGCCGCAGGCCACGCGCGCGGGCGCGGTCGGCGAGCTGGGCGACGTGCGCACGCGAGCCCGTGTAGTGCACCAGCGCCGCGCCGAGCCCAGCGCCGGCGACCGCGCGGACGGTGATCTCTTCGCCGTCCCACTGGAACGTGACGGCGTCGCGACCGCGCCGGCGCACGTCCGCGGCCGGCAGGCGGTCGGCCCACGCCGCCAGCGGCGGACGCGGATCCGCGCCCGAGGCCAGCACCAGCAGATCGCCGATCGTCGGCTCGAAGCGCCGCAGCGCGCCGGCCGGGTGCAGCGTCAGCGCGGGCTGGGCGCGGCGCATCGCCTCGCCGAGCAGATCGACGGCGCCGAGGGCGCGGCCGAGGAGCAGGCGCGGATGGCCGGCGCGTACCTGGGCGAGGCGCGAGGCGATCTCGTCCGCCGGACGCTCGTGCCACACCGCCGCGAGATCCGCGGCCACGTGGACGTCATCGACCGCAAGCGCGTCGAGATCGATGCCGACGGCGCGGGCGAGGCCGGCGAGGTCGCGGGGGAGCCGGGCCTCGGCGGCGGCCGCGATGGCGATCGGGCCGTCGGCGGCGATGGCGGCGAGGTCCGGGGCGATCGCCGGATCGAAGCTCCGCTCGGGATCGGCCAGTGCCGCCTGCAGCGCCTTCGGCGCGAGGCCGCCGGCGTGCCGGGCCGCGGATTCGAAGGCCGCCGCGATGGGCGCGTCGCCGCGCAGGAGGGCGGCACGGGAAAGCCGGCGCAGCGCACCGGCGACGTCATCGGGCGAAGGCAGTCGCTTCCTGAAAATCAGAGGGTCTCCTATCCGTTGCGGCCGCGCTCTCACGCGCAGCCGCGGGCCGGCTTTCTGCGCGTTCGGCTGCTATTTGCCGCGCTGGGCGCGCGGCGGCGCCTCACGCGGGCCGGCGGGCGATTGGCGGCCGCGCTCTCACCCGCGGCGGGGGGGCGCCCTTTGGGCGGGCCGGCTGCCAATCGCCGCGCTGGGCGCGCGGCGGCGCCGTCACGCGGGCGGCAACGGCTCGCTAGTTCATCGAGCACGATCCGGCGCCACGCGGGTCGCCGCAGCTTCCGCACGGGCCCGGCGCCGCCGCCCGCATCGCGCTGCCGCCGCCGGTGCTCACCGCGAACGTCGACAGCTCGCGCGCCAGCGTCTGGCTGCCACAGGTGGGGCAGGCGGGCGCCTCGCCGCCGCGCACCAGCGTCTCGAACCGGTGCTGGCAGCCCTCGCAGCGGTACTCGTAAATCGGCATACCCCACAAGTATAGCCGTCGCCGGGCGGCCGTACGGCAGACCGCAGAGCAGTACCGCGCACAGCGATCGCCAACCCAGCGCGGCCCGGCTCGATGACTCAGACAGGGGAGTCGCCGAGATCGATCACGCGCCGCGCATCGCCCTCGTCGCTGGACGCCACGTAGATGCGCGCCAGATCGTCGAACGCCGCCAAGGACGTTTCGATGCCCGCGGCATCGAGCATGGAGCGCACGACGAGCGCCGCCGAGTAATCGCCATCGAACACCATCACGCGAAGGTCAG
>JANOIR010000055.1:0-19812 GCA_031407765.1 Vicinamibacteraceae bacterium
GGCAGCCCCTTGAAGAACCACACGTGGCTGACCGGCGTGGCCAGCTCGATGTGGCCCATGCGCTCGCGGCGGACGCGGGCCTGGGTGATCTCGACACCGCACTTGTCGCAGATCACGCCGCGGTGCTTCATGCGCTTGTACTTGCCGCAGAGGCACTCCCAGTCGGTGACCGGGCCGAAGATCTTGGCGCAGAACAGGCCGTCGCGCTCCGGCTTGAAGGTCCGGTAGTTGATCGTCTCGGGCTTGGTGACTTCGCCGAACGACCACTGCCGAATCTTGTCCGGCGACGCCAGGCTGATGCGGATGGCGTCGAAGTCGGACGTCAGTGCGCTCGTGCGCTCGGGAAAAGGTCTCATAGGTAGTCCTCGAACTGCGGCTCTCGGCTGACAGACTCGTGGGAAGGCGGCTGACGCCGCCTCACCCCGCCACCGGCTCCGGCTCGGCCAACGGCGGCTGAGGCGGCATTTCGATCACCCGCTTCTTGGTCTTGATCAGGTCCACGTCCAGGCACAGCGCCTGGAGCTCGCGGATGAGCACGTTGAACGATTCCGGCAGTCCCGGCGTGAAGCTGGCGTCGCCCTTGACGATCGCCTCGTAGATCTTGGCGCGTCCGGTGACGTCGTCCGACTTCGCCGTGAGCAGCTCCTGGAGGATGTGCGCCGCGCCGTAGGCCTCGAGCGCCCACACCTCCATCTCGCCGAAGCGCTGGCCGCCGAACTGCGCCTTGCCGCCCAGCGGCTGCTGGGTGATGAGCGAGTACGGTCCGATCGAGCGCGCATGGATCTTGTCGTCGACGAGATGCGACAGCTTGAGCATGTAGATGTACCCCACGGTCACCTCCTGCTCGAACTTCTCACCCGTGAGCCCGTCGCTCAGGCAGGTCTTGCCCGTCCGCGGATGCCCGGCCTTGTCGAGCCACAGCTTGATCTCCTTCTCGGTGGCGCCGTCGAAGACCGGCGTCGCGAAGTAGACGCCGAGGGCGTGCGCCGCCCACCCGAGATGCGTCTCGAGGATCTGGCCGACGTTCATACGAGACGGCACGCCGAGCGGGTTGAGGACGATCTCGACCGGGGTGCCGTCCGGCAGGTACGGCATGTCCGCTTCCGGCAGGATGCGGGCGATGACGCCCTTGTTGCCGTGGCGGCCGGCCATCTTGTCGCCGACCGACAGCTTGCGCTTCATCGCGACGTAGACCTTGACCAGCTTGATGACGCCAGGGGGCAGCTCGTCGCCGCGGCGGATCTTGTCCTTCTTCTCCTCGAACACCTGGCGGATGGTCTCGACCTGGCGCTCGGTGCGCTCCTCGACCAGGCGCAGATCCTCGTCGAGACGCGGATCGTCGCTGGCGACGCGCATGCGGATGACCGCCTCGTACGGCAGCGTATCGAGGAGCTCGTCGGTGATCGGCGTGCCCTTCTTCTGCAGCCGCTCACGCCCGTGCTCGTCGAACAGGTCGGTGCGCAGCGTCTGGCCGCGCAGCATGTGCGCCAGCCGCTTCTTGACCTCGTCGTGCAGGATGCGAATCTCGTCCTGGAGATTCTTCTCCATCATCTCGAGGTCTTCCGCCTCGATCGACTTGGCGCGCTCGTCCTTCTCGATGCCCTTGCGCGAGAAGATCTTGACGCCGACGACGATGCCTTCGATGCCCGGGGGGCACACCAGCGAGGCGTCGCGGACGTCGCCGGCCTTCTCGCCGAAGATGGCGCGGAGGAGCTTCTCTTCCGGCGTCAGCTGGGTCTCGCCCTTCGGCGTGACCTTGCCGACGAGGATGTCGCCCGGCTTGACGTAGGCGCCGATGCGGATGACGCCGCTGTCGTCGAGATCGCGCAGGTAGCCCTCGCCGACGTTGGGGATGTCGCGCGTGATCTCCTCGGGCCCGAGCTTGGTGTCGCGGGCCTCGATCTCGAACTCCTCGATGTGAATGGAGGTGTAGTAGTCCTCCTTCACCATCTTCTCGGACACCAGAATCGCGTCCTCGAAGTTGTAGCCGCGCCACGGCATGAAGGCGACGAGGACGTTGCGGCCGAGCGCGAGCTCGCCGAGCTCGGTGCACGGCCCGTCGGCCAGGACCTGGCCCTTCGAGACCTTCTGGCCGACCCGGACGATCGGCCGCTGGTTCAAGCAGGTGTTCTGGTTCGACCGCTTGAACTTGGTCATGTTGTAGATGTCGGCGCCCATCTCGGGGCCGCCATCCTCGCCCTCGCCCTCGACGCGGACGACGATGCGCTGGCTGTCGACGTAGTCGACCGAGCCGGTGCGCCGCGCCACCACCACCGAGCCCGAGTCGCGGGCGGTGATGTACTCCATGCCGGTGCCGACGAACGGCGCCCGCGCCTGGAGGAGCGGCACCGCCTGGCGCTGCATGTTCGAGCCCATCAGCGCGCGGTTGGCGTCGTCGTTCTCGAGGAACGGAATCAGCGATGCGGCGACCGAGACGAGCTGCTTCGGCGAGACGTCGACGTACTGGATCTCTTCGCGGTGGGCGAGCTTGAAGTTGCCCGCCTGCCGCGCCGTGACGCGCTCCGTCACCATGCGCAGGTTCTCGTCGAGCTCGACGTTGGCCTGGGCGATGACGTACTGGTCCTCTTCCCACGCCGACAGGTAGAAGGGATGCGCCTCGAACTCGTAGCCCTTCATCGTCCGCTTGGGATGGCCGGTGGCGTCGAGCACCTCGTCGGCCTCGACCAGCGCGCCGTTCTGGTACTTGCCGCCGTCCGGCGCCTTCAGCACCTTGACGTAGTCGATGATGCGTCCGTGCTTGACCTCACGGTAGGGCGACTCGATGAAGCCGAACTCGTTGATGCGGGCGTAGCACGACAGTGACGAGATCAGGCCGATGTTCGGGCCTTCCGGCGTCTCGATCGGGCAGATGCGCCCGTAGTGCGTCGGGTGGACGTCGCGGACCTCGAAGCCGGCGCGCTCACGCGACAGGCCGCCCGGCCCGAGCGCGGAGAGACGCCGCTTGTGCGTGATCTCCGAGAGCGGGTTGGTCTGGTCCATGAACTGCGACAGCTGCGACGACCCGAAGAACTCGCGAATCGCCGCCATCACCGGCTTCGCGTTGATCAGGTCGTGCGGCATGGCGGTCGCCATTTCCTGGTAGACCGACATCTTTTCCTTGATCGCCCGTTCCATGCGCACCAGGCCGATGCGGAACTGGTTCTCGAGGAGCTCGCCGACCGAGCGCACGCGCCGGTTGCCGAGGTGATCGATGTCGTCGACGTTGGCCGGGTTCCGCTTCAGCTTCAGGAGGTACTTGATGACCTCGTAGAAGTCCTGCGGGTGCAGGATCTTCTCGTCGAGCGGCGTGGTCAGCTTCAGCTTGGTGTTCAGCTTGAGCCGGCCGACCCGCGAGAAGTCGTACTTCTGCGGGTTGAAGAACATGTTCTCGAACAGCGAGCGCGAGCTCTCGAGCGTCGGCGGATCGCCCGGACGCAGGCGGCGGTAGATCTCGATCAGCGCCTCTTCGTGGGTGCGGATCGGATCCTTGCGCAGCGTCGCCGAGAGCACCGGACCGGTCTCGTCCTTCTCCGGGAAGAACACCTCGATCAGCTCGACGGCCTTCTCCTGCGCCTGGAGCATCAGCCGGGCGTCGATCGGCTCGTTGGCCTCGAGGATCACCTCGCCGGTCTTGGGGTCGACGACGTCGGAGGCGGCGTGGGCGCCGGCCAGCTCGGCCTCGTCGATCTCGATCGCCGGCACACCCGCCTTCTTCAGCGCGGCGATGTGGCTCTGGCTGACCTTCTTGCCCTTGTGGATCGTGATCTCGGTGCCCGGGATCGGGAACTCGCGCCCGGCGCGCAGGCCGATCAGCGACTCGCCCACCGCCCACTTGGTCGGCCCGCCGGCCATGTGCAGGCGGTCGATCGTGTAGAAGGCGCGCAGCATGTCGTCGGCGCCGCGCAGCCCGAGGGCGCGCAGGAACACCGTCGCCAGGAACTTGCGCTTGCGGTCGATGCGCACGTAGAGCAGGTTCTTGCTGTCGTACTCGAACTCCACCCACGAGCCGCGATACGGGATGATCTGGCCGATGAACAGCGTCTTGTCTTCGGAGTGGAAGAAGACGCCCGGCGAGCGGTGCAGCTGGCTGACGATGACGCGCTCGGTGCCGTTGATGATGAAGGTGCCGTTGTCCGTCATCAGCGGGATGTCGCCGAAGTAGACTTCCTGCTCCTTGATGTCGCGGATGGTCTTGGCGCCCGTCTCCGGGTCCTTGTTCCACACGACGAGCCGGATCGTGACCTTCAGCGGCACGGCATAGGTCATGCCGCGCTCCTGGCACTCGTTGATGTCGTACTTCAGCTTCAGCGCCATGCGCTGGCCGCCGATTTCATGCACGAGACCGCGGGCTTCGTCACCCCAGCCGCAGGGGTCCCAGTTGCCGATCGAGTAGTCGATGAACTCGAGGGACGAGTTCTCCCTGAAGTCGCTGATCGGAAAGACCGATTTAAAGACCGACTGGAGGCCGACATCGTCGCGCTCCGCCGGTGGGGTGTACATCTGCAGGAACCGCTCGTACGACTTCTTCTGGATCTCGATCAGGTTCGGAATCGGAACCGTGCTCTTGATCTTGGAGAACTCGACGCGCTCCCGGTAGACGTTCTTGTGCAGGCTCTGCATGTGCGTGAAGTCCCAAACGGCCTATGAACGATTGCCACTGCGCGTGGCGCTCCAACGAGGACACCCCGGCGCACACGTTCCCCGTCGCGAGCGCGAACTGCGCTCGCCGATCGGGGTCCGGTGCGTCCGTGGGCATGCCACGCTGGCCGTGATCGTCTATTCCTCGAAAAAACGGACCGGGCCGACTGCCGTCGGGGCGACGGCGGCCAGCCAGGGTGAAACGCGACGCCCGGGAGCTACTTGACCTCGACCTTGGCGCCGACGTCTTCGAACTTCTTCTTGATCGTCGCCGCCTCGTCCTTGGTCACGGCTTCCTTGACGGCCTTGGGCGCGGCCTCGACGAGGTCCTTGGCTTCCTTGAGGCCCAGGCTCGTCACCTCGCGCACGACCTTGATCACGTTGATCTTGTTCGCGCCGACGTCGGTCAGGGTGACCGTGAACTCGGTCTTTTCCTCGACCGCGGCCGCCGCCGCGCCGCCGCCGCCCGCTACAGCCGCCGGGGCTGCCGCCGCGGCCGAAACGCCGAGCTCCTGCTCGAGGCGCTTCACGAGCTGCGAGCACTCCAGCACCGAGATGTTCTTGACGTACTCGACGACCTGATCCTGCGAAAGTGACATCGTTCTCTGCTCCTTAGTAGCTCCCAGCGACGAGAGCCGAAAGCTATTCAGCGGCTTCAGCAGCCTTCTTCTTCCCGACTTCCGACAATACCGTGACGAGATCCCGCGGCGTGGCGCTCAGCACCGTGACGAGCTGGACCATGGGCGCCTGCAGCAGGAACAGCAGCTTGGCGTACAGCTCCGGCTTGCCGGGCAGCGTCGCCAACTCGCCGACTTCGCCGGCCTTCAGGGCCTTGCCGTCGACGACGGCGGCCTTGATCTTGAGCGCCGGGGTGGTCTTGGCGAAGGTCGTCAGCGTCTTCGCCAGCACGACCGGATCGGCCTCGCTGTAGGCGAGGGCCACCGTGCCCTGGAAGTGCGGCGCCAGCGATTCGAACGCCGTGCCGCTGATCGCCCGCCGGGCAAGCGTGTTCTTCACGACCTTGTAGGTACCCTTGACGGCCTTCACCTGGCGGCGGAGCTCGGTGACCTCGGGGACCTTGATGCCCTTGTAGTCGATGAGGATCGCCGTCTGGGACTTGCCGAAGGCGGCGGTGAGCTCCTGGAGCTCGGTGGTCTTCTCTGCGCGTGAGACTGCCATACGTCTTTTTCTCTGGCCACTGTGCGGGCCTGAACGCTCCGCGGTCGCCCGCCTAGTGCGCCACCGTATCCACGGCGGTCGTGTCGATCCGGACGCCCGGCCCCATCGTCGAGGACACCGTGACGCTCTTCAGGTACTTGCCCTTGGCCGCCGACGGCTTGGCCTTGATCACGCTGTCGACCAGGGCATGGGCATTGGCGACCAGCTTCTCGGTGTCGAACGACGACTTGCCGATCGGGGCGTGAACGATGCCGGTCTTGTCGACCCGGAACTCGACCTTGCCCGCTTTGATCTCGCGCACCGCCTTGGCGATGTCGGTCGTGACCGTGCCGGTCTTCGGGTTGGGCATCAGGCCGCGCGGGCCGAGCACCTTGCCGAGGCGGCCGACCGCCCGCATCATGTCGGGCGTCGCCACGACGGCGTCGAAGTCGATCCAGCCGCCCATGATCTTCTCGACGATTTCCTCACCGGCGACAACGTCGGCGCCGGCCTCGGTGGCGTCCTTCTGCTTCTCGGCGCCGGCGATGACCAGGACCCGCTTGGTCTTGCCGAGGCCGTGCGGGAGCACGACCGTGCCGCGGACCATCTGGTCGGCGTGCTTCGGATCGACGCCGAGCCGAAGAGCCATCTCGACGGTCTCGTCGAACTTCGTGTACTTGACCTTCTGAACGAGCGGAATCGCCTCTTCGATCGTATACGGGCGATCAGCGACTTGGGCCTGAGCGGCCTCGAACTTCTTCCCCATTGGAACCTCCAGTGGTTCTGGCGGGCGCCATCCGGCGCCCTCCCACGTCCTAGACAAAGTGTGCCGCCCGCTTCAAGGGCGGCCCGCGGCCGCGCGCGAGAGCGCGGCCGCAGACAATCAGCCGACGACGTCGAGGCCCATCGAGCGCGCCGTGCCGGCGACGCTGCGCATGGCCGCCTCGAGGTCTTCGGTGTTGAGGTCGGGCAGCTTGAGCCGCGCGATCTCCTCGACGTCCTTCTTGGTCACGGTGCCGACCTTGGCCTTGTTCGGCTCGGCCGAGCCCTTGGCGATCTTGGCGGCGCGCTTGAGCAGCACCGGCGCCGGTGGCGTCTTGGTGATGAACGAGTACGACCGATCCACGTAGACCGTGACGACGACCGGGATGATCAGGCCGTCCTGGCCGGCGGTCTTCGCGTTGAAGTTCTTGCAGAAGTCCATGATGTTCACGCCCTGGGGACCGAGCGCGGTCCCGACGGGCGGGGCAGGCGTCGCTTTGCCTGCCGCGATCTGGAGCTTCACTTGCGCCTGTACCTTTTTCGCCATGACTCGATTTCTTCCGAGTTGCTTCCCGAGTTTCTTCCCGAGTTTCTTCTACGTAGGCCGGGCTAGAGCTTCTCGACCTGCAGGAAATCCAGTTCGACCGGGGTCGAGCGGCCGAAGATCGTGACCATCACCTTGAGCGTGCTCTTCTCGGTGTTCACTTCGTCGACGAGGCCGTTGAAGTTGGTGAACGGCCCCTCGTTGATGCGCACCTGATCGCCCTTTTCGAAGCTGTACTTCGGCTTCGGCTTCTCCGCCGCAACCGTCACCTGGAGGAGGATCTGGTCGACTTCCTCACGGGTGAGCGGGGTCGGCTTGGCGCCGGCGCCAACGAAGCCGGTGACCTTCGGCGTGTTCTTCACGACGTGCCACGCCTCGTCGGACATGTGCATCTCGACCAGCAGGTAGCCCGGGAAGAACCGCTTCGAGCTGACGACCTTGCGGCCTCCGCGCATCTCGACCACGTCTTCGGTCGGGATCAGCACTTCGCCGAACTCGTCGCCGAGGCCATAGGCCTTGACGCGCTGTTCGAGCGACTGCTTCACCTTCTTCTCGAAGCCCGAGTAGGTGTGGACGATGAACCACTGCTTGGTCATGACGTCCGTCATGCCGCCCCCAGCGCCTTGAACACCCAGCCGATCAACCGCGCGAACAGCACGTCCAGACCCCAGAGATAGGCCCCCATGACGGCGGAGAACAGCACCACGACCCACGTGGTGGCGATGACCTCCGCCCGCGTCGGCCAGGTTACGCGGCGCAGCTCGGCGCGCACCTCGGCCAGGAACGTCCGGGCGCGTCCCCACCACTCGAGCGGTCCGCCCGCCTGCGCCTTGGTGGCGCGGGGCTTGACCGGCCCGTCATTGGTGTTATCCATGCTCGCGGTCTTCATGAAATTCGCTCGCGACAACCCTTGAAAGCCCGGGCCACACCGCGGCCCCGGCCGATGTTGGCAGGTCAGGAGGGACTCGAACCCCCAGCCCCCGGTTTTGGAGACCGGTGCTCTGCCAATTGAGCTACTGACCTACTTGGTTTCCTTGTGCGCCGTGTGCGACCGGCACCAGCTGCAGAACTTCTTCATCTGCAGGCGCTCGGTCGTCTTCTTCTTGTTCTTCGTGGTCACGTAGTTGCGACGCTTGCACTCGGTGCACGCCAAGGCGATGTTGTCTCGCATGGTTTCTGCCTACGAACTGGTCCTACGATCTGGTGCTGCGAACGATCTGGAGCCGATGACCGGGATCGAACCGGTGACCTCGTCCTTACCAAGGACGTGCTCTGCCAACTGAGCTACATCGGCATCAACGGCCTTGCCCCGTCAGCCAAAACCCGGGGCCCTCTGGAGCGGGAGACGGGAATCGAACCCGCAACCAACAGCTTGGAAGGCTGTGACTCTACCATTGAGTTACTCCCGCAAAGCCTTCTCGCACATCGACTTCCGCGCTCACGACCCCGGCTGGTCCCAACTGGCGGTAATGGTGGCGAGGGAAGGATTCGAACCTTCGAAGCCACTAGGGCAACAGATTTACAGTCTGCCGCGTTTGACCGCTCCGCAACCTCGCCATCCGCCCGCGCGGGCTCCGGCCTGGGTGATCGTGATTGGGTAGGACGTGCCGCGGCTGGACCTCGTTTCCCTTCTGGCAAACCCGCTCGTGCAGGTCCGAACTGGAGCTGGCGAAGGGATTCGAACCCCCGACCGGCTGATTACAAATCAGCTGCTCTACCGGGCTGAGCTACGCCAGCCGGACAAAGTCGCAAGTCTAGCACGCCGGCCGGCCGCCAGCAATTCCGATTCCAGTCAGCCGACGCTCCAGCCGCTCCAGCTGCCGAGCCCGCTTCAACCAGCCCCGTCGAGACACCCGCGAACGACACTCGGGAGCGACAGTCTGACCGACACTCAGGCATGGGGCGGACGGTGTGCGACCGACCAGAACCACCAAGTATAGGACTGGTACGCCCGGCGGTCAACGGCGACGCTGCCGTCGCGCTTCGAAGAGGACGATTCCGGTCGCCACCGAGACGTTCAGGCTCGACACCTGGCCCGCCATGGGGATTGCCGCGACGTGGTCGCAGGCTTCGCGGACCAGGCGCCGCAGGCCGGCGCCCTCGGCGCCGACGACGATCGCGGTCGGCACGGTGAGGTCGATCGCGTCGTAGGCCGCAGCGCCGTCCGCGGCGAGGCCGACCGTCCACACCCCGGCCTCCTTCAGCTCATCGATCGCTCGCGTGACGTTGACGACGGTGGCGATGCGCAGGTGCGCGACCGCGCCGGCCGACGTCTTCCCCACCGCCCCGTCGAGCGGCGCCGCGCGGCGCGCCTGGCGGATCACGCCGTCGACGCCGGCGGCGTCCGCGCTGCGGAGGATGGCGCCGAGGTTGTGCGGATCCTCGATGCCGTCGAGGACGACGAGCAGGGCCGGCACTTGCGCAGCGGCGACCAGATCGGCCGGCGTCCACTCCTGCGGCGCCTGGACCTCGGCGATCACCCCTTGATGCGACCGCCCGCTCGAGAGCCGCGAGGCCTCGTCCTCTCCGATGGTGACGATCGGCACCCCGGCCCGCCTGGCTTCCGCCACGAGGTCGGCGCTGCGGCGGTTGGGCGCCGCGCCCGGCCGCGCCACCAGCGACAGCCGCGTCGCACGGCCAGCGCGCAAGGCTTCGAACACGGCGTGGGCGCCGTAGACGATCATGACGTCATCTCACGACTGCGCGCGCGCGATCAGCGCCACCGCGTGCACGGCCAGCGCCTCGCCGCGACCGGTGGCGTCCACGCCTTCGTTGGTCTTGCCTTTGATCGCGATCGCGTCGGCGTCGACGCCGAGCGTCACCGCCAGCGATCGCTGCATCGCCGCGGCGTGCGGCCCGATCTTCGGCCGCTCGGCGATCACGACGACGTCGACGTTCACCACCTGCCAGCCGGCGGCGCGGACGCGGGCCGCGGCGTCGGCCAGCAGCGCGAGGCTGTCGGCGTCCTTGTAGCGCGGATCGGTGTCTGGAAACAGTCGGCCGATGTCGCCCAGGTTGGCCGCGCCGAGGATGGCGTCGGTGATGGCGTGGCAGACCGCATCGGCGTCCGAGTGCCCCTTCAGGCCGCGGTCGTACGGAATGCGGACGCCGCCGAGGATCAGCGGCCGGCCCTCGGCGAAGACGTGCAGGTCGTAGCCGGTGCCGATGCGGAACGCCGGCGGAGCGGAGCGGTCGCGGGCGCGGGCGAGATCGGCGGCGGTCGTGATCTTCACGTTGGCCTCGTCGCCTGGGACGACGTGAACGGAGTGGCCCGCCTGCTCGGCGAGCATCGCCTCGTCGGTGCCCGACGCTCCCCGCCTGCCGGCGTCGATCGCGTCGGCCAGCACCTGACGGCGAAAGCCCTGAGGCGTTTGCGCGAGGAACAACCGCTCCCGCGGCAGCGTGGCGATGATGCGCGTGCCACCGCCAGCCTCGACCTCTTTCACGGTGTCGTGAATAGGCGCGACGGGCACGACCGCACCGTAGGGAATGACGAGGTCGATGACTCTGTCGATCACCTGTGCGCTCACGAAGGGTCGTGCCGCGTCATGCACGAGAACCACGTCGGCATCGGCGGACACCACCGCGAACCCGTTCGCGACCGAATCCTGCCGGCTCGCCCCGCCGGTCACGACGCGCTGCGGCGTCGTGGTCGGCGGCACCGGCGCGTCGGTCGTCCCTGGCGGCACGACGATGACGATCTGGGTCACGCGCGGATGGGCGTCGAAGGCGGCGACCGAGCGCTCGAGGAGGGTGCGGCCGCCGATCGCGAGCCACTGCTTGGGCACGCCGGCGCCGAGCCGCGTGCCCTGCCCACCCGCGGCGATGATGACCGACACGCTCATGGCGTTCGCACGGTCGGCGAGTATAGCAACGGCGCGCCGGGCCACCGCTCGCGTTCCGTCCCGCCGGCGTGCGTCGTGACGCGCTCCGCGGTGAGCGCGACGGCGCGGGCGTAGTCGGCAGCGGGCGTCGCCGCCGGCGCGAACAGCACGAACAGCACCCGCGTCGTCGCCTCCGACACCGAGGTGCGCAGCGAATCCGAGGTCGGGTTGCCGAACGGTCCCTCGGCGTCCACGAGGGTGAGGCGGCCGGCGACGTTGACGCGGTCCTTGCGGATGCCGTCGTAGCCCTCGCTGTCGGCGCCGAGCCGCAGCGACACGGCATCGCCGGCGATGCGATCGCGATCGTAGACGCCGAAGGCGATCTGCGTCTCGACCGAGCACCAGTTGCAGAGATCGACGATCGTGTTCACCCGCGGCAGCGTGTCGCCGCGCCGCACGCGCCGCAGCAGCGCTTCCGACGACGGCCGCGTCTTGGTCGGATCGAGGCCGATGGCCCGGTAGAGCGCGCGCGTCCGCTGCAGCGCCGCGTCGAGGGCGGTGCCACCAGCACGGAGCCGCGCTTCGGCCTCGGCGAACGGCGCGTCGAGGCGATGGTCGTGCACCACCACCGTCACGTCGTCGAACGCCAGGCAGGCCGGCGCAACGATCGCGGCGAGCTCCGGCGCGAGGTCGAGAGTCACGCCGTCGCCTCCCCGCCCTGGCCGACGGCCGCCTGCGGCGGCGCGTCGCCCGGCGGCAGCGCGCTCTGCACGGCGTCCTGCACCTGCCGCGCGAGCTGACGCGCCTGGTCGGGCGTGCGGCCGGCGGTCGGGATCGGATCGAGCACCGTGACCCGCACGTGGCCCGGCCGGGTCGTGAGCTCGCCCTTACGCATCACGAAGCGGCTGCCGTCGATCGCCACCGGCACCACCGGCAGCCCCGACTCGATCGCCATCATGAACGTGCCGGCGCGGAAGCGCGCCAGCGAGCCGTCCAGGCTGCGCGTGCCCTCGGGGAAGACGAACACCGAATAGCCTGCCGTCATCAGCTGGCGCATCTGCCGGAAGAGGTCCGTGCCGGGCTTCTTCCGGTCCACCAGGATGTGCCCGGTCCGCGCCAGGTGCCAGCCGATGAACGGGAACGACCCGAGCGATGCCTTGGCGAGCACGCGCAGCTCGAACGCCAGCGTCCAGAAGAGCACCGGGGTGTCGTAGATGCTCTGGTGGTTCGAGGCGAAGACGTAGCTCTGACCGGGCGGCACGCGTTCGAGCCCGGTCAGCGTCAGCGACACGCCCGTCGTCTTCAGGATCAACCATGCCCAGGCCCGCGCGCACCGGTGCGCGAAGCGTCCCGACCGATCGAAGAACGACGACGAGAGCGAGATCGTCCCGAGCACGGTCGTGTAGACCGCGATGGCGGGAATCAGGAAGAAGACGGTGCGCCACCAGTGATAGGGAGGCATAGCTCGGATCGTCGCGTCCTACTCAAACAGCGCGTCGAGCAGCTCGCCGACGCTCGCCACCGGGATCAGGGTGACGCCGGCGGGGACATCCGCGGCGGCGACGCTGTCGGGCGGCAGGATCACGCGGGTGAAGCCGAGGCGCGCCGCTTCGCGCACGCGCAGCGCGGCGTGCGTCGCCCGGCGCACTTCGCCGGCGAGGCCGACCTCGCCGAACAGCGCCGTCGATCCGCGCACCGGCCGGTTGCGCAGGCTCGAGGCGAGAGCGGCCACGACCGCGAGGTCGACGGCGGGCTCGTCCACTGTGAGGCCGCCGGCGACGTTGGCGAACACGTCGTCGCCCGACATGACCAGGCCGGCCCGCTTCTCGAGGACGGCGAGGAGCAGCGACACGCGGTTGGCATCGAGGCCGTTGGCGGTGCGCTTGGCGTAGCCATACGTGCTGGTGCTGACGAGCGCCTGCACCTCGACCAGCAGCGGCCGCGAGCCTTCGACCGCGCACAGGACCGCCGATCCGGCGACACGGGCCGGCCGCTCGGCCAGGAACAGCGCCGACGGGTTCGCCACCGGCTTCAGGCCGGCGCCCGTCATCTCGAACACGCCGACCTCGGACGCCGCTCCGAAGCGGTTCTTCACCGCGCGCACGACGCGGTGCGCGTGGTGCCGCTCGCCCTCGAAGTAGAGCACGGTGTCGACGACGTGCTCGAGCACCTTCGGCCCGGCCAGCGCGCCGTCCTTGGTCACGTGGCCGATGATGAACGTCGCCAGGTGCTGCCCCTTGGCCGCGAACAGCAGCTGCGTCGCCGCCTCGCGGACCTGGGCGACGCTGCCCGGCGCCGATTGCAGCTTGTTCGAGAAGACGGTCTGGATCGAGTCGAGGACGAGCAGCGACGGCTTCAGGCGGACGGCTTCGTCGAGGACGCGTTCGAGGCAGGTCTCGCCGAACAGGAAGAGCGGATCGTCGCCGACGCCGAGGCGCTCGCCGCGGGCCTTGATCTGCGGCTCCGATTCCTCGCCCGAGGCGTAGAGCACCGGCCCGACCGCCCTGGCGAAGTGCGCCGCCGCCTGCAGCAGCAGCGTCGACTTGCCGATCCCCGGCTCGCCGCCGAGCAGCACCAGCGAGCCCGGAACCACGCCACCGCCAAGCACGCGATCGAGCTCGGACAGGCCGGTCGAGATGCGATCGACGGCGCTCAGGCTGACGTCGGCGTAGCGCTGCGCGGTGGCCGAGCGGCCGGGCCCGAGCGTCGGCGTGGCGTAACGGGCCTCGGTGCCGCCCGCGCCGGCCGGGGCCGGGGCGCGCTCCTCGACCATCGTGTTCCAGGCGCCACACTCGGGACAGCGGCCCAGCCACTTCGGCGACTGCGCGCCGCAGTCCTGGCACGCATAGACGGTCTTCGGGGCCTTGGACGTCGCCACGGATCTATTCTCGCTCTCGCTGACGGCCGCCGGCATAGACGCGCTCGATGCGCGAGCCGATGCGGCACAGCAGCTCCCACGGGATGGCGCCGATGGTGGCGGCGATCTCGCGCATGTCGAGCCGCTCGCTCCCCTGCTGGCCGACGATGACCACCTCGTCGCCGGGCTCGACCTCGACGTCGGTGACGTCGATCATCATCATGTCCATGCAGATGGCGCCGACGATCGGCACCCGCCGGCCGCGCACGAGCACGAAGCCGCGGTTGCCGCTGCGGGTGTCGATGCCGTCGGCGTAGCCGGCCGGCACGACCGCGATCCGCCGCGGCACGTCGGTGCGGAAGCGCATGCCGTAGCTGACGCCCTCGCCGGGCCGCACCCCCTTCACCGAGACGACGGTGCTGGTCAGGCTCATCACCGGTTCGAGCGCCAGGGTCGTCGCCAGCGGCGGCGGCACCAGGCCGTAGAGCAGCAGGCCGGGCCGCACGTAGTCGAACCACACCCGCTCGTCGCGCAGCATGGCCGCGCTGTTGGCCATGTGGGTGACCCGGGCCCGGATGCCAAGACCGGCGAGCGTACGCCGCGCCTGCTCGAAGCGGGTGCGCTGCTCGGCGAACAGCGGATCGTCGGGCACGTCGGCGGTCGCGAAGTGGGTGTAGACGCCGTCGATCGCCAGGCCCGGACTGGCCGCGAGCGCCGGCATCGTGCGATCGAGCTGATCGTGCCGGAAGCCGAGCCGGTTCATCCCGGTGTCGATCTTGAGGTGGCAGGACAGCCGGACCTGGCGCCGTGCCGCGGCCGCGGCCAGCGTCGTGGCTGCCGACGGCGTCGACACCGTGGGCGTCAGCTCGTAGTCGAAGATGCCCTCGACGTCGCCGACGCTGAGCGCGCCGAAGATCAGGATCGGCACCGTGACGCCGCCCTCGCGGAGCTGGACGCCTTCGGCGATATCGGCGCAGGCCAGCATCGAGGCACCGGCGGCCTCGAGGGCGAGCCCGACGCGCACCGCGCCATGGCCGTAGGCGTTGGCCTTTACCACGCCGATGACGCCGGGCCTGGCGTCACCAGCAGGCAGAGCCGACGCCGGCTGGCCGGCTCCCGTCTGGCCGGCTCCCGTCTGGCCGGCTCCCGTCTGGCCGGCTCCGGGGCGACCGCTGGCGACGAAACCGGCCAAGGTCCGGAAGTTGCGGGAGAGCGCGTCGAGGTCGACGCGGGCGAACGTCGGCCGGACCGTCATTGCGCGGTGTCTTCGCGGGAGAAGAACCGCGTGTACTGCCCCAGGAAGATCAGGTTGACGGTCCCTATCGGGCCGTTCCTCTGCTTGGCGATGATGATCTCGGCGTCGTCCTTGATCTCGAGGTTGTCCTTGTCGTAGACGCCGGGGCGGTAGATCATCATGACCACGTCGGCGTCCTGCTCGAGGGCTCCCGACTCGCGCAGATCGGAGAGCTGCGGCCGGCGATCCGAGCGCGCCTCGGGGGCCCGGCTCAACTGCGACAGCGCCATGATCGGCACCTGGAGCTCCTTGGCCAGCCCTTTCAGCGAGCGCGAGATCGAGGCCAGCTCCTGCTGCCGGTTCTCGAAGCGGCCGCGTCCCTGCATCAGCTGCAGGTAGTCGACGATCAGGAGATCGAGGCCGTGATCGGCCTTCAGCCGGCGCGCCTTGGCGCGCATCTCGAGGACACCGATCGAGGCGGTGTCGTCGATGAAGATCTTGGCGCTCTCGAGCGTGCCCACCGCCTTGACCAGCTTGGCGTAGTCGTCCGCCGAGAGGTATCCGCTGCGCAGCCGGTGCGCGTCGATCTGCGCCACCGAGGTGAGCAGGCGGACGAACAGCTGCTGCGCCGACATCTCCAGGCTGAAGAAGCCGACGGTCATCGCCCGGTCGCGGTTCAGGCCGACGTGCTGGGCGATGTTGAGCGTGAAGGCGGTCTTGCCCATCGACGGCCGCGCCGCGACGATGACCAGATCGCCGCGCTGCAGGCCGGAGGTCATCTCGTCGAGAACGGCGAAGCCCGTCGGGACCCCCGACACCAGGCCGCGATGCTGCTGCAGCTTGCTGAGGGTGTCGAAGCTCTCCTGGACGAGGTCGGCGAGCGGCACGAAGCCGGTCCGGATGCGCTTGTCGGCGACCTCGAAGATGCGCCTCTCGGCGCCGTCGAGGATCTCGTCGGCGTCGTCGGCGCCGGCGTAGGCCTCCTGCAGGATGTCGTGCGCGCTGGCGATCAGCGAGCGCAGCGTCGACTTCTCCTTGACGATGTTGGCGTAGTGCTCGACGTTGGTGGCGCGCGGCACGCCGTCGACGAGGCGGGCCAGGTAGGCGACGCCGCCGACGTCCTCGAGCTCCGCGGTGCGGGTCAGCGCCTCCTTGAGGGTGACCAGGTCGATGGCGTCGCCGCGCTCGTTGAGCTCGACCATCTGCTCGAAGATGCGGCGGTGAGCGTCGCGGTAGAAGTCACCTGAGTCGATGACTGCGGCGGCGTGGTTGAAGGTGTCGTTGCGGAGCAGGATGCCGCCGAGCACCGAACGCTCGGCATCGAGGTTGTGCGGTGGCGTGCGCTCGCCGCGGTCCGAGGCCCCGCGTTCGGCGCGGCCCGACGGCGTGCGATCGGACGAAGCGCTCTCGGACGTGGAATCGGACATCGACAACCCGGCGGCAGGATCGGAAACGGAGTGTAGCTACAAATAGGACGAGGTGTCATGTCCCGGCGGGGACGCAACACCTCGTGTGGGGCAGCGGGCCGGCCAGAGCCGGTCGCACGACGCGGTCGAGTGCGGCTAGTCGGCCTTGACCACGAGGACCTTGACCTGCGTGGTCACCTCGCGGTGGAGGCGGATCGGCACGGTGTACTCGCCCAGCGCCCTGAACGGCTCGGCCATCTGGATCTTGCGCTTGTCGACTTCGAAGCCGAGGCGGGCCAGACCCTCGGCGACGTCGGCCGACGTGACCGACCCGTAGAGCGCATCCTTCTCGCCGACGCGGCGGGCAACGACGCATTCCGTCTGCGACAGCCGCGACGCGATGGCCTCGGCGACGCTGCGGTCTTCCGCCTCGCGCGCCGCGGCGCGCTTCTTCTCGGCGTCGATCTGGCGCTTGTTGCCGGAGGTGACGGCGAGAGCGAGCTAGCGCGGCAGCAGGTAGTTGCGCGCGAACCCGTCGGCGACCTTCACCACGTCGCCGCGGCCGCCGAGGTGATCCACCGGTTCCTTGAGGATGACTTCGATCATAACGTCTTTTTCCTGTTGGCGGCCGCGCTCTCACGCGCGGCCGCGGGCCGCCCTCCGGGCGTGCGGTCTGCTATTCGCGGCGCTAGGCGCGCCGCGGCGTCCGCACGCGGGCGGCATCCAATGCTAATCGGTTGCGTACGGGAGGAGGGCCAGCTCACGGGCGCGCTTCAGCGCGACCTGCAGCTTGCGCTGCCACTTCGCGCTCGTGCCCGAGAGACGCCGCGGCTGGATCTTGCCGCGCTCCGGGACGAACTGCATCAGCAGCCGCACGTCCTTGTAGTCGATGTAGTCGATCTTCTCCGACCGGAACTTGCAGACGCGACGACGGCGGAAGCCGCCCCCGGCGCCCGCCGGACGGCGCTGTCCACGCTCGCCCGGCTTGGGCGGCGTGCTGCTCTTGGAACGGTGCATATCACCAGCCATGACTAGTACGCCTCCGCCTCGTCTCGATCGTCGGCCAGGGCCGCCGATGCACGCATACGCTCTTCAGGGGTGGGTTCCGCCGGCAGACCGCGCGCCACACGGCGGCGGGCCGACGTCGCCTGGCGCTGCGCCTTGGCGCGCGCCGCGATCTGGAGGTCCTCGTCGACGCGGACCACCAGGTGACGGATGACGAGGTCCGACACCTTCAGCCGGCGATCGAGCTCCTTGACGAGGTCGCCACCGCCCGTGATGACCTCGAGCACGTAGATGCCTTCCTTGTGGCGGGCAATCGTGTAGGCGAGCCGGCGGCGGCCCCACGCTTCCGTGCGGTCGACGGTGCCGTTGAACTTGGCGGCGATGCCGACCACCAGCTCGTGCAGCTCGGCGAGCTGCTGCTCGGTCGCCTCGGGCGTCGCGATGTAGACGAGTTCGTACTGCTTGGTTGCGCTCATGTGTGCCTGCTTGCTTACTCTGTTCCGCGTTCCGCCGATGGTCCGTCGTCGTCGTCGTCGTCGGCCTTCGGGGCCGCGTTGAACCGCTTCATCAGTTCCTCGATCGGAGCCTCCAGGAAGAGCTCAGCGGCGTCGGCGGCCTGGCCCGTAGCCTGCGCCAGCGTCTCGAGCATGTCCCCGGTAACCCTCGACAGCACGTGATCGGAGAGGTCGCGCCGCGGATCGCCGCGCCCGACACCCACCCGAAGCCGTGCGAACCCATCCGTTCCCAGGCACGCGATGATCGACTTCAGGCCGTTGTGGCCCCCCGCCGACCCGCTCCGCCGCACCCTCAGCCGGCCCGCCGGAAGCGCCACGTCGTCGACGACGACCAGCAGATCCTCCAGCGGAATCCGGAAGTAGCGCTGCAGCGCTCCGACCGCGTCCCCGCTCACGTTCATGAACGTCAGCGGCTTGACGAGCAGCGCGCCCCCGTTCACGTCCCGCAGCCGCGCCATCAGCGCGTCGGCGGGTGCCGCCTCGAAGCTCACCTGGCGGCGCTTGGCCACTTCGTCGACGACATCGAAGCCGACATTGTGGACCGTTCCGCGGTAGCGCGGCCCGGGATTCCCAAGGCCGACGATGAGCTTCATGCCGTCCTGTCCTTGCCTGGCTCACTCGCCCGCGCCCCGCGGGCGGACGGCTACTTCTTGTCCTTGGCGGCGTCCTTCTCGTCCTCCGGCTTGCCCTTCTTCAGGACCTCGGGCTCGGCGGTCGCCGCTGCGGCCTCGGGCGCGACTTCCTCGACCTTGGCCGCCACGACGTGGACGATCAGGGTGTCCGGGTCGCTCACGGGCGTCCACTTGGCGTCGGTCGCCAGTTCTTTCAGACGCACGCCCTGGCCGATCATCAGCTCCGAGATGTCGATGCTCAGGTGATCCGGGATGTCGCCGGGGAGGCACTCGACCTCGACCTCGCGGTGCGGGAAGTCGACGACGCCGCCCTGAATCTTGACGCCCTTCGGCTCGCCCTTCAGCTGGATCGACACGGTGACCGTGATCGCCTTGTCCATCTGCAGCCGGTAGAAGTCGGCGTGCAGCATCGTGTGCTTGATCGGCTCGAGCAGGAACTCCTTCACCAGCACCTGGGTGACGCCCTGCCCCTGCACGTCGAGGCTGATGATGCTGTTGATGCCCGACCCCGAATGCAGGATCTTCGACAGCGCCTTGGGATCGACCGACAGCGGGACCGCGCCGCCGGCGCCGCCGTAGAGGACCGCGGGCATCTTGCCGGCGACTCGCAGGCGACGGGCTTCGTTCTTGCCGCGCGAGTCGCGCGTGGTTGCTTCGAGGGTGGCTGCCATGATTCTCGTTACTCGCTTGTTCCGACGGACTACACGAACAGCGAGGAGACCGAGGTCTCCTCGTGGATGCTGCGGATCGCCTGGCCCAGGAGCCGCGCCACCGACAACGGGTGCAGCTTGGGGCAGCGGGCGCGCTCGCCGTCGTGCGGGATCGTGTTGGTCACGATCAGCCGCTCGATCGGCGACGCGTTGATGCGGTCGACCGCCGGCGGCGACAGCACGCCGTGCACCGCGCAGGCGAGGATCCGCTCGGCGCCCTGGTCATGCAGCGCCTGGGCCGCCTTCACGATGGTACCGGCGGTGTCGATGATGTCGTCCTGCAGGACGCAGATGCGGCCCTTGATGTCGCCGATGACGTTCATCACCTCGGCCGCGCCGGTCTCCGAGCTGCGCCGCTTGTCGATGATCGCCAGGTCGGCGCCGAGGCGCTTGGCGTAGGCCCGGGCCCGCTCGGCGCCGACCTGGCGATCATCGACAAGCGGCGCAGCTCGGAGACCGGCGCGGCCGAGGTGATGAACGTCATCGGCGACATCAAGGGCCGCATCTGCGTCCTGCAGGACGACATC
>JANOIR010000061.1:0-11916 GCA_031407765.1 Vicinamibacteraceae bacterium
CGCGTCGACCGCCGCGGCGCCGGCGTCACGCGCGTCGGGTGGAATGATCGCGTTGGCGAGCGCGGTGAGCACGTCGACGTCGGAATCGGCACACGCACTCACGTCACGCTCCTTACAACTCGTGCCGCCGCGCGCTGGCCGCCACATGCTCGGCGGCGCGGCGGACGATGGCGAGCGCAGTGAGAGTGGGGTTCAGGCCCGATCCGGTGACGAAGACGCTGGTGTCGCAGACGAAGAGATTGGGCACGTCGTGCGACTGGCAGAACCCGTTGACCACGGACTGGGACGGGTCGTCGCCCATGCGGCACGAACCCATCGCGTGCGCGCCGTAGTTCAGGCCGACGCGGACCGTCCGCGCGCCGGACGCGCCCATCATCTCGCACGCCTTGTCCCGGGCCGCCGCGGCCAGGGCCACATCGTTCTCCCCCCACGCATAGGTCAGACGCGCCACCGGCAGGCCGCGCGCATCCTTGACGTCGGGATCGAGCGTCACGGTGTTGTCCGCATGCGGCAGGCCTTCAGCGTGCGCCCACCACGCCGCGGTGAAGGGATAGTCGTAGAGAAAGTCTTTGAGCTCGGCGCCGAAGAAGGACCCGCTCAGCGTGGCGTAGGTGACCGGCGTCATCATGTAGGAGAGCAAGACGAACCCGCGGCGATAGGGCGCGTCGGCACGGGGGGCGTAGTAGTCCTGCACCATCACGTGGCCCATCTGCATGCCCTTGAAGGCGTTGATCGCCTCGTCGAACGTGCCGAACACCTGCCATGTCGGGTGGCTCATGAAGCGCCGGCCAACCAGGCCACTCGAGTTCGCGAGACCGTCGCGCGAGCCGCTGCGGCCCGACAGGAGCAGCAGGCGCGGCGTCTCGAAGGCGTGCGCCGCAAGTACGACGACGCGGCCGTCGACGCGATGCGCGGCGCCGTTCGCATCGAGGTACTCGACCCCGGTCACGCGATTGCGCGTGTCGTCGTAGAGCACGCGGTGCACGAACGATTGCGCGATCACCTGCACGCCCTGTCGCTCCGCACGGGCGAGGTAGGTGCTCATCGCGGTCGCCTTCGCGCCGCTCGCACAGCCCGATGCACACCATCCGCAATAGCAGCAGGCAGGACGCCCGTCGTACGGGGTCGAGTTGATCGCAATCGGCGGCGCGAACGGATGCGCACCGCA
Organism: Vicinamibacteraceae bacterium; assembly: GCA_031407765.1. Taxonomy (GTDB): domain Bacteria; phylum Acidobacteriota; class Vicinamibacteria; order Vicinamibacterales; family Vicinamibacteraceae; genus JBDSLU01. The sequence continues at coordinate 1,169 of JANOIR010000061.1, forward strand.
CGCCTGCGCACCGCGCGCGAGTACCTGCGCGCACCAGTTCAGGCGATGCGGCGGCATCGGCAGGGTGTACGGCTCGGGCGCGAACGGCCCGCACTCGCCGGCAATGCCGAGCCCGCGCTCGACCGCCTCGTAGTGCGGCCGCAGATCGTCGTAGCCGATCGGCCAGTCGTCGCCGACGCCCTCGGCTGTCGCAGTGCGAAAGTCCGCGCGGTGGAACCGCGGCGACACGCCCAGCCAGGACAGCGTGCCGCCGCCGACGCCCACGCCGGTCTTCGGCACGATCGGGTGCTGGCCGGCGTGGACGCGCGGCTCGCGCCACATGATCCGGGCGCCGTTGCTCTCGCTGTTGCGCAGATCGGTCAACGGCTCGAGGCGTGGGCCGGCCTCGAGCACCACCACCGACGCGCCGCGCGCCGACAACTCGCACGCGGCCAGGCTGCCGCACGCGCCGGCTCCGACGATCACAACATCGGCACGAGGCTGCATGTGGGCGGGACCGGTCTCAGTCTACTTGATGGCGAAGACGGGGCCTGTGCTGGCGATCAGCGCGACGCGTTGAATCGGCCAGCCTCGAGTGCTATCGTGCCTCCCTCTCCCTCGGCCGCTGTCACTCCGGGATCTCATAGGAGGACATCACGATGACGCGCATGCTGGTCCCGCTCCTGGTGATCTGGGCCTGTCCGCTGGTGCCCGCGTCGGCGCAGACGCCGCCGGGGCCGCCGCCGGCCGCCGCGTCGAAGGTGTCCCCCGAAACGCTGCCCCGCGACACCCCGCGTACGACCGCGGGCGGGGCGAGCTTCACCGCCCCCAAGGACTGGTCGATCGCCGTCGACGGCGCGGTCGTCGTCCTGCTGGCGCCCGACGGGGACACGCGGATCGCCATCGTCGAGTCCTCCGCCACGGATCCCGACGGCGCGGTGTCCGCGGCCTGGGCGGCGGTGCGCCCCGGGGTGACGCGCAGCCTGCGGTTGACGACGCCGGGCCCGGGTCGCGACGGCTGGGATGAGCAGCGCTCCTACTCCTACGAGACGTCGCCCAACGAGCGCCGCGCCGTCGGCGCGACCGCGCTGAAGCACGGCACGACCTGGACCGTGTGGCTGGTCGACGGGGCGCAGGCGACGATGGATCAGCGCGGCGCCCAGGTCGCGCTCGCTCGCCAGAGTCTACGGCCGAAGGGCCACACCGAGGAGTCGTTCGCCGCGAAGAAGGCGCACCCGCTCGATCCGGCACGCGTCAAGCAGCTCACCGAGTTTGTCGAGACCGCGATGAAGGAACTGTCGATCCCTGGCGTGGGCCTCGCCATGGTCGACAACGGTCAGGTCGTGTTCTCGGGCGGCTTCGGCGTGCGCGAGCTCGGCAAGCCGGAGAAGGTGGACGGCGACACGACCTTCATGATCGCGTCGAACACCAAGCCGCTGACGACCCTGCTCATGGCCGGCCTGGTCGACGACGGCAAGCTCGCTTGGGACACGCCGGTGACGAAGGTCTATCCGGCGTTCAAGCTCGGCGACGCGGCCACCACGCAGCAAGTCCTGGTCAAGCATCTCCTGTGCGCATGCACCGGTCTGCCGAGGCAGGATTACGAATGGCTCCTCGAGTTCCGGAGCGCCACGCCGGCCTCGGTGATGCGGACGCTTGGTGGCATGCAGCCGACGACGACGTTCGGCGAGCTCTTCCAGTACAGCAACCTGATGGCGTCGGCTGCGGGCTACGTCGCCGGACACGTGGTGAGCCCCGGCAAGGAGCTCGGCGCGGCCTACGACGAGGCGATGCAGGCGCGCGTCTTCGGGCCGCTCGGCATGAAGACCGCCACCTTCGACATCGCGCAGGCCGAGCGCGGCAACCATGCGCGGCCGCACGGCGTGGACGCCGACGGCAACGTCGTCGTCGCGCGCATGGATTTCAACCATGCCATCTTCCCGGCGCGGCCGGCCGGCGCGGCCTGGACCAGCGCCGGCGACTTGCTGAAGTACGTGCAGATGGAGCTGGCACGCGGCAAGCTGCCAGACGGCCGCGCGCTGGTCTCCGAGAAGAACCTGCTCGCCCGCCGCGCCAAGCAGGTCGCGGTCGGCGAAACCGGCGGCTACGGGATGGGCCTGTCCATCAACACGAAGTGGAACGTGACGGTGCTGAGCCACGGCGGCAGCATGCTCGGCTTCAAGAGCGACATGCTGATGCTGCCAGAACACGGCGTCGGCGCGGTGATCCTGACCAACGGCGACAGCGGCGCGATGATGCTGGGCGCCTTCCGACGCCGGCTGCTCGAGGTGCTGTTCGACGGCAAGCCCGAAGGCATCGACAACGTGCTCACGTCGGCGAAGCAGTGGAAGGCCAACGTGGCGAAGAACCGCGAGCGGCTCACCATCCCGGCCGATCCGGCGGCCGTGGCGAAGCTCGCCGCCCGCTACCACAACGCGGCCCTGGGCCACATCACCGTCAAGGCGGCGGACGGCGCCACGGTCTTCGACTTCGACGAGTGGAAGGGCGCGGTCGCGTCGCGCAAGAACGACGACGGGACGATCTCCTTCGTCACCATCGATCCCCCCGGCGGCTTCGAGTTCGTCGTCGCCGGCGACACGCTCGTGCTGCGCGACAGCCAGCACGAGTACGTGTTCACGCCGCAGCCCGCGTCGACGTCGTCGAGCGCGGGCGCGCCGCGCTGAGTACTCAGACGACCGTTCGCGTGAAGTATGCGGTGCAGATGCCGCCCTTGCCGCGGCGATGAACGACGCTGACCTCGCCGACACGCTCACCTTCGTCAGGCGCGCGTTCGGGGGTGATGCCGGCCCGATCACCGCCGCGGAGGTCGCGGCACGACGAGAGCGGCAGTAGACGCACACACGGCAAAGCCAGCTCCTCAGCGCGAGGGTGTCCTGCGCCGGCGGCTTGCCGCGAATCGCGCTGGGCCTAAGCTGCCGGTACCGAGAAGTGCTGTCGGGCCCACGCCGAAAACGTGCTGGGTCGTCTGCCGGCGATGCTGTTGGCGAGCGCGATCCGGTCGGACCAGTCCGCGCCCAGGTAGGTATGGCTCTGGAAGTACTTGAACATCTCTGCCATTTCGGCAGCCCCAGGAAAGAAGGTCGCAAAGACCTCCGCTGGCACCTGGTCGAACGTGACGCTGTGGCCCTGGCTGTTCAGGGTCTCGACGATATCGCGGAAGCTCATGAAGTCGCCGACCAGAGGCAGATACTGCCCCTTGCCTGCCTGGCCTGGCTGCGCGAACGCACCGGCCACGATGTGCCCCAGTTCGCGAATGTCACCCATGTGAATGCAACGCACCTCGGGATCGAGCGGCAGAGCCCAGCCCACAGAGCCGTTTGCCTGCTTCTGTGGAGCAACAGCCCCCACGAGGTTCTGGTAATAGAACGGCGGGACCACAAAGGTGTGGTGAGCGAAACTGGCCGCCTCGACGATCGGATCGATCTGCGCCTTGTCGGTAAAATGCGGAACCGTGAAGGTGCCGCCGCTGATGGCTTCGACATTCGGCAGCGTCGACCAGATGAAGTGTCTGACGCCCGCGTCCTTCGCCGCAGCTATCGCCGCGGTTGCCTGCTTGCGCTCGTCGGCACCTTCGCTCCAGAAATTGGTGACCGCGAAGACGCCATGCACGCCTTGCAACGCGGCCCTCAAGGTCTCCGGCTGGTCGAGATTCGCTGCGACGACTTCGTCGGCCAGATTGCGATGCTGGTCTGGATTGCGGGTCAGGGCCCGCACCCTGAAGTGGCCGTGGGCCTGGAGGGCACGCACGACGGCGCCGCCCTGCTGTCCTGACGCGCCGACCACGGCGATCAGTTTGTGGTTGTCTGCTGTCGTGCTCATCGCTTCTCCTCGTTGTTGTTGTCTGTTGTCGTACGCATGGCTTCCCCTCTGTCTTCCTTGGGCCCTTCCATGCAAATGACAATTAGAAATCTAACTATCAGGGCACATCTTTTTCAGCGCGCCGCGTCAGTCAGTCGTCATCCGTCACCCTCTCGCCAGTGGTACGCCTGGCGTGCCGGCTGATGCGGCGGAGCGCTCGACTTGCCGCACGCTTTTCCGAAACCGATAGTTCGGCCATCAGCTCGCGAAGCCGGTCGACATGGGCAGGAAATACCTCATCGATCAGCGTTCGCCCCTTGGCCGTCAGTTCGCCAAAGACGACGCGTTGGTCCTCGGCGCATGTTCGCCGGCGCATCAACCCTCGATCTTCGAGCTTGCTGACCACGTAGGTCGTGCTTGCACCCGTGACGAGAATCCGGTCCCGAATCTCGCCAAGGGGCAGCGCCCCCTTGTGATAGAGCACCTCGAGGACCGCGAACTCGGTCATGCTGAGCCCGCCTTGCGCCAGCTGTGGCCGCACGCCCTGTTCAATAGCCTGGAGGGCGCGAGCAAGGGCGATCACCAACTGCAGGGTCGCGTTCCGATCGGCAGCGGGGTCTTCGTCAGTTCGCTTTGATTCCTGCGCCATGCAATCTGTTTAGAATTCTAAATGACTCGCCTGTCACTGTCAACCACTGCTTTCGTTGACTCCACATCCCCTGCCTGCCAAGCTCTTCCGAATCGGCGCGCCCATCCCTTTGGCAGGACGCGGCCTTTGGTCCGCGCCACACATCGATCGGAGAGACGATGACGGGCATCACGCGAAGGCTGGCACTGATCGGCGTGCCGTTCAAAAACGCGCCCGCGCGCGTCTTTAACGCGACGGCTCCGGACTGCGTCCTCGCCGTTCGGGTCGTGGCGGTCATGATGTTGGGACTGGCCGGCGTGGCTCCTTCTGCCGCACAGGGCACCGCTGCCGACTACGAGCGTGCGCGCTCGCTGAAAGCCACGTATGAGACGGCTGCGGGCGTCGTCGCCGAGCCCGCGGCCTGGATCGAGAAGACCAGCCGATTCTGGTACCGGCGTGCGGTGCCCGATGGCAACGAGTTCGTCGTGGTCGACGCCGCCACGAAGCAGAAGCAACCAGCCTTCGACCACGCCCGCCTGGCTTCTGCATTGTCCGTCGCGACCGGCCGATCGTACAAGGCGCTGACGCTCCCATTTGCCCGCATTGCCTACACGAAGGACCAGCACGGCCTGGACGTGACGGTCGACGCCACGCCGTGGACCTGCGACCTCTCGAGCTACACCTGCAAGAAGAGCGAGCGTCGGGGCGAAGGCTCCGAGTCGGGCCTGCCGCGCGATTGCCGGACGCTTCCCAACGACAAGCCGCTCGCCTCGCCCGACGGGCGCTGGGAGGCGCTGGTCCAGAACTTCAACGTGGCGATTCGGCCGAAGCCGGCCGCGCGCGTCGATGCCGAGGTCCCACAACCCGGAGCGACGACCGCGCCGTCGCTCACGTGGCTGAGCACCGATGGATCCGATGGCAACTGCTATCAGTTGCCGACCCTGGCCTGGTCGCCCGATTCGATGCGTCTCGCGGCCATGCGTGTCAGGCCTGGCTTTCGACGGATCGTGCACTACGTCGAATCGTCGCCCGAGGATCAGCTGCAGCCGAAGCACTCCACGCGGTTCTACGCCAAGCCGGGCGACGCACTCGACGTCGAGCAGCCTGTAATCTTCCAGATTGAGCCGACACGCCAGCTGGAGATCGATCGCACGCTCTTCCCGAACGCCTTCGAGCTCTCGCCGCTGGTGTGGCGCAACGATAGCCACGCGCTGACCTTCGAGTACAACCAGCGCGGCCACCAGGTTTACCGCGTCATCGAAGTCGACGCCGTGTCGGGCCGCCCGCGCTCGATCATCTCGGAGGAGCCGAAGACGTTCTTCTACTACAACCAGGCCAACGGCACACTGACCGGATCGGGCAAGGGCCATCGGCACGACGTCGCCGACGGGAAGGAAATCGTCTGGATGTCGGAGCGCGACGGCTGGAACCATCTATACCTGTACGACGGCGTCACCGGCAGCGTGAAGAACCAGATCACCAAAGGCGAGTGGGTGGTGCGCGGCGTCGTGAAGGTCGACGAGGAGAAGCGACAGATCTGGTTCAGTGCCGGCGGCATGAAGCACGACGAGGATCCGTACTTCGCTCACTACTACCGCATCAACTTCGACGGCTCGGGGCTGACGCCGCTCACCGAGAGCGCCGCCAATCACACCGCGGCCTTTTCGACGGACATGCAGTACTTCGTCGACACCTACTCACGCGTCGACATGGCGACGGTGTCGGAGCTGAGGCGCACCAGCGACGGCTCGCTGGTGATGACGGTCGAGCGCGGCGATCTCACCGCGCTCGCCGCGGCTGGCTGGCATCCGCCAGAGGTCTTCGTGGCGCCGGGCCGCGATGGCACGACGCCGATCTACGGCGTCATCGTCAAGCCCACGAACTTCGATCCCACCAGGCGCTACCCGGTCATCGAAAGCATCTACGCCGGGCCGCAGGGGTCGTTCGTGCCGAAGTCGTTCGCCGCCTTCTCCTCGCTGCGGGCCCAGGCCGAGCTCGGCTTCATCGTCGTCCAGATCGACGGCATGGGGACGTCGAACCGCTCGAAAGCGTTTCATGACGTCGCCTGGATGAACCTCGCTGACGCCGGGTTCCCCGATCGCATCGCGTGGCACAAGGCGCTGGCGGCGAAGTACTCGTGGTACGACATCAGCCGTGTCGGGCTCTACGGCGGATCGGCCGGTGGGCAAAACGCGCTCGGCGGGCTCCTGTTCCACCCGGCGTTCTACAAGGCGGCCGTCGCGTATGCCGGCTGCCACGACAATCGCATGGACAAGATCTGGTGGAACGAGCAGTGGATGGGATGGCCGCTCGGACCGCAGTACTCGGCATCCTCCAACGTCGACCACGCCGGACGCCTCACCGGCAAGCTGCTCCTCGTCATCGGCGAGATGGACACCAACGTCGATCCCTCGTCGACGATGCAGGTGGTCAAGGCGTTGCTGAAGGCGAACAAGGACTTCGACCTGCTGGTCGTTCCCGGCGGCGAGCACAACGCCGGGCGCGGCGGCGAGTTCGGCACCTACGGCGAGCGCAAGCGGTTCGACTTCTTCGTGCGCCACCTCCTTGGCGTGTCGCCACCATCGTGGAACGACACGGCGCCGACGACGACCGAGACCCAAACAGGTCTTCAGGAATGAAGCGCGGTGCCGGGTCATACGCTGCCGCGGCGGTAACGGCCCCGTTCTCCCTCCAGGCGGGCGCTATGTCCTGGTGTTGGCCGGCGCGACTGACCTGACGGAAAGTGGTGACGGTCACCGCCGCGCCCACGCTCGTGGTTTTCGACGTCGAGCGGTCAGCCGACTCCCGGAGCGCCCTCCACGACGCGGCGTCCCAGCTGGCGGCGATCGACAGCGCGGAGGTGCGCCGGAGCCCCGCGTTCACCGAATTCGACCGCAAGATCTTATTCGCTGTCCGCAGCGGCCAGGTCGACCCCGCTTCAGCGGGGCCTCACCTGCAGCAGCTCCGCCAGGAAGCGACCTTTCTACGCAGGGTGGCGGTGGCCCATGCACGGCGCCGTTTCTGAACGGGTGCGCTGGCCCTACTCCGTCATCAGCAGTAGGTCATCGACGAGCAACGCCGCGAGCGTGCCGTTTTCGGCGCGCAGGCCGGTGAGGGGGCGCGCCCCGATCGTGATGTCCGCACCACGAGCCTGCTGCGCACCTCGGCGGCGATGCAATGATCGCGACGTCGTGCATGGGCGCACCATACACCCCTTGGACGACCGGGCTTCGATTACTTCTTCAGCTCCGCGACCGTGATGTCTCGGTACCACGCTTCGCTGGGAGGGCCACTGTGGATCTGCACGCAGATCACTCCGCTGTCCGCTACCGTTGGATCCGTTTCGACGTAGTCGACCGTCTGGAACCCGTTGATTGAGAGCTGCACGCGAGGACCATCGGCGCGGATGGCGTAGTCGTTCCACTCGCCCTCCCTGATCACATCCTTCATCTTCGCCTGATCCGGTCCCTTCAACACTTTATTGCGGCGCGATTCGTCGTACAGCGCTCCCCACCAGCCGGCACCCATATCGGCTTGGAATCCGCTGACTTCGTGGTGGTTGGGTATTCGCTTGGTGCGAAACTGAACGCCGGCGTTCGCCTTGTCGCCGCCCAGCAGTTTCACGCTCAGACGGAGCTCGACATCCTTGAACTCCCGTGTCGTGCACAAAAACTCGTTGCGCTCGATTTTGGCGGCGAGCGTGCCGGCGACGATCGCGCCAGATTCGATCCGGAAGAGCGCGAGGTTGCCTTCCCAGCCGTTGAAGGTCTTGCCGTCGAACAACGAGGCTGATCCGATGTGCTGGATGCCGACGAGCACGGTTGGCAGCACGGCGACGGCTATGGCACAGGCGAGCGATGTTTTCATGAGTGAGCTTCTCTGGAGCATACCAACCTAACATCCGGACGGCGAGGGAGAAGCTGAAGCTCAGGCCGACGCCGTCAGACGGCTCGGCCTGATGTTCTGGTTCAACCGGTGCGAGAACGCCGTGGCGTCTTTCGCCACGGCCGCTACGCCCGGGCGGCATCTCGCGAGACTCACCGCGGATCTGCGCCGGCAACGCTGGCGTAACCTTCCGGTAGGCGGGGAGCAGGACCGCCTCGCCGTTCATCGTGTCGGCTGCAGGAGCGCTCGTGGTCTTGGCTCCTGGGATGAGGCTGCCGCGTGCCCGTGTCGGTGCAACCCTTCATGTCGAGCCTCGGCATCGAAGGCGTCCGAGAGGCGACGACATGACGTGTTTCGAGCACGACGAGCGTGAGTGGCTGGAGTCCGATGGCCGCGGTGGGTTCGCGTCCGGAACGGTGAGCGGCGTGCGGACGCGGCGCTACCACGCCCTTCTGCTGGCGGCGACGACGCCCCCGACCGGCCGCATGGTGCTGGTCAACGGCTTCGACGCGTGGCTCGACGTCGACGGGCGCCGCGTGGCCCTGTCGTCACAACGCTACGCGCCGGGTGTGATTGCGCCAGACGGTGCGACGCGCATCGAGGCTTTCACGCACGAGCCGTGGCCGGCGTGGACCTTCCGTGTCGACGACACGATGCGGGTGCGCCAGGAGATCTTCGTCCCGCATGACGACTCGGCGGTCGTGGTGACGTGGCGGCTCCTCGAGGCCGAGGCGTCGCCACGTCGCGACGCGACTCCGATTCGCCTGATCGTGCGCCCGTTCCTGTCGGGGCGCGACTACCACAGCCTGCACCACGAGAACGGCGCCTGCCGCCAGGAGGCGGTGACCGCCGAGGGTCTGGTGGTCTGGCGGCCGTACGCCGGCGTGCCCGCCGTGGTCTCGCGCTCGAACGCGACCTACGACCATCAGCCCGACTGGTATCGCACCTTCCTGTACAACGCCGAGCGCGAGCGCGGGCTCGACGACGTCGAAGACCTCTACATGCCGGGCGAGTTGGCCTTCGACTTGGCTCGGGCCGAGGCGGTGTGGCACCTCGAGGCGCACCCCGGCGACGCGGCCCTGGCCGCCGCCGACCCGGTCTCGCTGGTCGAACGCCTCCGGGAGGATGCGCGCCGGCGACGCGAGGGGTTCGCCAGCCCGCTCGCGCGCGCCGCGGACTCCTACCTGGTGCAGCGCGGCAACGGTCTCACCATCGTCGCCGGGTACCCGTGGTTCACCGACTGGGGCCGCGACACGTTCATCGCTCTACGGGGCCTGACGCTTGCGATGGGTCGGGTCGATGCGGCGCGCGACATCCTCCTCGAGTGGTCCGGTGCCGTGTCCGAAGGCATGCTGCCGAATCGCTTTCCGGACGCCGGCGATGCGCCGGAGTTCAACAGCGTCGACGCCTCACTCTGGTTCATCGTCGCTGTGCAGGCGCTGTTCGAGACGGTAGAACGCGAGGGGCGGACCGTGGCGACGGCCGACCGGAGCCGTCTGCTCGCCGCGGTTCACGCCATCGTGGAGGGCTACGCACGCGGGACGCGGTTCGGCATCCGCATGGATGCCGACGGGCTGCTGGCGTGCGGCGTGCCCGGATCGCAACTGACCTGGATGGACGCGCGTGTGGGCGACTGGACGGTGACGCCTCGCGTCGGCAAGCCGGTTGAAGTGCAGGCGCTGTGGCTGAACGCCCTTCGCGTCGCCGGCCTGAACTCGCCCGAGTGGCGACGGGCGCACGAGGCCGGTCGCCGCCAGTTCGCCGCCCGCTTCTGGAACGCCGACGCGGGCTGCCTGTACGACGTCATCGACGTCGATCACGAACCCGGGCGCGTCGACGCGGCGTGCCGCCCGAACCAGATCTTCGCGGTGGGCGGACTGCCGGAGCCCCTGCTGGATCGACGTCGCGCCCGCCGCGTCGTCGAAACCGTCGAGCGCCGGCTGTGGACGCCGCTCGGCTTGCGCTCGCTGGCACCTGACGAGCCCGGCTACGTCCCGCACTACGAAGGTGCGCCCTCGGTCCGAGACGGCGCCTATCACCAGGGCACCGTCTGGCCGTGGCTGATGGGCGCGTTCGTCGAGGCCTGGCTCCGCCTGCAAGGCAACACGGACGCGGCGCGCGCTGAGGCGCGGTCGAGATTCCTGGCGCCGCTCGAGGCCCATCTGGACGCGGCGGGCATTGGGCACATCAGTGAGATCGCCGACGCCGAGCCGCCGTTCACGCCGCGCGGGTGCCCGTTCCAGGCCTGGTCGGTCGGCGAGCTGCTCCGCGTCCAGGCGCTGCTGGACCGACCTAGCGCGCGGAGATGAGCAACTGCTTGTGCATCGAGGCTGCCATCTGCGATTCCTTCGCCGCGGCGCGGGCCGTCTTGGCCAGGCGATCGCAGTGCGGCACCATGCCGGCCAGCCGTGAGTTGCTGCCATACGACACCGACATG
>JANOIR010000084.1:0-3855 GCA_031407765.1 Vicinamibacteraceae bacterium
GATGGTCCCCTGATCGACCGGGCCAAGCGGGAGGGTCGATTCGTAGCAGGCGGTCGTCGTCACGGCCAGCACCAGGAGCCACAGGGCACGCATCAACAATCCTCCGTCGGCCTCACGGCCGGCGCATCTCGAGGTCCAACCGGTCGAGGCCCATCAGACCGCGCCCGGTGAAACGGACCGCCTCGGCGTAGGCGGGATGCGTCGCCCTGATCGTAATGGTGTTGCCGCTCACCGCGCCCACACACGGATGGTCGATCCGGTACCAGCCGTCCGGCCCGGTCATGGACTCGCCGCCGCCGTAGCGCACCGTTGCGCCGGCGATCGGTCGGAACGTCTCGGCGTCGATGACCACGCCGTACCGTCCGAGGCACGCGCCGGGGTTGCCGAAGAGGTCGGCGCGGTAGGCCGGCCCGCCGAGACGGACGGTGAGCTGGCCCGCGCCACGGTCGTCAATCGACACGTTGACTGCGCCAGCCGGCAGGTCGACCACGTAGGTGCCGGACGCATCCGTCGTGGCCGTGGCAACGAATGCGCTCGACAGGTTGGGTTGGAAGCGCAGAGTCGCGCCGGCCATCGGCGTCTGCGATGCGAAGTCGAGGACGCGGCCCTGGACGCGGCGCAGATCGCCGTTGCGCCGCTCGACGGTCAGCGTGGTGCGGGCCGTGAAGGCGGCCGATGTGGCGCTGATCGTCGCCGCGCCGGGCGCCATCGCCACGACCAGGCCGCCCGGCCACACGGCGTAGACCGCGTCGTTCGAGCTGAGCCAGCTCACGTCGGTGGCCGGCACGCCCGATCCATCGGAGTAGGTGACCACCGCACGCAACTGCTGCGATTCGCCGACGCCGATCGAAGGCGCGGTGGCGACGATGGTCAGGGCGATGGGCGTCGGCGGCGAGCTCGGCGCCGTCGGCGGCGGATCGTTGTCGCCGCCGCATGAGACCGAAGCGAGGATTAGACAGGCGATCGTCAGGTGACGTCGGACGCGCATCGGAGCCTCGGCTCCATTGTGCCCGATGTGCGCCCCGCCGAGATCCTACGTGACGTCGACTTCGATGCCGCCGACGATGCGGGCGACGATGTTGTAGATGAAGGCCATGATGATCGCCCCCAGGAAGCCCATGAACCCGTAGAACAGCGGGGCGATGACGATGGCCGCGAGCCCGGCGACCCCGAAGATCGCACCGATCGCGGCGCCGGGCGCTTCCGCGTCGTTGGCCGCACCGACAGCGCCCGCCGCCATGCCGCTGAACAGCGCGAACACCGAGATTACCGCGCCGATGAACAGGCCGATGATGGCGTAGAGGAACGCGGCGATCTTCCCGACCGACAGCGGACGGACGCGGTTGATGATCATGGCGTCAGGTGTAACCCGAATCGCCCGTCCACGCAAGGCTGAGCTTGGCGCCCGGCTGAGGCCGGGGCGGAGGCCGGGTGGCGCCCGGTTGAGGCCGGGCGGAAGCCGGGCGGAGGCCGGGTCCAGGCTCGGCCGGAAACGCGAACAGGCCGGACGCGGGGGCGTCCGGCCTGTTCTCTTACCCGAAGCGAATCAATCGGTTACGGCAGGCGCGTGCCGAGGGCGTTGGTGCCAGCCGCCCACACCTGACCGAGCGCGTTGTTGTAGAGCGAGCGCTCGACCACGATACCGACGCCGTTGGTGACCTCGATCAGCGCGCCGAACGACTCGTTGGCGAGCTCCGGCACCCGGCCGCCGACGTCGATGTTGAATCGCGACGTCGGGTTGACCGTGTAGGTCCGGACGATGGCCGCGCCGGTCGACCGCAGGTAGGTGATCCGCACCTGCGCCGCCTGCGTGGTGCTCGGGTTGGCGAGCAGGATGTAGGTGGCGAACGCCTTGTCGGTGCCCACGCGCCCTTCGGCGAGCCCCCACTTCGTGCCCGTCGAGGTGACGCCGAAGCTGTTGTGCGCCTCGCTCCACTCGAGGCCGTTGCCCGGCCAATACATCGCACGCTCGGCGATGATCGGCTGGTTGGCCGAGATGGTGGTCGAGGCCGCGGCGTTGGCCAGCAACGGGCTCTCACCTTCCATGTTGACCGTCAGCCGCGCGTTGGCCGCCACCGTGTAGGTGCGGACGATCGACTGGCCCTGGTCGGTGAGGAACGTCATCGTGACGTTGGCCGGCGTCGGGTTCGGGTTGGCCACGAGGATGAAGGTGTCGAAGAACGGCCCGGTCGCACCCTCGGCCAGGAACCAGTTCGCCGACGGCTCGGCGACGCCGGCCGACTCGTGGCCGCCATCCCAGAACCGCGCCGTGCCGAAGTACATCGCGCGTTCGGCCACGATCGGGACGTTGGAGTCGACGACCATCGCGAACGACCGGTTGACGACCTCCGGAATCAGGCCCGCGGCCACCGTCAGCCGCGCGGTCGGCGCGATCTGGAAGGTCCGCACCACGGTGCCGTTCGCCTCGGTCAGGAAGGACACCGTGACCGTGGCCGTCTGCGTGCTCGAGTTCGCCAGGAGCAGGAAGGTGGAGAAGAAGCCCTGCGAGCCTTCGGCGAAGTACCAGCGCGCGCGCGGACCGTCGACGGCGTTGGCGCCGTGCGACCCGTAGTAGCTGCTGTCCCAGAACATCGAGCGCTCGACCACGAGCGGCAGACCGGCCGTCGAGGTCACGACCACCGACGTCGCCGTCGACTCGAGCCCGGGGATTTGGTCGACGTGCAGCGTCAGCTGCGAGGTCGCGGCGACGTTCAGGTTCTGCGTCACCGTGGTCCCGTTCTCCTTGAGGAAGGTGACGGTGATCGGGGCCGCCTGCGCGTTCGGGTTGGCGATCAGCACGTCGAGGTCGAAGAACGAGCCGGTCGAGCCTTCGGCGAGGAGGTAGGACAGCTGCGTCACCGTGACGGCGAGGGTGTCGGTCGTGGCGTTGCCGCTGAGGTCGGTCGCAGTGACCGCGATCACGTTGACGCCGCCTGCGAGCGGGATCCCCGCGGCCGTCCAGCTCGTGGTGCCCGTCGCGGTGCCGCTGCCGCCGCGATCGTTGACCCAGGTGACCGAGGCGATGCCGGTGTCGTCGGTGGCGGTGCCGGCGAGCGTGATGCTCGACGCGTCGGACGTCGTCGTCGGGTTGGTCGTCGGCGAGGTGATGGTGATCACCGGCGGCGTGCCCGCGGCGTTGGCGATGTTGACCGTTTCCACGGCCTGGTGCGACACGCGCGTCGTGCCGCCGACGACGATGCTCGAGCCGAGCGACGACACCGCCTGGCCTTCACCGTTGAAGTTGAGCGTGTCGACCTCGGTGTTGCCGTTCAGCGTCAACGTGCTGGAGGCCGTCGTGTTGGTCGTGTCGTTGCCGGCGCCGGCGTCGATCACGACGTTCAGCAGCGCGGCGAGGCTCGGACCGACCGTGAAGATGTCGTCGCCGCCGAGACCGAACACGAGCAGCGTCTCGCTGGTGCCGACGTCCATGATGATGTTGCCCAGGTTGCGGGTGAACGTCACGCGCTGGCCGTTGGCCACTGCCTGCATCACTTCGGCTCCGGCCGAGCCGTTGAACTGGAAGGTGTCGTTGCCAGCGTCGCCGTTGACCGGCTCGCTGCCGTCGCCCGGGTTCCAGATCATCAGGTCGTCGCCAGGACCGCCGTTGTGCGGATCGACGCCGGGGCCACCGGTCAGCGTGTCGTTGCCGGCAGCGCCGTTCAGCGTGTCGTTGCCGATGCCGCCGTTGAGGATGTCGACGCCGTCGCCGCCGGTCAGGACGTCGTCGCCGTCGCCGCCGTCGACGCGCGCCACGATCAGGCCGTTGAGCCCGGTGCCGCCGGTCACGGTGTCGATGCCGGCGAGCGCGTTGACGAACAGCGTCTCGGTGGTGCCGATGTCCATCGTGATGTTGCC
>JANOIR010000089.1:0-5872 GCA_031407765.1 Vicinamibacteraceae bacterium
GTGGCGAGATCGAACGCCACCGACAAGCCGGTCTGCCCCGCCGCCAGATTGCGGCGATAGAACGCGTTCGATTCTTCAGCGGTCGAGAACCCCGCGTATTGCCGGATCGTCCACGGCTGGCGCAGGTACATCGTCGAGTACGGCCCACGCAGGAACGGCGGCTGCCCGGCCGCGTAGTCGAGGTGCTCCAGCCCCTCGAGATCCGCCGCCGTGTAGATCGTCTTGATCGCAATCTCTTCCGCTGTCTGCAGTGTCTGCAGTTCTCCCGAAGCGTGTCCCGGACGCTCTCCGGGAGGCTCTCCCGGACGTCCTCCCGGAGGCTGTCCCGGACAGATTGCAGATCCTGCGATCCGGGGGCGGACCGCAGCGGCGAGAGCCTCGGTCATCGCCTCCACCACGTAGGCACCGGCGGTCGGATCGATGACGGCGGTGAGGTGCGCCTCTTCATCCAGGATCCGGAAGACGTGCTCGGCCAGCACCGGATCGAGGCCGTGGCCGCCGATCGTGATCGTGTCGGCGCCGCCGAGGATCGCCGCGGCGGCGGCGAGGGTGGCGCGGATCAGCGTGTGGCCGATGGCGACCGGATCGGCGGCGGTCGGCACGCGGACGTCGGCGTGAATCGCGATCGGCCGCCCCCGCTCGCCGCAGACGCGCCGGAGCGCCCGTTGCCGCGCGATCCCGAGGAACAGCACCGGACTCGGCTCGACGACGAGCACGATCGCCACGCCGTGGCGATCGATCGCCTGCCCGGCCGCCACCACGAGGCCGTCGACGCCGGACCCGACCCGGATCTCGACGCCGTCGACGACGCCGGGCGCGCGCCAACTGCAGCGGCGATGCACCAGCGGCACCGGCGGCGCCCCACCGGGATCCGCGCGCGTGGCGAACGGCGGCACGCGGATCCCGTCGCCGATGTCCCAGGCGAGCGAGGCGACCCCGGTACCGCTCTGGTCGCCGAGGTCGGCGCGGATCGCCTCGGCCCAGGCGTTGGCCGGAACCGCCGGGAAGATCGCGGCGAGCCGGAGTGGCAGGCGATCGAAGACCGGCGCGTCGGTCACGGCCGCCCGCCTTGCAAGCCGTGCTGCACGATTTCGACGAGGCAGCCGAGACCGGCCGGAGCGCTGGCCGGCTTGGGGTGGACGAAGAACACCGTGGTGCCGCGCGAGCCCGGTCGCGGGGCCGGGTCGATCACACGCTGGCCTTGGGCCCGCAGCGCCGCGAAGGCGGCCTGCACGTCGCGGACGCGGAAGGCGACATGGACCAGCCCGCCGCGCCCGCCGATCTGCTCGATCTGACGGGCCACTGGCGACGTCGCGGCAAGCGGCTCGAGGAGTTGCACCGCGCCGAGCGGATCGCCCTCGCCGGGCGCCAGCAGCACCTCGCGGACCTGGTCGGTGCCGTGCACGTCCTCACGGTGGATCTCGCGGAAGCCGAGGCCGCGCCAGGCTGCGACCTGCGCCTCGAGCTGCCCGGCCGGCACCGCGATCGCGACGTGATCGAGGCCGAGCCACCCGGGGACGTGAGCAGGATCGAGCGACGGCATGTCGAGGCTCGATGGCAGCACGAAGTCAGTCTAGTGTCCCGGCTGCGTGATTCGCAGCACAATTCCCGGGCGGAGCACTAGGACCCCTTCGGGCATTCCTATCGTGGTTTCCCGGCCGGTAAACGTCGCCGGGCCGACCTCCCATCGGCTCGGCGACCGCCGCACGGGTGAGCTGGGGCACAATGGGGGGTGCACGTGGCCGCGGCCGGCGCGGCAGGAGACGGTGTCGATGACAAAGGGACAGGAACGAACGCGTTGGCGGGTGGCCCGTGCGGGGTTCGCCGCGCTGGCGGCGATAGCGATGATGGCGATGGAGACGCGCGGCGTGGGACAGACATCGGCCCCCTCGGGGACCCCGGCCGCGAAGGCGGCCGACGTGCGGTTCATGACCCTCGACCCCGGCCATTTCCACGCTGCCCTCGTGCAGAAGGAGATGTACCCCGGCGTCTCGCCGCAGGTCGACGTCTACGCGCCGCTCGGGCCGGATCTGCTCGGCCACCTCGCCCGGGTCAGCGCCTACAACCTCCGGCCGGCGGCGCCGACCGCATGGCGGCTGGACGTGCACACCGGCGCCGATTACCTGGAGCGCATGCTGCGCGAGAAGCCCGGCAACGTCGTCGTGCTCTCGGGCCGCAACGCCGGCAAGATCGAGCGCGTCGGAGCCTCGGTCGAGGCCGGTCTCAACGTGCTGGTCGACAAGCCGTGGATCCTCGCCTCGGCTGACCTGCCGAAGGTGGCGAGCGCGCTCGAGACCGCGGATCGGCGCGGCCTGGTCGCCTACGACATCATGACCGAGCGCTTCGAAGCCTCGAACGCGCTGCAGCGCGCGCTGGTCATGGATCCGGCCGTCTTCGGCGAGATCGTCCCGGGCACCCCGGCCGAGCCCGGCGTCTACATCGAGAGCGTCCACCACCTGATGAAGGTCGTGTCCGGCGCCCCCAACATCCGCCCGACCTGGTTCTTCGACGTCTCGCAGCAGGGCGAAGGCTTCAACGACATCGGCACCCACCTCGTCGACCTGGTGCAGTGGACGCTGTCGCCCGACCGCGCCGTCGACGCCAAGGCGGACGTCAAGATCCTCGACGCCTACCGCTGGCCGACGATGATCCCCGAGGCCGACTTCAAGCGCGTCACCGGCACCGCCGGCTTCCCCGACGCCCTCAAGCCGCGCGTCAAGGACGGCGCGCTCGAGTACTTCTGCAACACCTTTGTGAACTACACGCTGCGCGGCGTCCACACCTCACTCAACGTGATCTGGGACTGGGAAGCGCCGGCCGGCAGCGGCGACACGCATTTCGCGGTCTACCGCGGCACGCGCGCCCGCATCGAGGCGCGGCAGACCAAGGCCGACGGCTACAAGCCGGAGGTCTACATCGTGCCGGCCCGGGAGGCGGACGCCCCGACGATCCTGGCGGCGGCGAAGGCGCGCATGGCGGCCGCCGCGGCCGAGTGGCCCGGTGTCGGTGCCGAGATGAAGGGCGCCGAGATCAAGATCACGATCCCCGATACGCTGCGCGTCGGCCACGAGGCCCACTTCGCGCAGGTCACGGCGCGGTTCCTCACCTACCTGCGGGACCGCAAGCAGCTGCCCGCGTGGGAGCGGCCGAACATGCTGGCGAAGTACACGGTGACGACGCTGGGCACGGAGATGAGCCGCACCGTTGCGGTAAAAGTCGCGCCGCGCCTCGCGCCCAAGTAGCACACCGGCCCTCCGGCGTCGACGGTCCGGCGACCGGCCGGCGGCGGTTGATCGGTCGGCTGCCCCGCCGAACCGGTTGGCGGAACCGTTCGTGCCGTTCGTCAATTCGTCACCGCCGCTCCGACGTCGACGTAGAGAATCGATGAGGGGGATCGGAACATGGCGCGTGGGTCGATGGCGTGGGGCGTCGTCGCGGTCGCGATCGGACTGGCCGCGTGGGGACCGCGCGTGACGCGTGTGATCGGGGCCGGCGGCCCCGGCGAGGTCCGCGGATCGACTGCCGCGCCGGTTCCGATCCTCGTCGAGTTGTTCACCTCGGAGGGCTGTTCGAGCTGCCCGCCGGCCGATACGCTGCTGACGCGGCTGGCGGCCGAGAAGACGATCGGCAACGCCGAAATCGTCGCCCTCGCCTTCCACGTCGACTACTGGGATCGGCTCGGCTGGAAGGATCGCTTCTCGTCGGCCGCCTTCACCGAGCGGCAGAACCGCTATGCCGCCGCCTGGAAGAGCGACCGCGTCTACACCCCGCAGGCCGTCGTCGACGGTCGCGTGGAGTTCGTCGGCACCGAGGTGACGCGTGCGCTCGACGCGCTGTCGGCTTCCAGTGCGCGGCCGCACGCCCGTGTCGTGCTGGCGCTGGCGCCCGGCGAGGCGTCGAGACGCCAGCGGAGGCTGCGCGTCGACGTCGAACCACCGCCCGGGGCGACGTTCTCGGGCGAGGTGCTGCTCGCCGTGGCCGAAGATGGCCTGTCGTCGGAGGTCACCGCCGGCGAGAACGCCCGCAAGCGGCTCGAGCACACGGGCGTCGTCCGCAGCCTCACGCGCATCGGGCGGATCGCGAAAGGCGCGCCGCTCAGCATCGACGCGGCGGCCGTGCCGATCGACGCGGCGTGGGCCTCCGGCAGGCTGCGTGCGGTCGTGTTCATCCAGGACGACAAGACGCGCGAGATTCACGGCACCGGCCAGATCGCGTTCTGACGAGCGCCGTCCCCCGAACGACAAGGAGCGTGTGATGCCTCGACGTCTCGTGATTCTTCTCGCCGCGCTCGCGGCGATCACCGGCCACGTGCAGGCCGACGGTCCCGCCGATCGCGTCGGCTTCCCCACCGACTATCGCGGCTACGCCGTCCTGCGCACCGCGAACATCACCTCGCAGACGCGCCTCGGCACGATCTACGGGAACGCCAAGGCGGCGTCGATCCACGACGTCGCCAAGCTGCCCTACCCGAACGGGTCGGTCGTCGTGATGGAGTGGGCGACACCGCGCAAGGCCGCGGACGGCACGACGGTCACCGGCGCCAACGGCTTGTGGGAGAAGGGCGAGGTCGTGCGGATCGACGTGATGCGACGCGAGGCCGGCTACGGCACAGCCTACGGGGACAAGCGGGCCGGCGAGTGGGAGTTCGCCTCCTACAAGCCCGATGGCAGCCCGATGGAGCCGAAGATCGACGCCGCGGCCTGCGCCGCCTGCCACGCCAAGCCAGGTGTCGCCCGCGACTTCGTGTTCCGCGGCCGCTTCCCGTCGCTCGACACGATGTAGCGCGGGCGCGACTCCGGAGTCGTTCGGGGGACGATGTAGGCCCCGGACGACTCCGGAGTCGTCCGAGGGTCTACCTGCCCGCGCGCTTCGTCCAGGTCCACTCCTGGCCAACGGTCTTGCCTCCCTTCGGCCCTTCGACGCGGGCGTGCAACGCGCCAGCGTCGTCGAGCCAGTAGAGGATCCGCTGCGGGAAGTCGTGGGTCGGGTTGGCGAACACGACGCGGCGCGCGCCGATCTCGGCGAGGGCGAAGCGGGTCGGCGGTTGGCCGCCCGGCTGGGCGATGTAGGCGATGCCGTCGGCGCCCGCGTCGATCCGGAGGAACTCGAACGAGACCATCCGTGCGGCGCCAGCTCGCGTGGCGACGTCCTTGTGCAGGCCGACCAGCGAGTCGCCCGCCGGCGACGTCCAGATCTCTTCCATCTGCAGCGGCCCGTCGGCGCCGGTCCAATGGCCTTCGAGCCAGGCGAGATCTGCGATCTTCCCCGGGCTTGGCGCAGGACGGAGCCCCGGGCTGGGCCCGAGGCTCTGGCCCGGGCTGGCTGCTGCGAGGACGGCGAGAAGGGCGAGGGCGAGGCGTGTCATGCGCCGAGTCTGCCGCATGGCGGCCCCGGCGTCTTGCACGAATGCGACACGGCCTAGCAGAGACACCTAGCGGCCTGTATCTAGCCGCTCACCTCGCCGCCAGCAGCCGCAGCAGCCGATCGGGACGGGTGAAGTGCACGCCGAGCTCGCCGTCGTCGGCACGGCGCCCCGACGGAGGCCGGGCGGTCAGCGCCTTGAAGTCGCGGGTCATGTGCGCCTGGTCGAAGTACCCGGCGTCGAGCGCGACGTCGACCAGCCGATCGCGATCCGGAGCCTCGAGCCGGCGCAGGAGGGCGGTCAGCCGCACGACGCGGATGTACTGCTTGGGCGTGAGCGCGGTCTCGCGCCGGAACAGGCGCTCCAGCCGCCGGCGCGCCAGGCCGACCACCGCGCCGAGCGCGTCCACGCCGATCCGCCCGTGCCGCCGATGAATGGCGCGCACCGCCGCCGCGCAGGCCGGCGACGCCGCGCCGTCCGGTCGGCCGGCGACGTGCGCGACCAGCCACG
>JANOIR010000138.1:0-14259 GCA_031407765.1 Vicinamibacteraceae bacterium
ACGGCGATCGCCACCGACGTCCCGGACGCCGGGGCCGATGCCGACCGTCTGTCGGACCTGAGCGAGGCGCTCGAGGGGCTGGAGGCGGCCGACGCCCGGCTGGCGCGGATCGTCGACCTCAAGTACTTCTGCGGCTTCTCGTTCGCCGAGATCGGCACGATGCTCGGCCTCTCGGAGCGGACCGTCCAGCGGGATTGGGAGAAGGCGCGGATCTACCTGCACCGGGTGCTGCGGGACGATCCCAAGCCGGCGTGACGTCTTTCGCCGCCGGTTTGCGATCTAGTCTTCGATGGACGCACGCATGGACGTGATCGACACCCGCCGCTGGCAGCGCGCGAGCCGCCTGCTCGACCAGGCGCTCGACCTGCCGCCGCGCGAGCTGGACACCTGGATCGGCGAGCTGAGAGCTGCCGACGGCGACGCTGCCGCCGACGTCGAGGCGCTGCTCCTCGAACACCGCCTGCTCAACGACGAGGGCTTCCTCGACGGCGGCATGCCGTCGATCGACGTGCCGCTGGCCGGGGTGACCCTCGGCGGCTACACGCTGGTCTCGCCGATCGACCAGGGCGGGATGGGCAGCGTCTGGCTGGCCGAGCGTAGTGACGGCCGCTATCAGGGCCGGGTCGCGGTCAAGCTGTTGAACGCCTCCCTGCTCGGACGGGAAGGCGAGGCGCGGTTCCGCCGCGAGGGCACCGTCCTCGCCCGCCTGACCCACCCGCACATCGCGCGGCTGGTCGACGCCGGCGTGTCCAGGGCCGGGCAGCCGTACCTGGTGCTCGAATACGTCGATGGCCGGCACATCGATCGCTTCTGTGACGATCAGCGGCTCGGTGTCGAGGATCGCATCCGCCTGTTCCTCGACGTCCAGGCGGCGGTCGCGCACGCCCACGCCAACCTGATCGTCCACCGCGATCTCAAGCCGTCGAACGTGCTGGTCACCGCCGATGGCGAGGTCAAGCTGCTCGACTTCGGCATCGCCAAGCTGGTCGGCGACGACGAGGCGGTGTCGCTGCTGACGCGCGAGGGCGGCGTGGCGCTGACGCCGAAATACGCCGCGCCGGAGCAGGTGACCGCCGGCACGATCACCACCGCCACCGACGTCTACACCCTCGGGGTGCTGCTCTTCGAGCTGCTCACGGGGCAGCATCCGACCGGCCTGGGCGCCGGATCGCCGATCGAGTTCGTCAAGGCGATCACGGTCGGCAAGACCCTGCGGCTGTCGGCCGCGGCCCTCAGCGAGGACGTGCGGCTCGCGGCGGAGCGCGCTGAGCAGCGGGCCACCACGCCGGATCGCCTGCGCCGCGTCCTGCGCGGTGATCTCGAGACGATCGTCGCCAAGGCGCTCAAGAGCAACCCGGCCGAGCGCTATGCCTCGGTGGTCGAGTTCGCCGAGGACCTGCGCCGCGTCCTCGATCACCAGCCGATCACGGCGCGGCCGGATACGCTGCGCTACCGCACCGGCAAGTTCGTGCAGCGCCACTGGCGCCCGTTGGCCGCCGGTGTCGCGGCGCTGGCCGTCCTCGTCGCCGTCGTCGCCTTTTACACCATGCGCCTGGCCACCGAGCGCGACCGCGCCCGCTACGAGGCCGACAAGGCGTCGCAGGTCAGCGCGCTGCTCACCGATCTGCTGACCGGCGCGGATCCGTATCGCAACCCGGACGCGACCGAGCCCACGGTCCAGAGCCTGCTCGATCTGGGCGCGGCGCGGGTCGCGCGCGAGCTCGGCGATCGGCCCGAGCTGCAGACCGAGATGTTCGCCGTGATCGGCCGGACCTTCGAGCGCATGGGACGCCTCGAGAAGGCGCTGCCGCTGCTCGAGCAGGCGGTCGCCACCGGCCGCCGTGCGCTCGGTCCGGCCGACGCCCGCCTGGCGCAGAGCCTCAATAACCTGGGCGTCCTGCACCGGGAGATGGGCCAGCCGGCAGAGGCCGAGCCGCTCCTGCGGGAGAGCCTCGCCATGCGGCGCCAGGTGCTCGGCTCGCGCCACGCCGACGTCGCGATCACGCTCGTCGAGCTCTCGCGCGCGCTGGTCGATCTGGGGCGGAACGCCGAGGCCGAGCCGCCGGCGCGCGAGGCGCTCGGCATCCGCAAGGAGGTCTTCGGCGAGGAACACCGCGAGACCGCCACCAGCAAGAGCGACCTCGGCCAGATCCTCATGCGCCGCGGAGATCTTGCCGGCGCCGAGACCCTGCTCCGCGAGAACCTCGCCACCGCGACGCGCGTCCTCGGGCCCGACCACCCCAACACCGCGGCATCGATGGGCAACATGGCCAACCTGCTCATCGCCAAGGGCGATGCCGTCTCCGCCGAAGCGCTGGCGCGGCAGGGGCTGGCGATCCAGCGGCGCGTGTTCGGCGAGCAGCACGAGGAGTACGCCAGCTCGCTGAGCACCCTTGGCGTGACGGTCGAGCTGCAGGGACGCCTGGCCGAAGCGGAGCAGATCTTCAACGACATGGTGCGCATCGGCCGGGCCGAGCTGCCGGCCGACCATCCCAAGATCGCGACCTACCTGGTGCACCTCGCGCGCGTGCGGATCGCCCGCGGCGCGGCCGCCGCGACCGAGGCGTCGCTGCGCGAGGCGCTTCGCGTGCGCACGGCGGGCCTGCGGGCCGACGACTGGCGCATCGCGCAGGTGCAGAGCCTCCTCGGGGCGGCCCTGTCCGCCCGGGGGAACTACGCCGAGGCCGAACCCCTGATGCGCACCGCCGATCGCGTGCTCCAGCCGATCGCCGGGCCGCAGGCCCGCGAGCGGGACGCCAACCGGACCCGCCTCGCCGCGCTCCACGGCGCCTGGGGTCGTCCCATCCCCGCCGATCTCGCCCGCTGACCCGCGCCTGGGCGGAGGCGCGTCGTCTTTTGCCCGCCGTTCTCGATCTTTCACATGACGGGACATGGCGTCCCGATCGAGAACACGGCGCACGAGGCGCCGCGTCGGAGGCATTCGATGGCAAGACGTGTGGCGAATTTCACCCAGGGGTGCGTGGCGGGGCTGATCGGCGTCCCACGGCTCCTCTTCGCGATCGCGGCGCAGGACGGCATCGTGGCCCGCCGCTGGTTCGGCGCCGCGCTGCTGGCGCTGGCGCTGCACGCGACGTCCGCGGCCACCGCGGCGGCCGGGCCCGCCGATGCACCGATCCCGCCGGTGCTGGTGCCCGCCGGCGTCACGCCCTTCCTGCGCACGCATGCCGTTGGCACCCAGAACTACGTCTGCGTCGCGACCGGCACCGGCCTGGCATGGCGGTTCTACGGCCCGCAGGCGACGCTCTTCGTCCGGTTGGCCGGCTTCGAGCAGCAGCTCACCACGCACTTCCTCAGCCCCAACCCCGACGAGGCCGGCGTGGCCCGCGCCACGTGGCAGGGCTCGTTCGACAGCAGCCGGGTGTGGGCGCGCGCGGCCCAGATCGTCGACGATCCGGCGATCATCGGCGCCGGCAACATCCCCTGGCTGCTGCTGGAGCGGGCCGGATCGCGCCGCGGCCCGACCGGCGGCGGGCTGCTGTCCCAGGCCACGCACATCCAGCGAATCCACACGGTCGGCGGCGTCGCGCCATCGACCGGTTGTTCACAATCAACTGATGCGGGCGCCCTCGCGCTCGTGTCCTACGGCACCGACTATGTCTTCTTTCGTTGATCTGCGGCGGCGCGCCGACGGCCCCGGCGCGACCGTCCGTCCCAATCCGACCGCCGCCGTGCTCCGCGTCGGCGGCGTCGAAATCGACATGCGGCGTCACGAGGTCCGTCGCGGCGGCGAGACCATTCGCCTGCAGCAGCAGCCGTTCCAGATCCTGGCGCTGCTGATCGAGCAGGCCGGCAGCGTCGTCACGCGCAACGCGATCGAGCGCCGGCTGTGGCCGGACGGCACCTCGGTCGACTTCGAGCACAGCGTCAACGCCGCCATCCGCCGCCTGCGCGTGGCGCTCGGCGACGATGCCACCGATCCGCGGTTCGTCGAGACGGTGCCCCGGCGCGGCTACCGCCTCGTCGCCCGCCTCGATGCGGCCGGGCGCGTCGACGAGCGGCGGCCGATCGTCGCGGTGCGGCCTCGACTCATCGTCCGCCCGTTCGTGACCCGCGGGGATGGAACCGCGGACGCGCTCGACGACGCGCTCACGGAGGAACTGGTGGCTCAACTGGCGCATCGCGGCGCCGAGCGCCTGGACGTGCTGACGCGGCAGCCGGATGCTGCCGATGCGCCAGCGCGCCGCAGCTACCGCATCGAGGGCAGCGTGCGGGTGGTGGGCGATCGGCTGCGCGTCCTGGCCACGCTGATCGACCAGCGCGACGAAACGCACCGCTGGGCGAGCGGCTACGACCGGCAGCTCGACGATCCGTTGGCGGTGACCGCCGACGTCGCCGGCGCGATCGCCGAGGCCGTGGTCGCGCGGCTGTTTCCGGCGACGGCGACGCCGGTCGATCCGGTCGAACCGGCTCCGCCGCCGCCGGCGGCGGCGACGGCATGGAGCCGGCGGGAATGGGCGACGGGGATTGCCACCAGCGGCACGCGCTGGACGTCGACCCTGACCCGCTGATCTCGCGTTACGAGCCGGCGAGGAACGCGTTCAGGACTTCGAGCGTCTGCGCTTTGTTCTCGCGGCGGACGTTGTGGCCGGCCCCGGCGATGTGGACCAGGCGGCCCTTCGGCAGCAGCTTCGCCACTTCGTCGTTCTGGGCTCGCAGCTCGCCCTGCGCGTCGGCCTTGAGGATCAGCGTCGGCGCCGTGATCTTCGGCAGCAGCTCGCGCATCGGCGGGCGCAGCGCGTTGTTGACGCGCACGGTGTCGGGGTGATGCCGGCGTTTCGACGGCGCCCAGGTCTCGCACTCCGCCTGGCCCCACTTGGGCGAATTCTTCATGCAGTCGGCGACGAGCGCGGCTTCACTGAGGTTGTTGCGCTTGAGGACGTTGGCGCGACGCTCGTCGACCGGGAGCGCAGCGGCGCCGGTCGGTGCCGCCGGCGTCGCCGGACGCACCAGCGCCGGGTCCTCGAGGATGACGGCGCGCGGCACCTCGGGATACTTCGCGGCGAACCAGGCCACCGAGGCGCTGCCCATCGAGTGGCCCATCAGGATCGGCTTGTCGAGCTTCAGCTCGCGGATCAGGCCGGCGAGATCCTCGACCTGCACGTCGACGCCGTCGGCGGCGGTCGGCGGATCCGAGAGCCCGTGCCCGCGCGCGTCGAACATGATCACGTCGTAGCGGTCGGTCAGCTCGCGCGCCAGGTTGGTCCAGCACAGCGCGTCGTCGGACGACCCGTGCGCCATCACCAGCGCCGGCTTGGCGCCGCCGGTGCGCCAATAGTGGAGGCGGATGCCGTTGGCCGTGACGTAGCCGTCGGTCCATCCGGCCGGCGGCGGGGGACCGGCGATGGCTTGGACGGCAGCGAGAAGGCAGGCGGTGGCGAAGACGAGCGAGCGGGCACGGAACATGGGCGGTTCTCCTGCGATCAGGCGGCCGATCGCGAATGGATGGAAGCGAGCCCCTTATACAACAACCACCCGGCCGGTCCGAACAGGAACGTGAGCACCAGGCACGGGACGACCAGCAGGTGCGGGACGCCTCGCGCCCGGGCGTCCTGGACCTCCCACGTCCCCACCAGCAGGTCGAAGCAGAGGTAGTGCACCCAGCCGGCGAGCAGCAGCCAGCGATTGGCGAACAACTGCGCCACGGCTGCCAGCGTCGAGAAGCCGCCGTCGCTGGTGCCCCAGTTGAGGACGATGAGCGCGGCGTAGAGGGCGGCGAGGATCGCCGGCACGACGAGGCCGGTGACGATCGGCGCCCGTCGCGGCGCCACGAGCAGCACGAGCCACGCCAGCGCGGCGAGGGGATTGACGATCGCGAAGATCTGGTCGGGCGTCATAACATCCCTCCACTAGACAGGGAGAAAGGGCAGGCCGCGCAAGGCCTGCACGAGCAGGGCGACGAAAACGGCGGCGTAGACGCCGCTCGCAGCGATGGCCAGGCGGGTCCGGGCGCGATCGCTTGCCCCGCGGAACGCGATCAGTACGAACAGCGGCAGTACCTGCCAGGCGTGCAGGCCGACGAAGTGCGGCACGCGGATGTCGCCGTGCTGCGTGCTCCATCCGGTCATCGGCAAGCCCGGGCCGCCGTCTGGCGCGCCGACGGTGTGGGCGCCCGAGATCGGCATCCGGTGCGTGGCCTGCGCATCGGTGATCTGGGCCGCGGTCGGCTGCGTCATCAGGCCGCCGGTCGACGCGCCGGCGACGCTCAGAGCCAGGCCAAGACGCAGCGCCCAGCCGAGCGCCGGATC
Organism: Vicinamibacteraceae bacterium; assembly: GCA_031407765.1. Classification (GTDB taxonomy): domain Bacteria; phylum Acidobacteriota; class Vicinamibacteria; order Vicinamibacterales; family Vicinamibacteraceae; genus JBDSLU01. The sequence goes on from JANOIR010000138.1 coordinate 6,267, forward strand.
GGCGAACCGCTGCCGCCAGACCGCCACGGTGAGCACCGCCGCGAGCACCGTCTGCAGGACGATCGCCAGCCCCATGATCGCGAAGAGCGTCATGTCGAGCGGCGTCGCCACGTTGAAATGGCTGGCGGTGCCTCGCATCGCCTGGCCGTCGATGATCGCCAGCTCGATCAGGAAGGCGGCCGCGGTGCCGCGGCCGACGATCGACCGCGTGCGTCTCCACTCCGGCAGGTAGGCGAACACCCAGGCCAGCGTGAACGCATAGAGCGCGGTCGAGATCGCGAACTTGAGCGGCTTGAGCCAGGCCGGCGCGCCGGCGATGATCCGCGGATCCAGCCACAAGCCGGCCAGCGCGACGGGAATCAAGGCGGCCAGGATCAGGCCAGTGGCGACCAGCACTCGGTCGGTGCGCCACAAGCGGGTGAGTATCGGCATCGGACGGCTCCTCGGCTCCGGCGTTTAGATGTTGCCGGTGTCAACATCAAGCTATGCCGGAATGTTGACGATGTCAACACCCAGGCGATAGGATGGTCGCGATGCCGCCGCACCCGGCCCGACCCGCCCGTCCGGCCCGCCCCGTCCGTCGGCCGCCGGATCGCTACCATCACGGCGACCTGCGCCGGGCCCTGGTGCTGGAAGCGGTGCAGACGATCCAAAGCCAGGGGGCGACCGCGTTGACGCTGCGCGGTGTCGGCGACCGCCTCGGCGTGTCACGCAGCGCGCTCTACCGGCACTTTGCCGACAAGCAGGCGCTGCTCGACGAGGTCGCCGCCGACGGCTTCCGGACACTCCGCAAGGCGCTGCTGGAGGCGTGGATCGCGGCCGGACGCGGCCGTGAGGGCCTCGACGCCATGGGGCTCGCCTATGTGAGGTTCGCGGTCACGCACCCGTCGCACTACCGGGTGATGTTCGGCGGGATGAGGGACCGGCACGACGCGGTCAAGGCCGGTGCCGACGACTCGACCGATGCGTTTCGCGTGCTGGTCGATGCCATCGTCGACCTCCAGCGCGACCGGCTGGTGCGGCCCGACGACCCGATGACGCTGGGGCTCTACATCTGGTCGGTCGTCCACGGCATCGCCATGCTCGCCCTGGACGGCGTGCTGCCATCGGGGACAGACCCCGCGGCGCTGGCGGCCTTCGCCAATGAGCGGCTCCGTACCGGACTGCTGGCGTGACAGGGCCCCGGCCGCCGCACGATGCCGTTTGTACGCACGAAGACCCGCGATACGCTGCGCGCACCACGGGCCTTCACGCCGAGAGACTGTGTCTCGAAACCTAACTCATCCGGCAGTCAAGTGAATCAAATAGTGGTTGCCGCCACGATTGATCCAGACCCGGGTGTAGTCGTCGCCGCGCAGCTTCTGGACGCGCGACGCGCCCGGCGCCGGGCCCTTGCCCTTGGCCACTTTGCCGATGTCCGCGCTGGGCACGATGCTCACGACCTCGCGGCCTTTGACCACGGTGCCCTGTACGAATTCGACGTAGCGCTCATAGGCGGCAGTCGCCCCCGGCGCCTTGCCGGCCGCTTCTTCCGGCGTCAGCCGGACACGATATGTGCCCGCGGGGAGCACTTTGCCGTCCGCCTTGAGCCCCTTGGGGACGCGCACCGAGCCGAGCGCGAGCTCGCCGGGCGGCACCATGGCAGCGGCCTCCGAGTTCGGCTGCTGGAGCGGCTGGGTGGCCTGCGCCATGAGGGCAACCGGCGTGGCGCCGACGACCAGGAATGCGAACGCGCCTGCGAGTAAAGTGGGTTTCATCCGAAGAGCCTCCGGCCGGCATTATCGCAAGGTGCGTGCCGGGTTACAACGCACTAACGTGCGCCTGCCGTCGCAAGCTCCGATCGGCCGATGTGGTGCTGCAGCAGAGCCCGGAACGCGTCCGGCTGGTCAATCCACGGCAGATGCCCGGCGTCCGGAAGGATGCTGAGCTGGAGGCGCGGCACAGCGCGGGCCCATGCCGAGAGCAGCGGCGTGCCCATATCGAGAAAGTCCCGGTCACCGACGATGATGCCGACGGGGTAGGAGCGCTGGGCGAACTCGGCGACATAGTCCCACCCGCCGGCCGGATATGTCTTGGTGGTCAGCGGTCCGACGTGGGCCTTGAACAGGGTGCGCCCACCCTCGAGCCCCCGCCACTTGGCGACGTCGGCCAGCATCCGTGCGGCGAAGCCAATGCGGAACTTCGCGGTCTCCTCCTGCGACGACAGCGGCGGCTCCGTGCGCTCCAGGCGGAGCGCCTGGAACTCGCGCGCCACCGCGGGGCGCGTCAGGAACGTCTGCGTCGCGAGGTAGCCCTGATGCTGCAGGGGCTTCTCGGACTCCGGAATCGGGTTTTTCAAGTACGCCGGCGAGACCAGCACCAGCCGCTCGATGCGGGTCGGGTACTTGGTGGCGTATGCGCTGGCGAGGATGGCGCCCATCGAGTGACCGACCAGCGTCATCCGCTCGAGGCCCAGCTCGCGTCGCAACAGCTCGAGATCCTCGACGTGCCGATCGAAGGTGATCGACGCATCGGGCGCCGGCGATCGAAGCGAGCCGCGCTGATCGTAGAGGACGAAGCGATGCCCGTCGTCGATGCCCCGCACCGCCGTGACCAGGCCGCCGTGCTCGGCGCCCCAGCCGCCGTGCAGCATCACGACGGTCCGCGGTCCGCGGCCGACCTCACGGACGTAAATCTGTGGATCGTCAGCCCAGCGTCCGGTGGAGAGGAACCAGTCGGTCAGCCGCGGCATCGCGGCCGCCGTCGTCCCGGACCCGGCCGTGCCGGCGGCGTCCTGCCCGGCCGCAGTCGCCGCGAAGACACCCGACACCACGAGCGCCGCGCAGGCGCGAGCGACACGGTTCATTGCGAGAGTCCTCGGAGTGGGGAAGTGGGGTCGGGCCGACACGAACGGAACGACACGAATGAAGCGGGGCGCGAACGGCCGCGAGAGCGGCGACCGTTCGGCACGTCGGCGTCAGCGCGGGCGGTTGATGCGCAGGTCGCCCGAGAACGTCTTGGCTTCGACGACTGCGCCGCCGCCACCGACGGTGCCGCGGCGGGTGCGACCCGGACCGTGCCGATCCGTGTCGCCCTGGCCGGTGAGCCCGTCGACGCGTAGCTCGCCGCTGAACGTCGCCGCGTTCAGCTCGAAGCCGCTCGGCGTAATCAGCACGATGTCGCCTGAGTGCGAGTTGAAGACGTAGCGGCCGCCCTTGGCCAGCGTGCCGATGTAGCCCACGTCGCCGCTGACCGACGACGACTGGGCGCCGCCGCACTCGCAGCCGTCGACGCGAGCGTCGCCGCTGACCGTCTCGAAGGTTGCCGTCTTCGCCTTCAGCTTGGTGATCATCACGTCGCCGCTGACGCTGTTGAACGACACCGCACCGTCCGACGAGAGGCCGGTGGCACGGACGTCGCCGCTGACGCTTCGCAGCGCCGCAACCTGGGCCAGGCCGGTGGCGACGATGTCACCGCTCACCGTCTCGGCGCGCGCGCTCCCGCCGACCTCGCTGACGTACACGTCGCCCGACACCGAGCGCACCTCGACCGACGCGCCGGTCGGCACCACGACGGTGTAATCGACCCAGGCGCGGCTGTGGTTCTGGTGCGTCGTCTCGACCTCGACGCGGTTGCCGTTCTGGCGCATGTCGACCTTGACGCTGTCGAACTGGGCCCGGGCCTCGGCGTCGGTCTTGCCCTTGCCGTGCACGACCGCCTCGATCTTGATCTCGGTGCCGCTGCCGCCCGTGACCTTGACGTCGCCGGCCACGTTGGCCAGCTTCAGGCTGCCGTTGGCGCCGACGTTGAAGGACCGCACCTGCGGCGGCGCGTCGGCGATCTGGCGGTCGCCCTCCTTGCGTCCCTGATGTTCGTCCGGCTCGTTCGCATGCGCGCCGGCCGCGACGGGCGCGGCGAGCAGTGCCGCCAGTGCCCAGGCTCCGAATCTCGTCGTCATCGCTCGTCTCCGTCTCGCGTCCCGCTCGCGCGGGTGTTGCCGATGGGGCCGTCGTGGTGCCGCGGCCGCGGCGCTCATGACCGACTCCGGTCTCGACCAGCACCTTCGGCGCCGGTCCGTTTCGCTTCACTGGCCATCGTGATCAGGTCCTGCAGCAGCGAGACCTTCTGTCGATAGGCGTCGAACAGGCTGGCCTGCGCCACGAGGCTCCCGGGCTGCCCCTGCAGCGCCTTCCGGCTGTCGGCGATGGCGATGTCGATGAGCCCGAGACTGCGCTCGACGACCTGGGCCACCGCCGGATCGAGCCGCGTCCGGTCCTCGGCGGCGAGCCCTTCGAGCGCCGTGATGGCCTTCTCGTAGTGCTCGGCGGCGAGCCGCAGCTCGATCTCGATGGATTCGACGACGCGCGCGTCGCGCGCGTTGCCGGGGACCGCGACCGGCGGCACGGCGACGGTCGGAACCGACGGCGCCACGCGCTCGGTGCCGCGCCACACCAGCGACGCGCCGACGCCGGTGAGGAGCGTCGCGGCCAGCGCCATCCACGCGTAGCCACGCCACGATCCGCGGGACGGGTTCGGCGCCGCCGCCAGCAGGCCTTCGCGTTCGAGCTGCGCAGCGAGCGTGGCCCAGCCGCGAGCCGGCAGGATCGGGCGGTCGAGGCCGGTCGTCGCTTCGCGCAGCAGCGCCAGGTCAGCCTCGAGATCGCGGCACGCGGCGCAGGTCTCGAGGTGCGCGGCCAGCGCCGCGGCGTCGCCGGGCGGGAGCGGCGCATCGAGCGCGTCGTGCAGGAGCGATTCGGCGTCGTGGCAGGTCATGGTCATCGTCCGTTCGTGGCGCGGCCAGCGGTGGCCGCCCGGGGCTGGTGCAGGAAGCTGCGGATACGCAGCCGCGCTTTGTGCACCTGCGACTTCGACGTGCCCTCGGCGATGCCGAGGATGCTGCCGACCTCGCGATGGTCGAAGCCCTCCACGTCGTGCAGGAGGAAAGCGGCCCGGGCCGCGTTGGGGAGCGCTGCGATGGCCCGCTCCAAATCGATGGCCGCGCCAGGGCTGAGCCGCCCGGCCGGCGCCGGCGCGGTGACGTGCGCGGCGTCGTCGGTGTCGAACATGTCGGTCACCTTGCGCTCGCGGTGTCCGCGGCTGCGCAGGCGATCGAGGCAGACGTTCATCGCCAGGCGATAGAGCCACGTCGACAGCGACGACTCGCCGCGGAACGACTCGAGCTTGCGGAAGACGGCCAGGAACACGTCCTGGACGGCGTCCTCGGCGTCCTCGGCCGACCCGACCATCCGCCGGGCCAGGCCCAGGACCCTCGGCGCGTGGCGGCGATACAGCTCTTCGCAGGCGTCACGCTCCCCGGCGCGGCAGCGCGCCGCCAGGCGGCGGTCGTCGTCGTAGGGCGATGCGTCGAGGCCCGAGGTGGCGGCGAGCGTCATTTCCAACACCCGTTAGACGGGACGCCGGCGGCGTGGGGTTGCCGCGGCCTCGCCCGACCAGCGCAGGGCCGCGAAACCGCGCACCCGGCGGCCCGAAAAAGTCACCCCCTCGGCCGCCAGGCGCTGTTTCTTGCGCTGCGGGTCGGTGTAGCCGCCCAAGGCCCCGCCGGCGGCGATCACCCGGTGGCAGGGGACCGAGGGGTCTTCGCAGCTCCGCATGACGTTGCCGACGGCGCGGGCGGCGCCGGTCCGGCCGGCCAGGACGGCGACGTCCCCATAGGTGGCGACCCGCCCCGGCGGGATGCTGCGCACGATGGCCATGACCCGCCGCGTGAAGGCGGTCGGGCCGGTCGTCGGCCGCCGTGCGGGTGCCGCGACCGACCTAAAAGCCAATGCCGATGCGGACTCGGATCGTCGTCCCGCCAAGATCGGTCTCGTTGAAGGTGTCCGAGACGCCGCCGACGCCGAGGCCGTCCGGCACCCAGCGATAGCGTGCTTCAGCGCCGACCTGGATCAGGCGCCACAGCGTCACGTCGCCGCCGCCCATCACGTGGTAGGCGGTGAAGCGGTCGGTGATGGCGCCCTCGTCGTCCGTTTCGCGATAGCCGATGCTGCCGACGCCGCCGCCGAGGAAGTAGGCGACGCGCGAGGCGACCACGCCGCCGCGCGTCCGCCGCACCGCGTTCAGGCGATAGCCGGCGGACACTTCGATCGGCGTCAGCCCGATCGTCAGCGGGATGCCGAGCCCGAACACCTCGCCGTCGTCGATGAAGACCCGCTGGCCGGTCTCCTCGAAGCGGGAGGCATCGACCTCGACGAACAGTCCGCGCAGTCGGCCCGACTGCCACGCCACCTGCGCGCCGACGCCGACGTCCATGCCGCTGCGGGTGTCGAGGACGGCGTCGAAGCTCTTCTGGGCGGTGGCGGTGAAGAGCCCGGCGGTGCCGAAGACGGCGATGCGCAGCCGGCGCCCCGTCGGACTGGGCAGGGCGGGGCCGCGGCCGGTGCCGCCGCGGGCGCGGTCGATCTCCCGCGCGCGGCGAGCCTCGCCGGCGCGCTCGATGACCCGTGACGGCTCGAGCTCGGTGCGCCGCAGGCAGCCGCGCTCGTCGCTGGCATCGACGCGGACCGAGACCCAGTCCTCGTTGACCGCTTCGATCGTCACCGCATCGCCGCGCCGCAGTACGGCGCGCGGTGGCGACGACGGATCGCAGCGGGCGTAGATCGTGGCGGTCGGGGCGGCGACGCGGCTGGCGCCGAGGCCGGGCCTGGAGCCCTGGGCTGCGGCGGCCAGCGGCATCCCGAGCGCGATCATGGCTAGAGCGACGATCCGGCGCGTCATCGGGTCAGCCCCAGTCCGCGCAGCGTCTCGCGCGGGCTGATCAGGCCGAAGCCGAAGTCGTTGTCCCGGCCGGTGCTGCCGCGGTCGGAGGCGAAGCGCTTGATCGCCGCCTCGATCGCCGCCGGCTTGGTGATGCCCTGCTGGACCAGGAGCGCTGCCAGCCCGGCGACGTGCGGGGAAGCCATGGACGTGCCCTGATAGGCCTCGTAGCCGAACACGTCGTAGCGTGGCGCGTGGAACAGGGCCACCGGACCCAACAGCGGATCGACCGCCGAGGCCGTCGGATCGTAGGTCTGCTGGATCACGCCGCCGCCGTCGCCGCCGACGCGGAAGTTGCCGCCGGGTGCCGCGATCTCGACCGACGAGCGCGAGCTCGAGTAGAAGGCGCGAGCCAGGTCGCGCCCCACCGCGCCGACCGAGATCACGCCGTCCACCCTGGTGGCGATCTCGGCGAGGGCTTCCTCCGGGTTGCCGTCATCGAAGCCGTTACCGGCCGACAACGCGACGAACACGCCTTTGTTCACGGCGTAGCGCAGCGCCTCTTCGATGGCCGGCTGCGTCCCGCCGCCATCGAAGCCGAAGCTCATGTTGATCACGTTGGCGCCGTTGTCGGCGGCGTAGCGGATCCCGCTTGCCACGATCGACGTCGTCGCCTCATTCGGCGCGCCGAAGATGAAGTCCCAGTCGCCGGCGATCACCTTGACCGGCATCAGCCGGACGTTGAACGCCATGCCGGCGACCCCGACGCCGTTGTTGGTCAGCTGGCCGATGGTGCCGGCGACGTGGGTGCCGTGGCCGTCGAGATCGACCGGCGCGTCGTCGTCCCAGATGAAGTCGCGTGGCGCGACGAAGCGGCCGGCGCCAGCCAGCTCCGGCGCGGTGGCGAACGGGATGACGACGCGGCCCAGCGCCGGGTAGCGGCGCGATCCGACCGCCACCCCGCGCGCGTTGTACTGATAGGTCGCGGTGTCGTAGGCCAGGCCGGTGTCGAGCACGGCGACCACCACGGCGCTGGTCGCGCCCGGGTTGACGTCCCAGGCCTGTTCCATGCGCAGCGCGCTCAGGTTCCACTGGTTGGCGAACAGCGGATCGTTGGGGCGGAAGTGAGGATGGGCGCGGTAGTCGGGCTGCGCGAACTCGACGTCGCCGCGGGCGGCGTAGAGGCGCGCGGCCTCCGCCGGGTCGGCCGACGGATCGATCGCCACGCGCTCGGCGTGCTCCCCGTCGCGGAACTTGACCAGGATGCGACCGCTGACCCACGGCATCGCGGCGGCCTCGG
>JANOIR010000144.1:0-3442 GCA_031407765.1 Vicinamibacteraceae bacterium
CGCCGGCCGCCGCCCCCGCGGCGCAGACGCCGCCCGCCGCCGCGCCCGCGACCCCGCCGCGTCCGTTCCCGGAGGGCGCCAAGATCGCCTACGTGAACGTCCAGCGCATCGCGTCGGAGTCGACCGAAGGGCAGGCCGCGACCAAGCGGCTCTCCTCGCTGCGTGAGGAGAAGGAAAAGGACCTCGTCGCGCGCAACACCAAGTTCGAAGAGGCGCGCAAGCGGCTCGAGACCAGCGCGTCGGTGCTGAGCGAGTCGGTCCGGACCACCCAGCAGAAGGAAGTCGAGCGGCTGCAGACCGACCTGCAGCGCGCCACGCAGGACGCCCAGAAGGCGGTCGAGGACCTGCAGAACGAGCTGCAGCTCGAGTTTCAGCGCAAGCTGCTGCCGGTGCTGTCCGAGGTCGCGGCGACCAAGAACCTGCACATGGTGTTCAGCAGCATCGATTCGGGCGTGGTCTGGGCCGATCCGGGGCTCGACATCACGACCGACATCATCAAGAAGCTCGACGCGGCCGCCGCCGCGGCGCCCAAGAAGTAGCCGCCTTCGCGGCCCCCGGGGCCGCGTCGGCGGCCCAGCCGCAGTTCCGCCAGGGCCGCTTCGGTGGCCCTGGCGCGCATCGTCCCGGCGCCCCCGCTCTCGCCCGCTCGCGCCTCCCAGTGCCTAGCATCACGCCTCCCGCGCTCGACCGGCTGACGTACCGCTATCCGGTGCCCCTCGTGGACGCCGTGGTCTCGCACGATCGCGGCCGCGCGCTCGAGGCGGTGAAGAGCGTCACGGTCAGCGAGGACTTCTTCCAGGGCCATTTCCCGGGCCAGCCGGTGATGCCAGGCGTCCTGATGCTCGAGTCACTGGCCCAGGCCGCGGCGATCCTGCTCCTCGATCGCGACGGCGAGCCGCTCGAGACGCGGGCCTCCCTGCGCGGCGTCGATGGCGTCAAGTTCCGCCGCCAGATCGTGCCCGGCGACCGGGTCCGGCTGGCGGTACGGCTCATCGCCGAGCGCGGCCCGATCGCGCGCGTCGCCGGCCAGGCGCTGGTCGACGATCAGGTCGTCGCCGAAGCCACGCTGGTGATGGCGCTCGAGCGCAACGGCATCGCCATCCACCCGACCGCGAACGTCGATCCGGCGGCGGTCATCGGTGCCGGATCCACCATCGGCCCGAACGCGACGATCGGCCCGCACGTCCGCCTCGGCCGCCGCTGCAAGGTCGGCGCGTCGGCGGTGATCGACGGGCACACCGAGCTCGGCGACGACAACGAAGTGTTCCCGCTGGTCTCGGTCGGCCTGCGGCCGCAAGACCTCAAGTACGCCGGCGAGCCGACCCGCCTCGTCATCGGCCAGAAGAACGTGTTCCGCGAGTTCGTCACGATCCACCGCGGCACCGTCGGCGGCGGCGGCATCACCACCATCGGCGACCGCAACGTCTTCATGGCCTATGCGCACGTCGCGCACGACTGCCACGTCGGCGACGACACCATCTTCGGCAACGCGGCCACGCTCGGCGGCCACGTCACCGTGCAGGACTGTGCGACGATCAGCGCGTTCTCGGCGGTGCACCAGTTCTGCCGGATCGGCCGCCACGCCTTCATCGGCGGCTTTTCGGTGATCACCAAGGACGCCCTGCCGTTCGCCAAGACGGTCGGCAACCGGCCGGCGCGCAACTACGGCTTGAACACCATCGGCCTGGTCCGGCGGCGGATCCCCGCCGACGCCATCGCCAAGCTGAAACAGGCCTATCGCTACCTGCTCACCTCGAAGCTGAACACGACGCGGGCGCTGGCCGAAATCGAGCGCGACAAGGCGCTGGCGTGCCCCGAAGTTGGCCATCTCATCGACTTCATCCGCACGTCGTCGCGCGGCGTGGTGTTGCGCCGGACGCTGACGCGGCGGGCCGACGACGCGGTCGTGGCGGACGAGTAGCTGCCCGTGACCGTGCCGGCGCACGCGCTCCCGCTCGGGCTGATCGCCGGCAATGGCCGATTCCCCTGCCTGGTCCTCGAGGCCGCGCACGCGCAGGGCCGGCCCGTCACCGTCGTCGCCATCAAGGATGAAGCCGAGCCCGCCCTCGTCGCCGCCGCCGAGGCGTGCGGCGCGGCGCTGCATTGGGTCTCGCTCGGTCAGCTCGGCAAGGTGATCTCGGTGCTGAAGGCCGCCTCGATCACCGAGGCGGTGATGGCGGGGCAGGTCAAGCACGTGAAGATCTTCTCGGACTTCATGCCCGACCTGACGCTGCTCTCGGTGATCCGGCGCCTGACGTCGAAGAGCACCGACTCGCTGATTGCCGCCGTCGCCGAGGTCATGCAGGAGAAGGGCATCGGCCTGCTCGATTCGACCGCGTTCCTGTCCCCGCTGCTGGCCGGCTCGGGCGTGCTGACCCGCCGTGGCCCGGACGTTCGCGAAGAGGGCGACCTCGCGTTCGGCTACAGCCAGGCCGATGCGGTTGCCGGCCTCGACATCGGCCAGACCATCGTCGTCAAGGATCGCGCCGTCGTCGCGGTCGAGGCGATGGAGGGCACCGACGAGACGATCGCCCGCGCTGGACGGCTGGCCGGGGCCGGGGCCGTCGTGGTCAAGGTGGCGAAGCCGAAGCAGGACATGCGCTTCGACGTGCCGGTCGTCGGCGTCCCGACGATCGCCGCGATGCGCGCCGCCGGCGCGACGACGCTGTCGGTCGATGCGGGCAAGACGCTGCTGATCGACGGTCCGGCGGCGGTGATCGCGGCCGCCGACGAGGCCGGCATCGCCGTCGTCGGCCGGCAGCGCCAGGCCGCCGCAGCGGGTGCCGAGGTGCCGTCGTGACTGAGAGCGCGACCGCCAATCACACACTGCGCGTCGCCGTCGTCGGCGTCGGGCACCTCGGCAAGCACCACGCGCGGATCCTCGCCGGCCTGCCCGGCGTGGCGCTGGTCGGCGTCGCCGACCCGGACTCCGCCCGCGCCGCCGAGATCGCCGCGGCGCACGGCACCGAGGCGTTCGCCGACGCCTCCGCGCTGCCCGCGGTCGACGCCGTGGTCGTGGCCACGCCGACCGAGGTCCACGCCGAGACCGCGGCGCCGTTGCTGGCGCGAGGCGTGTCGGTGCTGGTCGAAAAGCCGCTGACGCGCACGCTCGAGGAAGCCGACCATCTGATTGCGCTCGCCGAACGGCACGGCGCGACCCTGGCCGTCGGCCACACCGAGCGCTTCAACCCGGCCCTCACTGCGGCGCTGCCGCACATCACGGCGCCGGGCTTCGTCGAGGTCGTGGATCATCAGATCGAACACCACGTCGATGTCCAGGCTGCGCTCGCGGAAGCCGCTCAGCCGATGCACCTCGACGAAGCCCGGCGCCGAGATGTGCGGCAGGGCGGCGGTGAGGGCCGGGTTGAAGCGCTCGGTGTGGCCGACGGCCAGGGTCGCGCCGTGCCGTTCGGCGAGCGCGATCAGCTCGTCGGCTTCCTCC
>JANOIR010000146.1:0-3053 GCA_031407765.1 Vicinamibacteraceae bacterium
AACGACGGGTAGCGCGCCTTCACGGCGCGGAACAGATCCTCGTACCAGTCGAGCGGCAGGTCGGGGTTGTGGCCGCCCTGGAGCAGGAGCTGCTGGCCGCCGACGGCGATCGTCTCGTCGATCTTGCGGAAAATCTCGTCGAAGGACAGCACGTAGCCGTCGCCGTGGCCGACCGGGCGGTAGAACGCGCAGAAGTTGCAGCGGGCGACGCAGACGTTGGTGTAATTGACGTTGCGATCGATGATGTAGGTGACGATGCGCTCGGGGTGCTTGCGCGCGCGCATCGCGTCGGCCAGCCGGCCGAGCACCGCGGTCGGCGCCTCGAGGTAGAGCCGAAGCGCCTCGCCGGCGTCGAGCCGTCCGCCCGCATCGGCCTTGGCCACGATCCGCTCGAGGGTGCCGTCCCGCATCACGATCGACTCTACCAATCCCGCCACGCTTTAGTCCCCTGAAAACGTGATAACTAGCACAATTCCCGGGCGGGGCATCCCGGCTGGCGGCGTTGCTCGTCGCTTACAAATCCCCGATTTGCGCGCTCCTCGCGCCTGGCCAGCCGGGCGCCGCGCTCCGGGACTTGTCCCAGCTATCACGTTTCCAGGGGACTAGCAATCCGCCGGGGTGACCGGGCCGTCGACGGTCCCGATCACGCTGGCAAACATGCGCAGCCGAGGCGCCCGCGGGATCAGTCCCTCCCCCGCCAGGCCGTCGAAGTAGGCCTGCGCCCCGGCCAGGAGCGGCGCGTCGAGGCCGTAGGTGATCGTATCGCGGAGGTAGCGCGCGACGACGCCCTGCCCGGCCGGATCGTCCGGCCGCTCGCGGCGGGCGATGGCGTCGATGCTGGCAACGCCGCGCAGCCGCGTCTCGTAGAGCATCCGGCAGACCGCCGGCGACGCGGCCCCGACCCGGCCGGCCCACACCGCCCACACGAACGGCAGGCCGGTCATCGCCCGCCAGGCCAGGCCGAGGTCGATCTTCTCGGCGTCGACCGACGCCGGATCGAGGAACAGCGCCGGATCGCCGATCAGGAGCGCGGCATCGGCGCCGGCGAGCATGGTGCGGATGTCGGGCGCGGCGGGCACGAACGCCGGCCGGATGCCGAAGTGGCGCGCGCACAGCAGGCGGACCAGGCCGGCCGACGTGCGCGAGCTGACGTCGAGGGCGATGGTGCGGACGCGGGCGATCGGCTGGCGCGTGAACAGCGCGACCGAGTCGACCGCGTCGAGCGAGGCGATCGAGATGTCCGGCACCACGGCATAGTCGTCGGCATGCCGCGCGTACTCGATGATCGGGACCAGCCCGAGGTCGACTTCGCCGGCCGCCACGAGATCGGCGCAGCGGGCCGGCACGTCGAAGCGCAGCGCGACGCCGGGCCGGGTGTCGAGGCCTTCGACCAGCGGTCGCGTGTTCAGATAGCTGACGGCGCCGAGACGGACGATGGGAGACGCTGCGGGCACGTCGGTTGGACCGGACTCAGTGGACGGTCTCGGTCATGCCGCTGGTCAGCTCGCCGCGCCAGCCACCGGCTCGAAGCGCGCGGTGCGGGCGAGGGGCGTCAACGACGCCGCCACGATGTTTCGGCGCACTTCCTCGAGCGGGGCGCGGCGGGGTCCGAGCGGCGCGTCGTCGGTCACCGGAACGTTGTCCAGATCGTTGGCGCCGAAGACGAGCCCGACCTGACTGAGCTTGGCGCCGTGCTGGCGCCAGTCGATCTGGACGCGATCCACGCCCTCGACGAGCAGCGTCGCCAACGCCACCAGCCGGGTGTCGTCGTAGCCGGTCGAAGGCGCCAGCGGCGGGGCGTGTTTCGCCAGCGGCGCGATCGCCTGGAACGCGCCGGTCGAGCGGTGCAGGTTGGCGACGCGGCGGAGGAACACCGCCGGCTTGGCCGGTGCGTCGTGCACCGCGGCGACCGGCAGCGGCAGCCCGGCGTCCATGACCCACTGGATCGCGGCGTCCTCGACCAGATCGACCCGCACGTCCGCGACGCCGGCCAGCCCCGCCTCGCGCAGGCCGCGGGCGAGCGTGCCGAGGCCTTCCAGGTCCTTCGCCAGCGCGACGAGATCGGCGAGCGCCCAGGCCGTCACCGGGACGCCGTTGGCCCGCTCGACCGCCGCCCAGGCCTTGGCGATCGCCGCTTCCGCGGTCAAGGGCACGCCCAGCAGACGGATCTCGCCGGCCGTTTCCGGAAAGGCGTCGGGCAGCGGCTCGCCGATGCGATGTTCGGCGACGCGGACGTAGGTGACGGCGTCGCCGGTGCGGCGCCGACGCACGTCCGAGGCGAGCATGCCGAGCTGGACGAGATCGGTGGTCGCGGCCAGGACGGCGATGTCGGCACGCTCCAGCGGCGTGCCGGCGGCCAGCTTCTGCGCGATGGTGTCGAGTGTCGGGGCGGTCGTCATCGGGGGGCACCTCCGGACAGGAGTCCTCCGGCCATGAGCGACGTGATGCGATGGGCCAGGGCCAGGGCGCGGCGGCCGTCGACGCCGCTGACGCGCGGCGGCCGGCGCGTGCGCACCGCGTCGACGAAGTCTTCGAGCTCGAGCTGCAAGGGCTCGACCTGCGTCACATCCAGCTTGCCGCCATCGATGGCCGCGCCGCCGGCGCCGACCACCACGCGGTAGACCTCGGCCTCCTTCTTGGCAAAGTCGATGCCGATGTAGGCGCGCGGCTGGAAGAAGCGCACCTTGCGGATGGTGTCGAAGCTGATCCGGCTGGCCGTGAGGTTGGCGATGCACCCGGAGGCGAACGTCAGGCGGACGTTGGCGATGTCGATGCGCGGCGAGAGCACCGGCACGCCGACGGCCTGGATCTCGGTGACCTCGCTGCCGATGGCGGCGAGCAGCACGTCGAGGTCGTGGATCATCAGGTCGAACACCACGTCGATGTCCAGGCTGCGCTCGCGGAAGCCGCTGAGCCGATGCACCTCGACGAAGCCCGGCGCCGAGATGTGCGGCAGGGCGGCGGTGAGGGCCGGGTTGAAGCGCTCGGTGTGGCCGACGGCCAGGGTCGCGCCGTGCCGTTCGGCGAGCGCGATCAGCTCGTCGGCTTCCTCC
>JANOIR010000173.1:0-6828 GCA_031407765.1 Vicinamibacteraceae bacterium
GGCCTGCCGCCGGCGCGGCCGGACGCGGCCACGATCGACCTCGACACGCCAGCGCGTCGCGAGATCGGCGAGCCGGTCGCGGCCGCCGACGAAGAGCGCATCGGCGAGCTCGCGGTCGGCCAAGGCGACGGCGTCCAGCGACGGCGGCCCCGCGCCGGCGCCATCCGGGGCGGCGTCGCCGGCGGCGTCGGCCGCATCGCCGGCGAAGGCCAGAAGTGGCGTCGAGAGCAGCGCCAGGCCGGCGGCGCGCGACGCGTCGGATGCGGCATACGTCAGGACGACGTCGACGGCCGCGGCCCACGATTCCGCCGCGAGCGGCAGCGCGTCGACGGCCTGCCATGAGACGTCGTGCGCGCCCAGCACCTGGCGTGCCAGATAGAGATACGGCAGCGGCCGCTGGTGCACCAGCGCGATCGCGCCATCGGCCGGGGCCGGCAACGCCTGCGCCCGCACCCGTCCTGCGAACGCGGCGACTTCCTCCTCGCGATCGCGGCAGACGTGCACCAGCCGGTCGCCGGCGCCGGCGAGCGTCGGCGCCGGCGGCGGATCGCCGCCGAACGTGACGACCTCGATGTCGGGCAGCGTGTCGAGGAGCCGGGTCAGGTAGCCGGTGCCGAGCAGGGCTTCGGTCGCGACCACGGTCAGCGACTCGAGACCGGCGAGCCGGGTGAGCAGGTCGTAGTCGGCCGGCCACAGGCCATCGGGCCCGGCGGCGAGGTCGGGCACGGCGACGACGACGCTCGCGAGCGGCGCCGCCGCGGCGTCGAGACCGAGGAGGCAGGCGCGCAGGCCGTGCTCGTCGACGAGCCCGGCGGCGCCGAGCGCCACGTCGTAGGCACGGAAGGCGGCGGCGAGGAAGCGCGTTTCCTCGAGCAGTCGCGCCGCGCCGCGATCGAAGGAGGCGCCGCTCTCGAGCGCGGTGCCGACCAATCGCTCGAAGTCGTCGATGGTGCGGCGGTTGCGGTGGAGGGCGTCGTAGAGCTCGAGCATCGCGGCGACCAGCGCCGGGCGCAACGCAAACGGCGGCGCCGGACCGATCGTGGCGACGTCGCGGGCCACCGCACCGGCCAGGATCTCGCGCCCGATGGGATCGATGCGCGCCACGTCGCCGAGCGCCTCGCCGAAGAGGCGATAGAGACCCGCGCGGGTGACGATGTGCGGCAGCGCGATGGCCAGCGGCGCGGCAGCGCCCGCACGCGCCGGCCAGTCGTGCGCGCCAAGCGCGGCGCAATCGGCGGCGTTGGGGACCCAGCCCGCGACCAGACAGAGATCTTCGAGCGTGTGGCGCAGCACGTCGGCGGCGCTCGTGCTCGGCACGACGACGGCGGTGCGGCGGGCCTGGAACGGCGAGGCGCCGACGGCGGTCAGCGCGATGGCCTGCTGCAGGCGCGCGAGATCTGGCACGCGCACCAGCCGGGTGCGTCGGGCTGTGATCGGCGCGGGCGCGAGATCCGCGGTGCTCACGGCGCGGCAGGCGGGCGCAGCAGCGCGGCGAGGTCGCGGGCAGCGCGCTCGGCCATCTGCAGCGCGCCGGCGGCGGCAGCCGACGCCTCCCACGCCACCGGCAGGCTCTGGGTCTCGATGGCCCGGGCGCGGGCACGGCTGGCGGTCTCGGCCAGGCCGATCGCGCCGAGCATCGCGGCGTGGGCGGCACGCGCGTCGCCCGGTACGCCGACGGTCTTGAGCAGCGGCGCCAGGCGCGCAAGGCCCAGATTGAAGGCGCTCAGCCGATCGGTCGACGGCCCCGACAGGGCGCGGATCTCATCGAGCGTGCGGCGATGCTCGGCGAGCAGCTCGAGCCAGGGTGCCACCTCGCGCCGGTAGCGGCGCAGCGCCGGGACGCGCCCGGCCCAGTGATCGCGGGCGAGCTGGAGCCGACGCGCCGCGTCGAGGCGCGCGTCGACGAGCGCGAGCAGGCCGACGACGGCGTCGGGCCGGGCGTGACCGAGCACGGCGTCGCGCTCCACGACCCGCGATCGGACGCGCAGCAGGCCGGCGACGTCGTGCGTCCGGCCGGGCCGGTCGAGGGCGCGAACGGTCGCCTGCGTCAACGCCGCATAGCGGCCATCGACGCGCCGTTCGGTGTCGACCAGGCGGTCGGCGCGGGTCCGCGCCGCCGTGCTCCACGGCGCCGCCGGCGCGGCGGCCAGCGCGGCACGCGCCTCCATCGCCAGCGCCGTGCGCTCGGCGCCCGGCGCGGCCAGCATGGACAGCCGCAGCGCCTGCTCGATCGCGTCTTGCAGCGACGGCGGCGGCAGCATCGGCTCCGGCGGCGGCGGCAGCACGTTGGCGACCAGGGCGACGTCGAAGGCGGTCTGGCCGGTGGCGGCGCGGAGGCCGGCGATCACCTCGTCGAGCAGCGCCAGCGTCTGCCGCACCTCGTCGGCGCGATAGCCGTAGTGCTCGCGCGGCCAGTCGGCGAGCTGACGCCGCGCCCGTTCCGCGAGCGCGAGCTGCGCCGTGCGTCCCGGCGTGATGGCGACGTCGCTGAGTGTGCGCGCGACGACGGCGCTCATCGCCGCGAAGTCGGCTTCTCCGCGCGTCGCCGCATAGTGCGCGCCGCGGATCGTGTCCGTGTAGCGGTCGGTCCGGGGCCAGTCGACCTGCGCCGCCGGCACGCTGGTCATCGTCAGCCGATCGCCCAAACCGATCGTCACCACCACCCGATCCCCGGTCCGGGCGAACTCCCCCACCGTCGCGACCGAGGAGCCGTCGCGCAGGAAGAGCCGGTACATCGGCGACGCCGGCGCCGCAGGCGGGCCGTCACCGGCCTCGCCGAGCCCTGGGTGGACGACGACCAACGCGAGCGCGACGACCGCCGCGCCGAGCGCCGCACCGAGCTGCCCGGACGACCGGGCGGACGAGCCTTCGGGCGACCCGCCGGAGCGCGATTGTGGAAAACGTGTGGACAACTAGTGGAACACCTGTGCAGACGTCGCGGAGAGCAAGAAAAGATCGGCGGGTCGCGCCCCTCGATGCGGCGCTTTCCCGTTGTGGATGAACTTCGATTCTTTGTTCGCTTGATCGCCGCTGTGCGATCGCTAGAATACCCCCTCGCCAGCACGGGGTTCGACCTCCTTGACCATAACCGCCCAACGGCTCGTCCAACGCATCAACGGACGCGACTATCGCGTCGAAGTCACGCAAGTCGCTGTCGAGCGCTGGCGGGCTCACGTGCTCAACGCCCACGGCGGACCAACCGCCCTCATGCCGTTCTACGCCACCACCGCCGATCTGGCCGTGACCCGCCTCACCGACTGGCTGTCGCTGGCGCACAGGCAGGCTGCCAGCACCAGCGTTTCATGACCGCGGTCCGCGGTCGCGCCGCCGCGCTCCCATGATCCGTCGCCGGCATCTCTTCCTCCTGATCACAGGACTGGCCAGCAGCCTGTCTCTGACCGTACGGCCGCCCGCCGCCGCGGCCCAGGCGCCGCTGCCGCGGGTGCGCCTGGTTGCCACCGGTGGCACCATCGCCAACCGGGCCGGGGCCCGGCTCACGCCCGCCGAGCTCCTCCGGCTGGCGCCGCAGGCCGAGCGTCATGCCCGGGTCGAGGCCGAGGCCTTCACCAACGTCTCGAGCGGACAGCTCACGCTCGAGCAGTGGCTGCAGCTGGCCAAGCGCCTCAACGACGTCCTGCGCGATGACGCCGAGTGCGCTGGCGTGGTCGTCACCTCGGGCACCGATACCCTCGAGGAGCTCGCCTACTTTCTGCATCTCACCGTGCGCAGCGACAAGCCGGTGGTCGTGGTCGGGTCGATGCGCCCGCCCGACGCGGCGGTCTTCGATGGCGCCGCCAATCTGGTCGCGGCGATCCGGGTCGCGGCGGCGTCCGACTCGCGCGGCCGCGGCACGCTGGTGGTGATGAACGAGGAGATCCACGGCGCGCGCGACGTCACCAAGACCGACGCGCAGCGGCTGAACGCGTTCCAGTCGGCGACCGGCCGGCTCGGCGTCGTCGACGCCGATCGCGTCGTCTACGCCCGGCAGACGGAGAAGCGCGGCGGCGCGCGGGCCGAATTCGACGTGGACGGGCTGACCACGCTGCCGCGCGTCGACATCCTGCTCACCTATCAGGGCGCGTCGGGCGACTTGATACGCGCCGCGGCCGACAACGGCGCCGCCGGGATCGTCCTGGCGACGGCGTCGGGCGGCACCAGCGGCACCCAGCTCGAAGGCCTGCGCTACGCGACGAGCCGTCGCACGGTGATCGTCAGCGCGACGCGCACGGGAGCCGGCCGCGTCGTGGCCGCCGGCGAGCAGGGCCGGGTCCTGGCGGCGCCGGGCACGCTCGCCGCCGAGGATCTCGCCCCGCTCAAAGCCCGCATCCTGCTGATGCTGGCGCTGGCGCGCACGACCGATCCGCGCGACATCCAGCGCATGCTCCGGGAGTATTGACCGGACGACGACTCCAGAGTCGTGTGCACGGACGACTCCGGAGTCGTCCACTTGCGCGACTCCAGGACTAGTTCAGGCGCGACAGGCGATCCAGCACATGCAGCAGCGCGCGGCCGTTGTGGTACCCGCCCTTCCATGGCGTGGCTTTGCTGGTCTGGCGAGCGCGACGCGAATGGCGCCAGGCCATGCGCATGATTCGTCAGGTCCGCGAGACTGCGTAGCGATTCCTCCGGGAAAGCTCCAGAAAGTCACTCAGCCGACGGCACTCTGCCGCCGGCTGATTCGTTTTCAGGCTCTGACTGCACGTGACATCCTTTGCCGCGTCCTCGTATACGTACCGGAGGTCAGCGATGAAGATGACCAGGAAGAGCATTCCTGCTGTGTCCCTCGTGCTGCTCATGGCGTCGTCTCTCTCGGCTCAGGAGCGCACTCTCCCTCGTCCCAACCAGCTGAATTTCGCCGTCGATGGTTTCATGCGTTCCGTCAAGGAGACGTCGGAACGGGCGGCGCGGTTCAGCGAAGTCGCGGAACGCGTTCACTCAGCCCGGCGAGAGCTCGATGATTTTCAGGTCTCCATTGCGCTGCAGAAGTCGAAATCGTGGATGGAGCAGGCCATCCGCATCAACGACGAAGTGCAGTGGCGGCAGGGGAGAGGCGCGGTCCGCGCTGCGCTGATCGCAGGCGATGACATGCTCAAGGACGCGCTCATGAATCCGCACGGTACGGACATGGAGGCGCTCAAGGAAAAGTTCCACCATAAGGTCGCTCACCCGGTCCTGCAGGAGCAGATGACACTCATTCAGCAGCTGTTTCAGCAGCGTAACGACCTCCGGCCGCTGATCCGCGCGCTGGAGAATGGGGAGCAGCAAATGGATTGGGCCGTGGCAAAGCTCCTGACCAGTGCCGGCTATGCGGTGACAGACCCGGGGACAGTGCCCTGAGAACGCGGGACAGCTGCGCCAGAGTGCGCCGGGTACAATGCGGCGCCATGATGAACGACAGGATGCGGCGGTGGAGAATCTGCCTGCTGGCCACGGTGACGACAATGACATTGATTCAGGCGGGAACAGTGAAGGGCCAGGCTCCGAACGATCGAGCAGGAAAGATCGATTCCCAGGTGCGGGGAGTCATGAACGAGGTCATCCGATGGCGCCGCGACATTCACCAGAACCCTGAGCTGGGGAACCGTGAGTTCCGAACCGCAAAGCTCGTCGAAGATCATCTGCGCAAGCTCGGGCTCGAAGTCTCGACGGCCGTGGCCCACACCGGCGTGGTGGGACTGCTGAAGGGCGGCAAACCGGGGCCCGTGGTCGCTCTTCGCGCGGATATGGACGCCCTCCCCGTCATGGAGCAGGTCGACATTCCCTTCGCATCGAAAGTTCGGACGACCTACAACAATCAGGAAGTCGGCGTGATGCATGCCTGCGGGCACGACGCGCATGTGGCCATCCTGATGGGAGTGGCCGAGATCCTGTCGGGAATGAGGAAGGACCTGCCGGGATCGGTCAAGTTTATTTTCCAGCCCGCAGAAGAAGGGGCGCCGGAGGGCGAAGAGGGTGGCGCGAAGCTGATGGTCAAGGAGGGAGTGCTGGAGAATCCGCGACCCGCTGCGATCTTTGGCCTCCATGTCACCTCGAGACTGGAAACAGGGTTCCTGGCAACGAGACCGCTCGGTCTGCTGGCGTCGGTCGATTCGCTGCGGGTCAAGGTGAAGGGGCGCCAGACCCACGGTGCGTATCCCTGGCTTGGCGTCGATCCCATTGTCGTCTCCTCTCAGATCATTCTCGGGCTGCAGACGATTGCCAGTCGCCAGCTTGATGTGACCGTGGCGCCGTCGATCATCACCATCGGCAGCATTCATGGGGGCGTTCGGAACAACATCATTCCCGATGAGGTGGAGATGCTGGGCACCCTTCGTTCGCTCGACGGCCAAATGAGGATGGACATGCACAGGCGCGTGCGGCAGACCATCGAGAAGATCGCCGAGAGCGCCGGGGCCACCGTCGAGATTTCGATCGAGGAGGGCTACCCCATCACCAGGAACGACGCCGCGCTGACCGCCAGAATGATGCCCACTCTCCAAAGAGTCGCTGGAACGGGACGAGTCGAGCTGGCAAATCCAACTCTGGGCGCCGAGGACTTCGCGTTTTACCAGGAGAAGATTCCGGGATTGTTCTATTTTGTAGGGACGCGGCCCAGAGGCGTGTCGGCTGAAGAGGCGCCTTCAAATCATTCTCCGAAATTTTACATAGAGGAAAGTGGATTGGAGCTGGGTCTGCGGTCCATGCTTCATCTGACTCTCGATTATCTGAACTACAAGTAAACGAGGAAAACTTTGTCCATCAAAACCTGGGGTCAGTCGCTATGGCAGGAATGGATCCGGCCACTCATCATCATGATTATCGTGATCGGGTCCATGCGTTCGGCGCTGG
>JANOIR010000185.1:0-31617 GCA_031407765.1 Vicinamibacteraceae bacterium
GCTCGGGCCGCGCTACCGCCATCCAGTCCCGCTCGGCGACGCGCGTCGGGCGCTGCGCTACGTCCGCGCGCACGCCGGCGACTTCGGCGTGCAGCGCGACCGGGTCGGCCTGATGGGCTTCTCGGCGGGAGGACACCTCACGGCCACCGTCGCCTCCCACGTCGACCGCGGCGATGCCGGCGCCGCCGACCCGGTCGACCGCGAGAGCGCCCGGCCCGACTTCGCCGTCCTCGCCTACCCGGTGATCACCCTGAGCGAGAACTGGCTCCACCGCGGATCGCGCAACATGCTGCTGGCGCCCGAGCAGCAGCACCCCGACATCCTGGACGGCCTCTCGAACGAGCGGCAGGTCACGGCCGACACGCCGCCCACCTTCCTCTTTCACACCGACGCCGACACCGGCGTGCCGGCGGAGAACAGCGTCGCCTTCTATCTGGCGCTGCGGAAGGCCAAGGTGCCGGCGGAGCTGCACATCTACGAGCCGGGGCCGCATGGGGTCGGGCTCGGCGGGACCGATCCCGCACTGATCACCTGGCCGGATCGCCTGGCCGGCTGGCTCCGCACCCGCGGTCTTCTCGGTTCTGCATAGGGCTGGACGCGCGAACGGCTGCCGCGCGCGGGCCGGCGCAGCTCGCGCCCGGCGAACGGCGCTGGCCGATCGCGCCTTGTGGGCCCCTACCTTCCCGTCCATAATGGCCGCGGTTGGTGGAGACCTTTATGGACATGCAGTGGTGGCATTGGGCGGTGCTCGGCCTCGTCCTCGGGCTCTTCGAGCTGGCCACTCCGGGCGGGTTCTTCATCCTCTTCTTCGGCGTCGGCGCGCTGCTGGTCAGCCTGCTGTCGCTGGGCGGGATCGCCGGCCCGCTCTGGGTCCAGTGGGTGCTGTTCGGCGCCTTCTCGATCGTCACCTTGTTCTTCTTCCGGGATCCGCTGCTGCGCCGCATGCGCGCCGCCGAGCATACCGGCTTGGTCGACTCGCTGACCGCCGACATCGCCGTGGTCAAGGAAGACATCGCGCCCGGGGAAGTCGGCCGAGCCGAGCTACGCGGGGCCGCCTGGAGCGCGCGTAACGTGGGCGCGGCCATCCTGCATCGGGGCCAGCGCTGCGCCGTGCGCAAGGTAGACGGGCTCATGCTTCACATCACGGCGGAAGGGGTCTGAGGGCACGGCGGCCGAACCCTGGGGTGTCGCGGTGCTCCGCCACGACATCACCGACATCAGCCGCACCAAGAAGGAGTCTGCAGAGTGGAATGGAACGGACCTCTCATCTTCGCGATTGCCGTGGTCGTGTTCGGCCTCATCGTGGTCGCCAAGACCGCCATCGTCGTCCCGCAGCAGAGCGCCTTCGTCGTCGAGCGCCTCGGCCGCTACAACAACACGCTCCACGCCGGCTTCCACATCCTCTTTCCCTTCGTCGACGTCATCCGCTATCGGCATTCGCTGAAGGAGACGGCGCTCGACATCCCCGCCCAGATCTGCATCACGCGTGACAATGTGCAGGTCCAGGTGGACGGCGTCCTCTATCTGAAGATCCTCGACCCGGAGCGGTGCTCCTACGGCATCTCCGACTACCACTTCGCCATCTCGCAGCTGGCGCAGACGACGCTGCGCAGCGAGGTCGGCAAGATCGATCTCGATCGCACCTTCGAGGAGCGCACCAACATCAACACGCAGGTGGTCAACGAGCTCGACAAGGCGACCGAGTCGTGGGGCGTGAAGGTGCTGCGCTACGAGATCAAGAACATCACCCCGCCGGCCGACGTGCTCGCCGCGATGGAGAAGCAGATGCGGGCCGAGCGCGAGAAGCGCGCGGTGATCCTGACGTCGGAAGGCCAGCGCGACGCCGCGATCAACAACGCCGACGGCGAGAAGCAGCAGGTCATCAAGGCCTCGGAAGCGCGCAAGCAGCAGCAGATCAACGAGGCCGAGGGCCAGGCGTCGGCGATTCTCGCGGTCGCGTCGGCGACCGCCGAGGGCATCCGCCGCGTCGCCGAGACGATCGTCCTGGATGGCGGCTACGAGGCCGTTCAGCTCCGCGTCGCCGAGCAGTACGTGCACCAGTTCGGCCAGCTCGCCCAGAAGTCGACCACCCTGGTGCTGCCCGCGACCGTGTCCGACGTCGCCGGCATGATCGCTTTGGCGATGCAGGTGCTGAACAAGAAACCGGCGGGCCCGACCGCGCCGCCGCCGATCCACCGCTGACAGGCCGTGAGCTGGCGCTTTTGCGCCATAAGCTCAAAGCCGAACCGGCAAGCGCATCCACCGCTCCGCGGCAGGCGTCGACACCCTGCCGCGGCGCGGACCTTCCTTCCGCGCTCCACTTCCGCAAGCCGGTAGAACGTGCTCCAGCTGCAGCCGGCCACGACCGCGCCGTTCCGGCGCGACGCGTGGCCGACCTGGCGACGCCGGTCCAAGATCAGGTCGCGCCTTCGGGCGACCGGCCGGCGCTCGGCTTGCGCGCGTTCTACGCTGCCGCTGGCGTCGGCTTGCTCCAAGTCGCGCTCCAGGAACACCCACGCCGCCCCCCGGACGGCGTCCCGAGCCGCTTGGTTCTTGAAGCGCCGGCCCCGACACGCGTCCTTGCTTCGATCTCGGCGGGATGCCGACGAGGCTGCCCATACTCTCGTCCGCCTCGTCCGCCACCTCGCCGCCGCGCTCCTGTCGCCGGGGGCTCAGCCTCGACGAGCCGTCTTGCTCCACGTTGCGCTCGGTGAACAGTCGCGCCGGCGGGCGCTTCAGCTAGGTAGCTGGCGATTGGTAGAAGCGGTGTTTCGCATCAGTCGTGTTCGACCCGACGTGCACGCCGTGTACGCCGCTCGGCGGCATTGTCAGGAGAGCTCTTGCGCGCCATGAGGACGAGACCAAGTGTCATCGGCCGAAGGTAGCTTCGAACTCCGCCGTTTCAAACAGTCCGTGGTGGGCCGCGGCTTCATAGACAGCCCGGTCGTCCGCAACGACCGGGTGCACGGTGGCGTGAACGGTGCTCACCGCACCGTGATCGAACGCGACCCATAGGGATGGACTTCGGCGCAGCCAGCCAGGAATGGCATAGCGGAGGAGGACGGTGTTCGTGCCCCACGGTTCAACTTTCAGGGGCGGACCGAGGATCGCGCGAACCTCCTGTTGCGACATGCCAACCTTGACACTCCGGATCGTGTCGGCGTTGACTCTCTCGGTCTTCTGGGGATGACCAGAGCCACACCCGACCGCCACGGCGACGACACCCGCCGAGACGGCGACAGAGACGCCCCGAGTCCACTTCATCAGCAATCCCATTCCGCTCGTCCTGTGGCCGCCCCTTTATAGCGTATAGCGCGACTGCCACAAGCGGTGCTATGGCTTGTCCGACTGCGACTCATCGCCGCAATCTGGAATACGCCGTCGGGGCAACGGCGGGAGATTGGCGGGCGGAACCAGGTTGGTCGGGCGCCTTGGACCGGCACCACCAGCACCGGCCGCGTCAGACGCCGTGCGGCCGACTGCAGCCGGAGTGCGCTCCACCGGCTTGCGGAAGTGGAGCGCGGAGGAAAGCTCGCCGCCTCAGGGCGTCGACGCCTCGCGGACCGGAGTGTGAAGCGGTCACATGCGGTGGGCTCGCGGCACAGGACGCCGCAGCACGAGCGGCGCGGGCGTTCCCGGAGCGCGACTTGGAGCAAGCCGACGTCAGCGGCAGCGTAGAACGCGCGCAAGCCGAGCGCCGGCCGGTCGCGCGAAGGCGCGACCTGATCTTGGACCGGCGTCGCCAGCGTCGGCCGCGCGTCGCGCCGGAACGGCGCGGGTCGTGGCCGGCTGCAGCTGGAGCGCGTTCTACCGGCTTGCGGAAGTGGAGCGCGGAGGGAATGCTCGCGCCGCCTCAGGGCGTCGATGCCTCGAGGATGGGAGTGTGAAGCGGTCACGTGTGTGGGCTCGCAGCCGGCGGCAGGGGCGGCTTCCAAAGGTCGCATTCACGTCGCTGCACGTCGGAAACCCGACCCTGTTCCCGTGACGGGTCGGCATGGCGACAATTCCCGTCGGTTCCCCGACTTCATGGGACTGCACGATCCTTCGCGGTTTGGGCAGGGCGGCAACTCGCGACAAAACATGAACAGCGCGCTTTGTCGTGCATCGACGTGAAGGGTGATCGGCGTCGTTGAGTGGCACCACGGTTGCTTGGGCGGTAGAGGCTCACGCCGGACACCCGCCGTTTTCGGGGGTCAAGGCGCGGGGAGCCCCAGACGACCATGCCCGATCTGCAGCAGCCCACCGACGTGTCCGCGGCGACTCCGATCAACCGCATCCTCGCGCAGGCCGCGGCGGCGGCGTTCGCCAATCGCCGCGAAGAAGCGCATGAGCTCCTTCAGCAGGCCATCCGCCAGGCGCCGTCCTCGCCTGAAGTCTGGCTGGCCTGCGCGGCGCTCGCCGGCGATCCGATCGAGCGGCTCGCCTATCTCGAGCGCGCCTGTGCCTTGAACCCGACCGACACCCGCGCCAAGGCCCTCGCCGGCCGGGCCCGCGTGCAGGTCATCCACCAGCTCACCGAGCAGGGCATCGCCGCCGTCCGTGACAAGAGCATGGGCGCGGCGCGCCAGCACTTCGCCGAGATCGTCCGCCTCGAGCCGACCCACGAGGTCACCTGGCTGCGCCTCGCGGCGCTCGCCGAGTCGCCCGAGGAGCAGGTCGCGCTGATCAAGCAGGTCCTGCGCATCAACCCGGCCAACGACAAGGCCCGGGCCACGCTCATCGAGGCGGAGAAGCAGCTCGCCCAGACGCACCTGAAACAGGCCAGTTCGGAGATCGAAGCCGGCCAGTACGCCAACGCCCGCGCCGCGCTCCGCCGTAGCCTGCTGCTCGACGACACCTCCGAGGACGCCTGGTCGCTGATGGCGCTCATCGCCGAGGACGCCGACGAGCGGCAGAACGCCGCCGACCGCCTCGACGCCCTGCGCACCGCGCCGCTCGTGGTCGCCGCACCGCCGGTGCCGGAGCCCATCGTCGCGGCAGTCGAGCCGCCGCCCGCCGCGCCGGTGGTCGTGCCCGTCGTCGACGCGGTCGACGCGGTCGACCAGGTCACCGCCGACATCGCGGACGCCGGGCCCGTCGAATTCGCGCTCGACGCCGACCAGCCGCTCGTCGTCGATGCCGGTCCAGCCGTCGAGGCCGCGGCAATCGTCGAGGCCGCCACAGTCCTGAATTCCGCGCCGGTCCTGGATGCCGCCCCGGTCGCCCCGGCGGTCGAGGAACCGGCTGCGCTCACCGCGCCGGTCGCCGCCGCTGAAGCCATCGCCTACGTGCCGCCCGCCGAGAGCGGCGCGACCGCGCTCGTCGCGGCACCCACGCCCGAGGCGCCGGTCGCCGACCCGGTGATGGCGGACGTCCCGGTTCTGCCCGCACCGGCCGCGGACGCACCGATGGCCGCGGCGCCCGTCGCCGAGGCCCCGATCGCTCAGGCCCCTGTCGTCGAAGCTCCGGCGGTCGACGAATCGGTCGTCGAAACCATCCATGCCTCCGTGTCGCACGGCGTCGCCGATGACCCGACGGCGTTCCACGAGCGTCGCGGTAGCGACCGCCGCGCCAACGGACGCCGCGCCGAGGATGTCCCGCGCGGTCCGCTCGACGCCGACATGCCGACCTTCGTCGCCGAGGCGGCGTCACCGGGCAGACTGCTGTCCAACGGGGCACAGGCCGGCGAGTACTGGACCTGCCCGTTCTGCGAGACGCTGCGCGAGAAACCCGTCGACGTCTGCCCGACCTGCGGCGGCGTCACCACGCTCGCCGACCAGTCGCTGCTCTTCGCCACGCGCCGCACCGATCCGTCGACGCTGGAGATGGCGGTGGCGCGCATCGAGGACTCGCTGGCCCGTCAGGGCGAGCATGCCGATCCCTACCTGCTCGGCATGGCCCTGCTCAACCTGCGCAAGTACACGGAGGGTCTCGCCGCCCTCGAGCGCTCGGTCGCCAGGCGCCCGCACGACAAGATGCTCGCCGCCCAGGTCGCCTCGCTGGCCACCACGCTGCGCCCGGCCGCGAGCGAGAAGCCGCCGCGCGCCGTCGTGCTCGTCGTCGACGACAGCCCGACGATCCGTCGCGTCGTCACCACCAAGCTCGAGAAGCTGCGCTGCAAGGTCCTCATCGCCGAGGACGGCATGGACGCGCTGACCGTGCTGCGCACGACCACGCCGGATCTCATCCTGCTCGACATCACGATGCCGCGGCTCGATGGCTACCAGGTCTGCAAGATCGTCAAGGGTGCGGCGGAAACCAAGCACGTGCCCGTCGTGTTCATCTCGGGCAAGGACGGGTTCTTCGACAAGGCGCGGGGCCGCATGGCAGGGTCCGACGCATACGTGACCAAGCCATTCGGGCCGGACGCGCTGTCACGCGTCCTCCAGACATTCGTCCCCGCCTAGCGCCGAGGGACCCGTAACACCGAGCGACAGCAACACTGGCAAGCAGGAGCCGACAGATGAACAACACGATCCTCGTGGCCGACGACAGCCCGACCGAACTCAAACTCGTTCTCAGCGCCCTGGGCAAGAAGGGCTATCAGATCGTCACGGCGACCGACGGTGAGGATGCCATCGAGCAGGCGCGCAAGCACCAGCCGCGCCTCGCCATCCTCGACATCATCATGCCGAAGAAGAACGGCTTCCAGGTGACCCGCCAGCTGAAGACCGAAGCCGAGACCAGCGGCATGAAGGTGCTCCTTCTCAGCAGCAAGGACCAGGACAGCGACAAGTTCTGGGGCATGAAGCAGGGCGCCGACGAGTACCTGACCAAGCCGTTCGACGAGGACGCGCTCCTCGCCGCGGTCGCGCGCCTGTTCTGACACGCCACACGTGATTGTTCGCGGAGATCACCCGATGGAAGGGCCATTCAATCCCCAGCACCCCGGCCAGGACGCCGGCGCCTCGCAACCCGAGGCGCAGGACGGCGACCTGCACGCTCTGCTCGAGCGCCTGCTCGGCCAGGGCGACGTTCGTCCCTCCGCGCCCGGCGCGGGTGACGACCTCTGGCCCGACCTCTTCACGGCCGCCGCGCCGGTGGCCGACGACGTGTCGACCATCGTCCCCGCGCCCGACACGTCCTCGGCTGTCGCCGAGCTCGCGGTCGAGAGCGACGAGGCCCCGACCGCCGGCGCCGATCTCGCTCCGGCGCGGGCGTGGGAACCGGTCGTGGTCGACTCCGCCTCGACCGACGTCGACGACATCCACGCGGCGATTCTCGCCAGCGTGACCCTCGATCTCGAACCGATCGCGCCGGCCGTGGCGGACGCCGCGCCCGCTGCCGAGGCCGAGGCCGAGGTTGCGACCGTCGACGCGGCGCCCGAAGCCGCTCCGGTCGAAGCCGCTCCGGTCGAGACCGTGGCCATCGAGCCGCTCCCGGTCGATCCATGGGCCGTCGATGCCTCGCCCCTCGACCCTGGGTTCGCCGAGAGCCCGCTTGCCGATGCGAGCGGGTTCGGGGCGCCCGTGGCGTCCGACGCGCCAGCCGACGAGGACGAATCCGCGTTCGAAGCCCTGATGGCCGGCATGTCCGCCGAGCTCGAGCCGGCCCACGAGCCCGTCGCCGCGCCGTTCGTGCTGACGCCGTTCGTCGCCGGCGAGGCCGAGCCAGTGGCTGACGCGCCCGTCGACACCGAGGCGCTGTGGACCGTCGAGACGAGCGAGCTCGGGCTCGACATCGCGCCGCAGCTCGATCTCGACGGCGACGCCGAGGCCGACCTGGACGACGAGCCGGTCGCGCCGACCGCCGTCGTGCTGCCGTGGCCGTCGCAGGAGCCGAAGGCGGTCGCGGCCCCAGCGGCGTACGACCTGATCGAGGCGGCGCTCTCCGGGCTGCACGCGGACCTGACCGCCGAGCCGGTCGAGCCGCTGCGCACGCCCGACGTGGCGGTATCGACCGCGCACGTCGTCTTCCGGCTCGGGTCGCGCACCATGGCGATTCCGCTCGCCGCTGTCTCCGAGATCGCGCGGCCGCCGAAGGTCACGCGGCTCCCCCACGTTCCCGCCTGGGTGCTTGGCATCGCCAACCTGCGCGGCGACATCGTCTCGATGCTCGATCTCGAAGGGTTTTTCTCGGGCAAGGCCGGCAAGTCGTCGCACGAGCAGCGGATGCTCGCGCTGCGGCCAGCCGGCGACGAGGTCCGGACGGCGGTGCTCGTCGACAGCGTCGACGGCATCCAGGCGTTCGAGGACGCGCGCGTCGCGCGCGTCACCCGTGGCTACGACGCGGAAATCGCGCCGTTCGCCCGCGGCCTCTATCAGATGGAAGGCGAGCTCGTCGTCGTGATCGACGCCGACCGTCTCCTGCAGTCGAAACCTATGCGCCAGTTCGAGGACGGCGCCGGAGCGCGGTAAGCGGATCACTGGTGGGCGTGGCACCGGTGGTCACGCGTCTTGCTCGTCTTTAAGGAGTCGTAGTCATGCTTCGTAACCTCAAACTGTGGCAGAAGCTGGGCCTATTGAGCCTAGCGTTCGTCATCCCCACCCTGGTGCTCGTCGTCCTGCTGCGCCAGGAAAAGAACATCGCCATCGACTTCGCCGCCAAGGAGACAGCCGGCAACCGCTATCTCTCCGGCCTGAAGTCCGTCCTCGAGAGCCTGCCGGTTTACGGCATGTCCGGGGACAGCGGCGCGGCCGCCAAGGTCGAGGGCGGCTTCAAGGCCCTCGACGAGGCGGAGCGCGAATACGGCGCCACGCTGAACACGGCGCAGCGCCTGGCCACGCTGCGCGACCAGTGGCAGAAGACCACCGGCAGCGCCAGCCCGCAGGATCGCGCGGCCCGCACCGAGCAGCTGATGCAGAGCGTCGTCGACACCTTCGCGTATGTCGGTGACACCTCGAACCTGATTCTCGACCCGGACCTCGATTCCTACTACACGATGGAAGCGATCGTCCGGCACATCGCCGAGAACCAGCGCAACATCTATGGCGTCGTCAAGATGGTGCAGACGCTGCCGACGGATCGCGCCGTCAACCCGCAGGAGCGCATGCAGCTGCTCGTGCAGCTCGGCCAGCTCCGGCAGGGCGTCGACAACCATCGCGTCGGCATGGCCAAGGGCGCGGCGGCCAACCCCGGCGGCCAGCTGGCGGCGACCCGCCCCGGCCTCGAGGCCCACGCCGCGACGTCGGCGGCGTTTGCCGACCGCGTCACCCGCAACGTCGTCGACCGTGGCGACTCCGGCGCGGCGCCGTCGCGCGATGGCATCGAGGAGGCCGCCGAGCGCGCCCTCACCGCCAGCTCGCGCAGCTGGGACGACGCCTCGCGCGCCCTGCAGGGGATGCTCGACGCCCGCACCTCCGCCGCCACCAACCGCAAGTACCTGGCCTACGGCATCACCCTCAGCGCCGTGCTCGGCGCCGCGCTGATCGCCTGGCTGATCGTCAACAGCCTCGCGGGTCCGCTGCAGGAAGCGGTCCGCATCGCCGACACGCTCGCCCGCGGCGAGCTGGTGGCGTCGCGCCACGCGGCCGGCAACGACGAGGTCGGTCAGCTCATCACCTCGATGAACCGCATGACCGACTACCTGCGCGAGATGGCCAACACGGCGCAGAAGGTCTCCGAGGGCGACCTCGCCGTCAGCGTCAACCCGCGCTCCAAGAACGACGCGTTCGGCGTCGCGTTCCGCGGCATGGTCGACTACCTCGAGAACATGGCGAAGGTCGCGGACGGCATCGCGGCCGGCAACCTGTCCATGACCGTCGAGCCCAAGAGCGGGCGCGACCGGTTCGGCAACTCGTTCAAGAACATGCTCGAGCGCACCCTGACCCTCGTCCAGTCGCAGGACGAGCGCAACGTGCTGCAGAAGTCGATCATGAAGCTGCTCGACGAAGTGGCCAACGTCGGTGCCGGCGACCTGTCGTCCGAAGCCGAGGTCACCGCCGACATGACGGGCGCCATCGCCGACGCCTTCAACTACATGATCATCGAGCTGCGCGGCCTTATTACGAAGGTCCGCTCGGCCACCGGCCAGGTGTCCTCGACCGCCGTCGCGATTCAGGCGGCGTCGCAGAAGCTGGTCGAGAGCTCGGCCCACCAGGCGACCCGCATCGAAGACACGGCCAGCGCCATCACCTCGATGGCCACCTCGATTCAGGACGTGTCGAAGAACGCCGTCACCTCGGCCCGGGTCGCCGAGCAGTCGCTCGCCAACGCCGAACAGGGCGCCGGCGCCGTGCAGAACAACATCCAGGCGATGGGCCGCATCCGTGACCAGGTGCAGGAAACGGCCAAGCGAATCAAGCGCCTCGGCGAACGGTCGCAGGAAATCGGCGAGATCGTCAAGCTGATCGACGACATCGCCGACCGCACCTCGATCCTCGCGCTGAACGCGTCGATTCAGGCCGCCATGGCCGGTGAAGCCGGCCGCGGGTTCGCCGTCGTCGCAGAGGAAGTCGAACGACTGGCCGAGCGGTCGACCAGCGCCACCAAGCAGATCGACGCGCTGACCAAGGCCATCCAGTCGGAAACCAACGAAGTGGTCGCCTCGATGGAAGAGACCATTCGTGAAGTGGTCGACGGCTCGAGCCTGGCCAACGAAGCCGGTCAGGCGCTCAGCGAGATTCGCTCGGTGTCGCAGCAGCTGGCCGAATTGAGCCGGACGATTTCCGAAGCGGCGCTGCGTCAGGCCGACAACTCGGAGTCGGTGCTGTCCGCCATGAACGAGATCTCGCTGCTCACGTCGCAGGTCTCGGCGGGCTCCAAGCAGACGTCGACGACGGTCGAGACGCTGGTCCACCTGAGCGAGGACCTCGGCAGCGCGGTCGCGCCGTTCAAGCTGCCCACCGAGGGCCAGCGGCCGACGCGCAAGGTCGCCTAGTCAGTCAACGGGAGTCAGGATGCCGGGGACGGTCGCAGCGCGCGATCGGCCCCGGCGGCCCACCCAGGACGGACCCACGAAATGAACGCACAGCGCGACCCGGCGATTCTGCTGGCGTTCGTGGACGAGGCGCGCGGCTACCTCCCCGGCATCCGGGAAGGCGTGCTCCGCTACCTTGCCGACGAGAGCCAGGCGTCCGATATCCAGTCCGCCTACCGGCTGACGCACACCATCGCAGGTGCGGCGTCGATGGTCGGCCTCGACGAGCTCAGCGCGTTCGCGCGGGGCACCGAGAACATTCTCGAGGAGTTCGCGCTCGTCGGCGGCACGCTGCCGCCGGATCGCGGCGCCGACGTGTTGAGCCAGCTCGACGAGATCGAGCAGCGGTTGATCGTGATCGCCGACGTCGCCGCGGCCAACGTCGCGGCGGAACCGGCCGCGGCCGATCCGCTGGCCGCCTCGCTCGGTGAGGCGTTCGCGTTCGACGCGGCCTACGACGACCTCGGTCCCGAGCCCCTCAGCTTCGGCAACGAAGGCTTCGAGGACGCGGGGACCGACGAAGACATCGATCCCGAGATGCTCGAGATCTTCCGGCTCGAAGCCGAGGAGCATCTCCGCACCGTCAGCGCGTCGCTGGTCGTCCTCGACCGCACGCCTGGCGATCTCCCGACGCTCAAGGACATCCGCCGCAGCGCGCACACCCTCAAGGGCGCCGCCGCCGTGGTCGGCTTCCAGAGCGTCACCAAGCTCGCGCACCGCATGGAGGACCTCCTCGATGCGCTCTACGACCACGAGCGGCCGGTGACCCCGGCCCTGACCAGCCTGCTGCTGGCGGCCACCGAGCAGCTCGAACAGCTCGTCAGCGGCACGCCGCCGGCGGAGCTCGCCCACTCGCTCGAGACGACCTACCAGCAGTTCGATTCGATCCTGCCGATCGTCCAGGCTGGCGGCGTCATCGAAGCGATCGGCGCAACCGGTCCGGTCGTGGCGGCCGAATCCGGCGCGCCGGCGACACCAGCCCACAGGTCCGCGGCATCGACCGAGGCGACGGCGGACGCGGTCGCCGAAGCGCCCGGGGTCGAGGCCGACGAGCCGCAGACCGCGGTCGCGCGCATCGCCGCCGCGGCCCGCCACGTCGGCGCCGACCCGCACGCGATGGACGCGGACGCCGAGCCCGAGGAGGCCGAAGCGGTCGCCTCGAGCAGCGCCGCCAACGACGCCGCGATGGCCGACGCGGCCGCCGCCGCCGGCGCGCGCCAGTTCGTGCGCGTGCCGCTCGCCAAGCTGGACGGCGTGTCCAAGCTGATGGGCGAGCTCGTCATCAGCCGTACCGCGCTCGAGCAGCGCGTCGTCCAGCTCGAACAGCAGATCACCGAGCTGCACCACAGCACCGGACGCCTGCACCGCGCGTCCGGGCAGATCGAATCGGAGTACGAGACCACCGCCCTGCTGCGCGGCCCGGTCTACGCGGCGACGGGCACCGACGGGCGTTTCGTCCCCGGCGCGAGCGCGCTGAGGACGCCGGCCGGCACCGGCGGCGGCCACGGCTTCGACGACCTCGAGTTCGACCGCTACACCGAGTTCCACCGGCTGACCCGCGAGATGTCGGAGGCGACCAGCGACTCGCTCGCGGTCCGCACCGAGCTCGAGAACCTGCTCGGCGACTTCGACTCGCTCCTCAACCGGCAGCGCCGCCTGGCCAACGACGTCCAGGAAAGCGTCATGCGCATGCGGATGGTCCCGCTGCGCACGCTGGCCACCCGCCTGCACCGCACCGTCCGCGTCACCGCGGATCGCCAGGGCAAACAGGCCGAGCTGGTGCTCGAAGGCGACACCCTCGAGCTCGACTCGCAGGTGCTCGACTCGATGTCCGAGCCGCTGCTCCACATGCTGCGCAACTCGGTCGGGCACGGCCTCGAGACGCCGGACGTCCGCCGTTCGCTGCGCAAGCCGGCGCGCGGCCGCGTCTGGCTGTCGGCCTACCACGAGGGCACGCAGGCGGTGTTGCGCGTCCGCGACGACGGCCGCGGCCTCGACGCCGACCAGCTACGCAAGAAGGCGGTCAGCGGCGGCTTCCTCTCCTCCGATCGCGCCGCCGCGCTCAGCGATGCCGACGTGATGTCGCTGGTCTTCCTCCAGGGGCTGTCGACCGCCGACAAGGTGACCGACGTATCCGGTCGCGGCGTGGGCATGGACATCGTGCGCGACACCGTCCAGAAGCTGCGCGGCACGATCACCATCGATTCGACGCCGAACGAGGGCACGAGCTTCACCATCCGCCTGCCCCTCACCCTGGCCGTCATCCGCGCCCTCGTGGTGCGCGTCCACGGTCAGTCGTTCGCGATTCCGCTCGCCGCGATGCAGCAGATCCTCCGCCTCGGCGTCGACGAGAGCGCGCGCATGCTGCGCGACCGCGTCGTCTCGCTCAACGGCAAGCTGCTGCCGGTCGTGCGCCTGTCCGAGGCGCTCGAGATTCCGGACGGCCCCGAGACGCCGGCCCGCCTGCCCGTCCTCATCGTCCGCGTCGGCGAAACCGAGGTCGCGCTCGTCGTCGACGACATCGTGGAAGGGCGCGAAGTCGTCATCAAGTCGCTCGGCCGCCACCTGCAGCGGGTGCGCGGGATCATGGGCGCGACGATCTTCGGCGACGGCAGCGTGGTGCCGATTCTGAACGTCGTCGATCTGCTCGGCAGGCACGAGGCCGATGCGGTCACGACGCACGTGCCGGCGGCGCCGGTCAGGACCCAGCGCGACACGCTGACCGTCATGATCGTCGACGACAGCCCGAGCGTCCGCCGGGTGATGAGCAACCTGATCAAGGGCGCCAGCTGGACACCGCTGACGGCCAAGGACGGCCTCGACGCCATCGAGATGCTGCGCAACGCCACGGCACTCCCCGACGTGGTGCTGACCGACATCGAGATGCCGCGCATGGACGGCTACGAGCTGCTCGCCGCGCTCAAGGCCAACGAGGTGCTGGCCCGCCTTCCTGTGGCGATGATCACCTCGCGCGCCGGCGACAAGCACCGCCGCAAGGCGCTCGACAACGGCGCCTCCGACTACCTGACCAAGCCGTACAGTGACGACGAGCTGCTGGCGATGGTCCGCCGCATGTCGGAAACCGGAGCGTAGCGCCATGACGCCTTCTCATCACGGCCTCGGCTCGGTGGTGCTCTGCTCCGTCAGCGGCCACGTCGTGGCCGTGGACATGCGCCACGTCGCCGGCACCGGCCGCGTCGGCCGCGATCGCGACGATGTCATCGACCTGGCGACGCGGCTGGGGCTGGCGGCAACCACGATCGAGCGCGTGCTGCAGCTGCAGACGCCGGCCGGCCGGATCTCGCTCGGGGTGGAGAAGGTCTCGCAGCCGCTCGATACGACCGAGCGCATCCCGCTGAACGCGCTCGCCGGCGACGAGCCGGCGCGCTACTTCGAGGCGATGGCGCAGATCGACGGCCGGTGGTACCTGGTGCTCGACGTCCGGCCGTTCACCGGCGGCAGCTCGCATTCGCAGGAGCCGATGCCGGCCGCGCCGAAGGTCGTCGAAGAGACGCCGACGAATCGCAGCCGGACGCGCCTGGCGCGCCGGGCCGCACTCGGCCACCTGGTCGTCTTCTCCGCCGAGACCTCGCAGTCCGAGCCGCACCCGCTGGCCTACGCCGTCAGCGCGGCGCAGGTCGTCGAGGTCACCTTCGTCCCCGAGATCGCTGCCATTCCTCTGGCGCCGCCGCACGTGCGCGGCCTCTGCGACTGGCGCGGCCGGCCGCTGGTCGTCGTCGACCTGCCGGCGCGGCTGATGACCGACCATCGCTACACCACCCATCCGTCCCGGCTCATCGTGTGCCGCCGGGGCAGCTCGCGCGACCTGTTCGGCGTGCTCGCCGCCTCCGACATACAGATGGTGCGTCTGCCGATCGTCCACACGCCGACCGTGCGCGAGTTCCCGCTCGACCGCCGCTGCACCAGAACCGTCGTCGACGTCGGCGAGACCACGCTGGTCCTGCCCGACCTCGCCCGCCTTTCGGACACGTCTTTCGCGATTGCCTAGCCGGGCCAGTGCCGTGAACCATGGGTGAGCCCCAGCCCTCCGACGACGTCGAGAGCGATCGCCGATCGTCTCCGCGCTTCCCTGCCGAGCTGCTCGGCAAGGCCAGCGTCCGTCTGCTCGGCGGCTCCGAAGTCACCCTGATCAACTTCTCCGAGCGCGGCCTCCTCTTCCAGTCGGAGACGCGCCTGCTGGTCGGGGCCCGCGGCACCATCCGCATCGTCGTCGGCACCGAGACGACGGTCGCCGCCGGCACCGTCGTCCGATCGCTGGTGCAGGGGATGGCCTCGGGCAAGCTCGCGTTCCACACCGCGCTGGCACTCGACCAGCCGCTGGCGATCTCCGCCGCGGTGGAGGCGCGCAAGCGGGCCAGTGTCCCGGCGCCGGCGCCGAAGGCGCCGCCGATCGAGGAGGAGGCGGCCCCGCCGGCGGCGACGCCACCGGCTCCGTCTCCGCCCGCCGGCAAGACGATCGAGAAGAAGTCGCACAAGGGATCCGCGGCCAAGCCGCCGTCGTCCGACCCGGCGACGCCGGACGCGCCGGTGTTCGATCGCCGTGCCGGCGAAGGGCGCGCCGGGGACGAACGCGCCGTGGCGGAGGCGCCGCCGCACACCGAGCCCGCCGCCGTGGCGACGCCGGTGCCGACCCCGCCGGCTGCGGCCGTGCCGTCAGCCGACGCCGACTCCGCGCCTGCGCCTGTCACGCTCGCGCCGGCCGCCGCCGCGCCAGCCTCCGCGGTCAGCGGCTCGGGCTTCGGCGACACGGGCTTCGACAGCGGCAGCTTCGGCTGGTCGGAGCCCGCTGCCGAGACCAGCGCTGCCGGACTGAGCGTCCTGTTCGTCTCGACGAGCAAGGAGCGCACGACGCGTCTGCAGGGGATCCTCGCCAACCACCGCCGCGACATCGTCCTGACGACGGTGTTCCATTCGAAAGCCGAGGCCCTCGCCGACGTCGCCCGCCAGCACGACGTGCTGCTGTTCGACTTCGCGATCGGCCCGGAGGCGCTCGAGCGCACGCTGTCCGCGCTGCGCTCCTCGCCGCTCGGCGCCTCGATCGCCATCTTCGTGCCGCAGCAGACGGCGCTGCCGCCGGCGGTGTCCTCGCTCGCCAACGCCTGCGTCGTCGATACCACGTCGGGCAACATGCTGGCGGCGGCGCTGCGCGACGCGGCGTGGACGCCCTGGCAGCCGGTCGAGAGCCATGCCGGCACGGACGCGCGCGACGACTTCTTCTGGAAGGCCTTCGACGCCCTGCCGGTGCCGGTGCTGGTGGTCGATGCCGGCGGCACCATCGTCCACGCCAACGCGGCGTGCGCGAAGCTCGCCGACGGCGCCGACATCAAGGACAAGGCGCTGGCCTCGTTCTTCGTCGCGGAGGATGCGCCGGCGATCGCTGCCCTGATCGAGAAGGGCCTTGCCGGCGGGCACGACGACACGCCGCTCTTCACCGCGCCGGCCGACGGCACGACGGTGCAGATCATGCTGCAGTCGCTGTCGGTCCTTCCCGGATCGAGTGGCCGGCCCGAGCTGGCGCTGCGCTGCGAGCTGCGCGCCGAAGCGGCCGCCGCGGCCCCGGCCGAGCCCGACCTCGCGGCCCTCGACTTCGCCGGCGAAATCGCCGCGCTCACCGCGTCGCGCGATGCGCTCTCGCAGATCGCCGATGCCGCCCGCAGCGAGCTGACCCACCTGCGCGAGGAGGTCGGAGAGATGCGCGGCCAGGTCCACGTGGCGCGCCGGGAACGTGACGATCTGCGCGGCCAGCTGGAGATCGCCCAGCGTGATCTCGAGCGGATGCGCGAGCTGGAACGGACGGGCGCCGCCAAGATCCTCGAGCTCGAACGCGTGGTCGCCGACACGGCGCGATCCGAAGTCGCCGCAGCGCGGGCACAGAGCCAGCTGGCCGCGGCCACCGAGGAGCTCTCGACGTTGCGCCACGAGCTGGACGGCCTGCGCCTGCGCACCACCAGCCAGGGTGCCGACGCCGAGCGCACCGCGATCCGCCACACGGCGATCGAGTCGTCCGCACGCCAGGCGATCGAGGAGCTCAAGACAGCCCGCGCCGACGCCCAGCGGCTCACCCGCGAGCGCGACCAGGCGCTGGTAGCCGTCGACGCCGAACGCACCCGCGCCGAGGCCGCCCTCACCGCGGTCCGCGACGACGCCAAGAAGGGCCGCAAGATCGGCACCGACGACGGCGCGGCGCACTCGGCCGCCAAGCTGCAGCGGCAAATCGACGAGCTGCGCGCCGAGGTCAAGCAGGAGCAGGACGCCCGCAGGGAGCTCGAGGAGCTCCTCGACCAGAACGCCGAGAACCTCGAGCAGACGATCCAGGACTACGAAGCCAAGCTCGAAGCCCTCGGCGCCGGCGCGGAAGACAAGCGCAGCACCAAGCCGAAGAAGACGCGCCAGGGCTGAGACCGCGCTCCTCGAACGGCATCGCGACAAGCGAGGCCAGCATCAGGGACCCGCGACGTTCGGCTGGGAGCGACGCCCTGAGCGGTGCGGGTATTCCTCCGGCGCTCGCACATCTGTCGCGAGCGCCCGCCGTTGCTTCGCGCTCGCCTGACATGCGTTCCAGGCGAACGCGCAGAGATTGTGCGCGTTCGCGCTGACGTGCGAGCGCAGAAGGAATACCCGCACCGCGTGAGGCGTCCTACGCCCCAGTCGGGGGCACAGCAGCGATGGGACGGGCTGGCACTCGCCCACTACCGAGGACCGCCGACGACGAACAGGGCAGCTACTTCGCGCTGAATCCCGTCCGCGTCATCGCGCCCCAGCCGCCCTTCCCGCGCAGGAAGTCGTAGGTCCCCTTGATCCGCCACCACGTCGTCAGCTGGCGGAAGCCGAAGTTCTCGATGACGCCGAGGGCGATCAGCAGGAGCAGGTCGCTGGCCCGCCGGTAGCGCCGGTACGAGATCTCCTCGAGCACCACCGCGGCCAGCGAGATGAGCGTCCCGTAGACCACCGACAGCAGGAACATCAGCTCGGCGTAGCGCCAGTTGATCAGGCCGTAGGAGAGCGCGCCCACGGTGACCAGGTAGCCCGAGATCTCGATGAGCGGTCCGAGGGCCTCGAACAGCACGTAGTACGGCAGGGCGAGCACGCCGACGATGCCGTAGCGAGGGTTGCCGATCATGTTCCGGTGGTAGCCGAGCACCTGGAACAGCCCACGCTGCCAGCGATTGCGCTGGTTGCCGAGGATCTTGGTACTCTCGGGCACCTCCGTCCAGCAGACCGGGTCGGGCAGGAACACCAGCCGGTAGGGCTGCTTGCGCTCGCGCATGATCCGGTGCATGCGCACGCACAGCTCCATGTCCTCGCCGATCGTCTTGTGCTCGAGGCCGCCGGCATCGAGGACGTCCTGCCGCCGGTAGACGCCGAAGGCGCCGGAGATGATCAGCAGCGCGCCCATCGCCGAGTGTGCGACGCGGCCGGCGAGGAACGCACGCAGGTACTCGACCACTTGGAAGCGTGCCACCCAGTTGCTCGGCACGCGGACCTCCGTCACGCGGCCGCCCTCCACCTTGCAGCCGTTGACGACGCGGATGATGCCGCCGACGCCGAGGGTGTCGGGCGACTCGAGAAACGGCAGCACCGCCTGGGTCAGCGCGTTGGGCTCGAGGAGCGAATCGGCGTCGATGAGGCAGATGAGCGGATAGCGCGCCGCGTTGATGCCGGCGTTGAGGGCGTCGGCGCGACCGCCGTTCTCCTTGTCGACCAGCACGAACTCGGCGTGCGTCAGGGAGCGGTAGATGGAGCGGACCTTGGCGGTCTTGATCACCGACCCGACCGCCATCGGGGCCTCGACCAGATCGAACGCCTCCGAGGCGCGCTTCAGCGTCTCGTCCTTGGACCCGTCATTGACGCAGATCACCTCGAACTGCGGGTAGTTGAGCAGCAGCAGCGATCGCATGCTCTCGACGATGGTGGTCTGCTCGTTGTACGCGGGCGCGATGACGCTGACGCCCGGCGTCGCCGGCGACTGGACCACCGACTCGAGCTCGCGCGTCGTCCAGCGATGGCGATGCTGGCGGAGCTGGAAGAAGGCCAGCACCGAGCACACCAGGTACGAGGTGTTGATGGCGAAGAAGTAGAGCAGCACGAACTGCTCGAACACGAGCAGCAGCGTGACGAAGACGCTCCTCATGCCGGGCCGCCTCCGTCGGGTCGCGAACGACGCTCCCAGAGCATCTGCCGCGCCAGCACGCCGGCCAGGCCGGGCGCCTCCTGGCGCGCCGACAGCTCGCGCTCGCCCGACGGGCCGAGCATGCGCAGCGCGGTGGCCGCGTGCGCGGCCACCAGCCATTCGTCGCCGAGGTGTTGAGCCAGATAGGGCGCGGCATCGGCCCGCCGCGAGCGGCCCAGCGCGCGCGCCGCCATCGCCCGCACGGCGTCGCTGGTATCGCCGAGCGCGCGCAGGGTGTAGTAGTAGGCGCGGTCGTCGAGGCCGAGCGAGCCGAGCGCCTGCAGGGCCGACGCTCGCACCTTTTCATCCGGGTGGCTCGACCAGGCCAGCAGATCGTCGGCGGCGCTCGCCGCGCCGGTGAACCCGATCAGCTCGGCGACGATGGCCAGATCGTCGGGATGCACACGGGCGTGCGCCACCAGGGCGTGGGCGACGCTCGGTCCGAGCGCGCGGATCGCCTCGACGACGCGCGCCCGCTGGTGCCGCGAGGCGTCGGGCAGGGCGCGAAGCAGCGCCGGCACGCAGCCGGGATCGCCGAGATGACCGAGCGCCTCGACCGCGGCGGCGCGGACCTCCTCGTGCGGATCCTCGAGGCAGGCGAGCAGCGGACGCAACGCACCCTCGGCGCGGATCAGGCCGAGCGCGCGCGCCGCTTCGGCCTGCCGCCACCACGGGTGCCCGCCGAGATCCTTCATCCAGCGATCGATCAGGCCGAGGGCGAGCGAGGCGGCGCGCGCCGCTTCGACCGGCGAGCCCGACGTCACCCGCAGCGGCTTGATCAGGAGCGCCCCGATCTGCGGCAAATGGCGCCGCGGCGCCGGCTTCAGCCGGGCGACCGCCGCCTCGAGATCGGCCGGCCGTGGCGCCGAGAGCACGGCGTCGACGTCGGGCTGGTAGAGAGCCCGCAGCCGCTCCTCGTACTGCTCGCGCCAGCTGGCGACCGCGTGCCGGGCCAGGACATAGGCGAACAGGACGGCGAGCGCCACGAAGCTCGCCTGGAGGAAGAGAATCAGGTAGTCCCGAAACAGGTCCGACAGCAGGAACATCTGCCCGCGCCCCGATCAGAAGTGCTGGACGATGTCGAGCGTGATGCGCGTCAGCTGGCGGTCGCCGCTGCGCCACTGGTGCTCGACGCCGAGCCCGAGCGAGGTGAGTGAGCGGAGATCGATGCGCAGGCCCCCAGCGACCGTGTCGGCCCGGAAGCGGCCGATCCGATCGACCGACAGGATATCGAAGCTTTCGTTGCCGCGCGCGTAGGCGGTGGACAGCGACAGCCGCGGCGCCGCCTGCCAGCGCGCCATGATTGCACCGGAGTCGTTGCCGGCACGCTGCCCCGACGGCAGGAACGTCGACTCGCTGCGATAGTAGCGCGCGGCGATCGTGACGTAGTCGTTCAGGTCGACGCTGATCGACGGCGCGACGACCCACACCCGGGCACCAGCGAAGTCGAGATAGCGCAGGCCGATGGTTGGCTGCGTGCGGCCGGCGGCGAACTCGAGCACGCCGGAGAGGTCGGCCCGCGCGACGCGCGGCGAGCCGGGCGAGACGAGCAGCGCGCCGCGGCTCAGGACACGCCGCCCGAGGCGCCACTCGACGCCACCGCCCAGACGGGTGTCGTCGGCGCCGGCCCGTTCCTGCCACTGCAGGCGGCCGAACACCCGGACCGTGTCGTCGAGATGGACGTCGACATCGGCGTCGACGATCGACGCGACGGGGATGCCGTCGCGCGAGGCCTCGCGCGCCACGCCAACGTGGGCCCGGTGCGCGACGATGCGACGGGTGCGCTCGCGCACGATGGCGATGTCGGGATCGTCGGGGCTGAGCGTGTGGGCGGCGTCGAGGGCAACGTAGGCGTCGCTCGGCCGGCCCAGGTGCCGCAGGATCCGGCCCTTGAGCGCCAGCACGTCGGCACTGTGCGGCGCCAGCGCTTCGGCGTCCTCCACCGTGGCGAAGGCGTCGGCGACGCGGCCGCTGGTGAGCAGCGCCGCGCCGAGCGCGACGCGCGCG
The DNA here is from genome assembly GCA_031407765.1 of Vicinamibacteraceae bacterium. Lineage (GTDB taxonomy): Bacteria > Acidobacteriota > Vicinamibacteria > Vicinamibacterales > Vicinamibacteraceae > JBDSLU01. Next base: position 21,036 of record JANOIR010000185.1, read on the forward strand.
TCGACCTGGCGCGGCGATCGGGTGATGACGTCGCCGAGCAGGGCGATCGCCTCGGCGCGGCGGCCGACCCGCGTCAGCAGCCGCCCGAGCCAGACGCGAGAGTCGAAATCCAGGGGGTTGGCGGCGGCCAGCGCCTGGAAAGCCTCGATCGCGCGGGCGGTCTGGCCGGAACGAGCCAGCCGCTCCGCTTCTTCGTACGGGATGGCCGGGCGCGGCATGTTCGCCTGGGCCTGGCCGCCCGGAGCAGGGGCCGTCGCCGCCTGGTTCGCCGCCGACGAGACGGCGTTGGCGGCCAGCAGCGCGGCGATGAGCGCCGCGGCAATCACCGCAGCAGCCGCCCCAGCCTCGCGATGAGCTCTTGCGGGCTGAACGGCTTGATCATGTAGTCGTCCGCCCCGAGCGCAAAGGCGCGCGTCACGTCTTCCTCACGGCCGCGGGCCGAGAGCACCAGCACGCTCGGCCGCGGCGCCGGCATCTGGCGCAGCTCGGCCAGCACGTCGAAGCCGGTGCGCTTGGGCAGCATGAGGTCGAGGACGATGGCGTCCGGCTTGTTCTCGCGGATCGCCTTCAGCGCCGCCTCCCCGTCGAAGGCGAGCTGGGTGCGATAGCCGCCCGCGCGTACGTGGGCGTCGGTGATCCGGGTCACCTCCGGATCGTCGTCGGTGAGCAGCACCATCGGGCTGGCGCCGGCGGCGCCACCGTGCGCGAACTCGGCCAGCAGCTGGCCGCGCGAGCGGGCGTGCGCCAGCGCCTGATCCGCCTGCTCGAACAGCGTGTCGAGCGACGCGCCCGGCGCGGTCGATCCGGCCAGACCGGCGGCGACCGGCGCGCCGATGGTGAGCTTCAGCCGATCGAGCAGATCGGTCAGGCGGGGACCGAGGCCGGATGCCGTCTCTTCGGGCAGGAACAGCGCCCATTCGCCGCTGTCGGTCTCGCCAATGAGGTCGCGGCGTCGCAGCTGCTCGGCGAGCCACTGCCCGACCGACACGCTCTCGCTGGCGGCGCGGGCCAGCACCAGCGCGCCCCACGTGCGCATCAACAGGTCGCGGACGCGATCGCGGAAGACCTCCCGGCCGAGCCATGGATGGTCGAGGGGCCGCGGCACGACGAGCGTCGGACCGACCGCCGCCTGGGGCAGGGGCGGCGCTGCTTCCGGTGCGGCCGACACCAGCGCGGCGACTGGCACGCGGTCGCAGAGCTTCTGCACGCGCAGCACCAGCTCGCGCGGATCGACCGACTTCGACAGGTAGTCGTCGGCGCCGAGGCGCAGGCCCGCCAGGCGATCGTCGACCGTGCTGCGGCCGGTCAGGAACATCAACGGGATGCCGGCGGTATCAGGATGCGACTTCAGCTGCCGCGCGGTGGCGAAGCCGTCCTGATCCGGCATCTGGACGTCGAGCAGGATCACCGCCGGGCGCGTCGCCTGGGCCCGGCCCAGGACGTCGACGCCCTTGGTCACGACCGCCACCTTGTAGCCGGCCCGATGCAACAGCCGGGACATCAGGTAGTGCTGGTCCTCGTCGTCATCGGCGATGAGGACGGTCTGCCGCACCTCGACCGGCGCCGCCGCCGCGGCCGGCACCTTGGCTGCCACGCCGGCGCGCTCCTCGGCGAACGCGCTCCAGATCTGGCCGAGGAGACGGCTGGCGCCGGCCTCGTCGAATTGGGCCCCGGGCTCAGGCGTCGCCAGGGTCTCGAGGCCGGCGGCATGCTGGGCGAGGCTGAGGAACTGCGTGGCACCAGCCCGGCCGACGAGACGATGCGCCGTGTGCCGGAGGTCGGCGAGGGCGTCGCCATCGCCGCCGCCGGCGGTCTCGATCAGGACGGTCAGCAGCTCGAAGCGACCGGGAAAGCTGGCCACGAAGCGCCGGCGCCCCTCGTCGACGATTTCCTGCACCTCGGCGGACGACAGGGCCGGCGACGCCAGGTTCGATTGGGGTGGGGATCCGGCTGAGCTCGGCGACGCTGGGGACCCCGGTGTTGCTGGCGAGGGCCCCGCGGGCCCGGCCCCGCCGCGATCGTCGATCGGCTGAGTCATAAGGCGGCATGATTGCCGGCCGTGGCGGTACGTGCCTACTATGGCATAGAGATCCGCGTTCCGGGCGAGAGTGGCGGAATTGGCAGACGCACCGGCCTTAGGAGCCGGCGGCCGCAAGGCCGTGGGAGTTCGACCCTCCCCTCTCGCACCAGCCCTCTTCGAGGGCTGGTCGCTCGAGGGGATGCTCAGCAATGGGCCTCCGGCGCTGCGCGCCTCGGCCGCATTGTCGACCCGCTCCCCCCAACTGAGGCGTTCGAAGCGTGGGCGCTGGCCTACGAGCGGACCACCTTCCGCTACACCGAGAGCAACCGGAAGATCGGGGAGGCGACGCGGGAGCTGTTCGCGGGCTGATATCCGAAGCTCGTGGCGTCGGCCGTCCATCAGGGCATCTACGCCCTGCTCGACGACGCGATGCTCGAGGCGTTCGGCTTCCCCCGCCCGCATCCGCTGCTGAGACGGATGTGGCCGGTAGCCTGGCACTCCGCGGCCGGGTGGTCCGCTTCCTGCCGCCACGGCGGGCCCCCACCTTCTTCACTGATCGCCGTAACCGCACGCATCCACAGGGATATGCGATCGCAGGCCTGGGCCCGGAACGGCTGAAGTGGGCCCAAGCCCAGCGGGAACTTGACCCGCCGCGCGGCCCCGGGTCGACACCGTAAAGATGAGAGGCTTCCCCGCCGAGCGGCTGGCGGGCCTGCTCGCCGTAGCGGCGGAGCCGCGAAGGCGGGTAATATGAAGTGTTCAGCCCTCCTTGAGGTCCCCAACCCCCCTGAAGGATCCGCTCATTGGACCGATACATCCCATGAAGGTCGAGTACACGGACGTCAGCGTCACCGAGAAGTCCCTCGTCGTCGAGATTCCGATCGAGGTCGTCGAAGAGCAGATCCAGCGCGTCACGCACGGCTACGCGCGCACGATGAAGCTGCCGGGATTCCGGCCGGGGAAGGTGCCGGCCAAGGTCGTCCGACAGCGCTTCATGCCGCAGATCCTGCAGGACGTGGCCGAGGACCTCATCCCGCGCGCCGTCGACGACGTGCTGCGTGAGCGGGGCGTGGAACCGGTCGACACACCCAGCGTCAAGGACGTCTCGATCGACGAGCACCAGCCGTTGAAGTTCACCGCGGCGATCGCGACGGCCCCGCCGGTGGATCCGGGTCCCTTGGATCAGATCCAGCTGCGCAAGCCGCCCGTCAGCGTGCCCGACGACGAGGTGACGTCGACCATCGAGCGGCTGCGATCGGGCCGGGCGCGATTCGAGCCGGTCGAAGGGCGGGGCGCCCAGCACGGCGAGACGGTCGTCGCCGACATGACGCGACGCAAGCTCGCGAAGGACGGCGAGGAAGCGGTGGAGCCCGAGGAGCTCCAGGGTGTGAGCATCGAGATCGGGGCGGAGGGCAACCCGCCCGGGTTCGACGCGGAAGTGACGGGGCTGGCCGCGGGGGACGCCAAGACGTTCACCATCGGCTTCCCCACCGACTACCCCGTCGAATCACTGGCCGGCGCCTCGGTGCAGTACGTGCTGACCGTGACGGGCGTGAAGTCGAAGGTGCTGCCCGGACTCGACGACGATTTCGGCAAGGACCTGGGCTACGACTCGCTGGACGCGCTGCGGGCGTTCGTGAAGGAGCGCCTGACTCGCGAGGCGGAGCGGAACCAGGACCGCGACGTGCGCCAGGAGCTGCTGAAGCAGCTGGCGCGCCGGGTCGAGGGCGACGCGCCGGAGCCGCTGGTGCGGCGGGAAGTCGATCGGCGGCTGGAGGAGTTCGTTCACCAGCTCACGCACCAGGGGATGGACCCGCGCCAGATGTCGCTCGACTGGGACAAGCTGCGCGAAGGCCAGCGCGAGGCGGCGGTCGAGACGGTGAAATGCGCGCTGGTGCTCGACGAGCTGTCGCGGCGCGAGAAGATCGCGGTGTCGGAGGACGACGTCGACGCCGAGATCGGACGGTTGGCCGAGCAGCATGGCCAGAGCGTCGCGAACGTGCGCAAGCGGCTCGAGAAGGACCGTGCCATCGGCCGGATCTTCACGGGGCTGCGCCGGGAGAAGACGATTGATTACGCGTTGTCGCGTGCTACGATTCTCACTGTCTAGGCTCTTCCTGCTGCAGGGCGCCTGCAGCGGGTCCCCCCGCTGATTTTTCGGGTCCACCGCACATGCACACGCCGCAAAACCAGCTGATCCCCATGGTGGTCGAACAGACCAATCGGGGGGAACGCGCGTACGACATCTATTCCCGGCTGCTCAAGGACAGCATCATCTTCGTCGGCTCGCCGATCGACGACCAGGTGGCGAACCTGATCATCGCCCAGATGCTGTTCCTCGAGGCCGACGACCCGGACCGGGACATCCTGCTCTACATCAACAGCCCGGGCGGCTCGATCACGGCGGGGTTGGCGATCTACGACACGATGCAGTTCATCAAGCCGGACGTAGCCACCTACTGCATCGGCCAGGCCGCCTCGATTGCCGCCGTCCTGCTGTCGGCCGGCACCAAGGGCAAGCGCTACTCGCTGCCCAACTCCCGGATCCTCATCCACCAGCCCTGGATGTCGGGCCTGGGCGGCCAGGCGACCGATATCGACATCCATGCCAGGGAAATCCTGCGCATGCGCGAGCGCCTCAACGAAATCCTCGCGCACCACACCGGCCAGCCCATGAAGCGCATCCAGGACGATACCGAGCGCGACTACATCATGGGCCCGGATCAGGGCAAGGAATACGGTATTATTGATGACGTCATCCGCAAGCGGTCCTAGGCGCCTCGTCACATCCTGAATAGGGCGGCGCCGCCGCCCCCCGCCCCGCCCACGCTTGTGCGACCGTCCGCCTCCGACGCAGGACACACATGGTGAAGAAGAACGGCGAGAACGAAGTGCTCCGCTGCTCGTTCTGCAACAAAGATCAGAACGACGTCCGCAAGCTCATTGCGGGGCCGACGGTCTTCATCTGCGATGAGTGCGTCGAGGTCTGCAACGACATCATCGCCGACGACAACCGCTTCCAGCGGCCCGACGGGACCCGCTCGGCGCTGCCCGTCCCGCAGGAAATCAAGAAGTTCCTCGACGAGTACGTCATCGGCCAGGAACAGACCAAGAAGAAGCTCGCCGTCGCGGTCTACAACCACTACAAGCGCATCGAGATCCAGAAGCAGTCGAAGACGCGCAACGAGGTCGAGCTCAACAAGTCGAACATCCTGCTGATCGGCCCGACCGGCACCGGCAAGACGCTGCTCGCGCAGACGCTCGCCAAGCTGCTCTCGGTGCCGTTCACCATCGTCGACGCGACGACGCTGACCGAAGCCGGCTACGTCGGCGAGGACGTCGAGAACATCATCCTCAAGCTGCTCCAGGCCGCCGGCGGCGACATCGAGAAGTGCCAGCAGGGCATCATCTACATCGACGAGGTCGACAAGATCTGCCGCAAGGACGAGAACCCCTCGATCACGCGCGACGTGTCGGGTGAGGGCGTCCAGCAGGCGCTGCTGAAGATCCTGGAAGGGACCGTCGCCAACGTGCCGCCGCAGGGCGGCCGCAAGCACCCGCACCAGGAGTTCTTCCAGGTCGACACGACCAACATCCTGTTCGTCTGCGGTGGCGCCTTCGTCGGCCTCGATCGGGTGATCGAGCGCCGCATCGGCAAGAAGACGCTCGGCTTCAAGGCCGAGCTGCGCGTACCGCAGAAGGTCGAGGGTGCCTCGGTCGTCGGCGGCGTCGAGCCGCAGGATCTGATCAAGTACGGCCTGATTCCGGAGTTCGTCGGCCGTCTCCCGGTGGTCGGCACGCTGCACGAGCTCGACCGCCCCGCCCTGATCCAGATCCTGACCCAGCCGCGCAACGCGATCACGCGTCAGTACCAGCGCCTGTTCGAGTACGAGAACGTGAAGCTGCGCTTCACCGACGACGCGCTCGAAGCGATCGCCGAGCTGGCGCTGCAGCGCAAGATCGGCGCCCGCGGCCTGCGCATGATCATCGAGGATCTGATGCTCGATCTGATGTACACGCTCCCCGGCCAGAAGAAGATCCGGGAGTGCGTCATCACCCGCGATGTCGTCGAAGCCCGCGAGAAGCCGATCACGTTGATGGAAAAGGCGGGCTGAGGCGAGGCGTAAGCCCCTCCCCCGCTGCCAGTCAGACCAGCCCCCTACCCTATGGAAGTGTACGAGACCCTCCCCATCGTTCCGCTGCGGGACGTCGTCGTGTTCCCGCACATGATGATGCCGTTCGTGATCGGGCGGCCGTCGTCGATCCGGGCCCTCGAGCACGCGCTCGGCAAGGACAAGCGGATCTTCCTGGCGGCCCAGCACGACGCCGCCGTCGACGAGCCGCAGCCGAACGACATCTTCACGATGGGCTGCATCGCCAACATCGTGCAGAGCCTGAAGCTGCCCGACGGCAACATCAAGGTGCTGGTCGAGGGGGTCGATCGCGCGCGCGCGGTCGAGTGGAAGGAAGACAAGGGCTTCTTCCGGGTCGTCGTGAAGATGATCCCGCGCTCGAAGGACGTGCCGGCCGACATCGAGTCGGTGATGAGCCGCGTCGTCTCGATGTTCGAGCAGTACGTGAAGCTCTCGAACAACCTGAACTTCGACGCCATGATCGCCGCCGTCCGCGTCGACGATCCGTCGAAGCTGGGCGACACCATCGCCGCCCACCTGCTGGTCGGCGTCGAGGAGAAGCAGAACCTCCTCGAGATCGTCTCGCCGGTCGAGCGCCTCAACCGCATCGCCAGCGTCCTCGAAGGCGAGGTGGACAAGCTCCAGGTCGACCGCCGTATCCAGTCTCGCGTCAAGAAGCAGATGGAGAAGGCGCAGAAGGAGTACTACCTCAACGAGAAGATGAAGGCGATCCAGAAGGAACTGGGTCGCAAGGACGACAAGGGCAACGAGGTCGAAGAGCTGCGCAAGAAGATCGATCAGGCACGGATGCCGAAGGAGACGGCCGAGAAGGCCGTCCAGGAGCTGCGGCGTCTGGAATCGATGCCGCCGATGTCGGCCGAAGCCACCGTCTCGCGCAACTATCTCGACTGGCTGATCGCGGTGCCCTGGCACAAGAAGACCAAGGAAAGCCGCGACCTCGTCCGCGCCGAGCAGATACTGCACGAGGACCACTTCGGCCTCGAGAAGATCAAGGACCGCATTCTCGAGTTCCTCGCCGTGCGCACCCTGGTCAAGAAGCCGAAGAGCACGATCCTCACCTTCTCGGGCCCTCCGGGCGTCGGCAAGACGTCGCTCGCCAAGTCGATCGCCCGCGCCACCAACCGCAAGTTCGTCCGCCTCTCGCTCGGCGGCGTGCGTGACGAGGCCGAGATCCGCGGCCACCGCCGCACCTACATCGGCGCCTTCCCCGGCCAGATCATCCAGATGATGAAGAAGGCCGGCACGATGAACCCGGTCTTCCTGCTGGACGAAGTCGACAAGATGTCGATGGACTTCCGCGGCGACCCGTCGGCAGCGCTCCTCGAGGTGCTCGACCCGGAACAGAACGGCAGCTTCCTCGATCATTACCTCGACACCGAGTACGACCTGTCGAACGTGATGTTCATCTGCACGGCGAACGTGCTGCACACGATCCCGCAGGCGCTGCGCGATCGCATGGAAGTGCTGCAGCTGGCCGGCTACACCGAGTACGAGAAGGTCGAGATCGCCCGGCGCTTCCTGGTGCCGAAGGCCGTCGAGGCGACCGGCCTGACCGCCGCCAACGTCACCTTCACCGACGACGCCCTCCACGCCGTCATCCAGCGCTACACCCGCGAAGCCGGCGTCCGCAGCCTCGAGCGCGAGATCTCGTCGATCAACCGCAAGGTGGCGCGCAAGGTGGTCACCGAAGGCATCAGCTTCTCGGAAGAGATCACCGCCGACCGGGTGACCTCGTACCTGGGCGTGCCGAAGTACCGGCCGACGACGGCCGAGCAGAAGAACGAGATCGGCATCGCCACCGGCCTGGCCTGGACCGAAGCCGGCGGCGAGATCCTCGTCACCGAAGCCACGCTGATGAACGGCAAGGGCGTGCTCACGTTGACCGGCAAGCTCGGCGACGTGATGCAGGAGTCGGCGCAGGCGGCGATGAGCTACGTGCGCTCCAACGCCGAGGTGTTCGGCCTGGCGAACGACTTCAACAAGCGCGCCGACATCCACATCCACGTGCCGGAAGGCGCCATTCCCAAGGACGGGCCGTCGGCGGGCATCACCATCGCCACCGCGATGATTTCGGCGCTGGTCAAGGTACCCATCCGCAAGGACGTGGCGATGACGGGCGAGATCACGCTGCGCGGCAAGGTGCTGCCGATCGGCGGCTTGAAGGAAAAGCTCCTGGCCGCGCATCGCGCCGGCATCGGGACGATCATCGTCCCGAAGGACAACGAAAAGGACCTGGCCGACGTGCCGAAGAACGTCCTCGACCAGCTCAAGATTTACATGGTCGAGGGGATGGACGAAGTGCTGAAGCTGGCGCTCGCCGGGCCGATCCCCATGGGCGCGGCGGCGGCCGCGGTCGCGGTCGAGACGCCGGCGGACGCGGAGGCTTCGGACGACGCCATCACGCACTAGTCGGGTCCGAAACGATTCCGGAGTCGTCATGGTGCGACACTGGATGATGACTCCGGAGTCGCTCCGGGCGGCGAACGTCACGTGCACGTAGTCAGCGCCGAGTTCATCACGAGCGCGGCCGATGCCCGCGCCGTGCCGTACGACGCGCCGCACGTGGCGATGGTCGGGCGCTCGAACGTCGGCAAGTCGACGCTGATCAACGCGCTCCTGCGATTGCGGGTGGCGCGGACCAGCGCGGCGGCGGGCAAGACCCGCCTTCTGAATTTCTACCGGGTGACGTTCGACCGTTTCGCCCCGGTTTCACGCCTGTATCTCGTCGACCTGCCGGGCTACGGATATGCCCGCGGCGGCGAGGAGGCGCAGGAGAGCTTCCGGGTTCTCCTCGAAGGATATTTCGGCGGCAAGACGCGACCGGCAGCTGTGCTGCAGCTCGTCGACGCCCGCCACCCAGGGCTGCCGCAGGACATCGCGGCCTGGAACTGGATTCACGCGCTCACGACCCACGCGGCCCGGACGGACGACACCGGGACCGCCTCCGACCCACTCAGCGCTGCCGTCGTCGCAACGAAAATCGACAAGCTCTCCCGCGCCGACCGCCGGCGCGCCCTCGACAAATGGACCAGACAACTGAACGCCCCCGTCCTACCGGTGTCGGCCGCAACGGGCGAAGGCATGAACGACCTGTGGACCCTGATCGCCAGGCTGCTGCACCCGCAAACGCCGCCCCCGACGAGGAGCGCGCCGAGCGCCCCGAAGGCGAGCAGGACCGACCCGAGCCCGGCCAGCGGGCCGAACCCGGCCAGCGATCCGAGCCCGGCCAGCGACCCGAACCCGGGCAGCGACCCGAGCCCGGGCAGCGATCCGAGCCCGGGCAGCGGCCCGAACCTGGCCAGCGAGCCGAGCCCGGCCAGCGCGCCGAGCCCGGCCAGCGGCCCGAACCTGGCCAGCGGCCCGAACCTGGCCAGAGAGCCGAGCCCGGCCAGCGGCCCGAACGCGCCGAACGACAGGACCGGGGCGACCGCCAGCCGCGCAACGACCGGCCCGACCGCCAGGAGCGGCCGGATCGCCAGGACCGGCCCGACCGTCAGGACCGGCCCGAGCGCGAAGGCGCGCCGGACACGCCGGTAGTCGACCTCGCCACGCTCAAGGACATGGGCGTGACCGAGTTGACGCACCTGGCCAAGGAGCTGGAGGTCCCCAACGCCACGGGCCTGCGTAAGCAGGAGCTGATCTTCGAGATCCTCCGCGCCCGGGCCGAGAAGAGCGGCTTCATCTTCTCGGAGGGCGTCCTCGAGCTCTTGCCCGACGGCTACGGCTTCCTCCGCGCCCCCGACTACAACTACCTGGCCGGCCCCGACGACGTCTACGTCTCGCCGTCGCAGATCCGCAAGTTCGACCTGCACACCGGCGACACTGTTTCCGGCCAGATCCGGCCGCCCAAGGAAGGCGAACGCTACTTCGCCCTGATCAAGGTCGAAGCGGTCAACTTCGAGCCGCCCGATCGCACGCGCGAGAAGGTGTTCTTCGAGAACCTGACCCCGCTCTACCCGCAGGAGCGCTTCAAGCTCGAGACCTCCGGCGACAATCTGTCGGCGCGCGTGCTCGACCTGATGACGCCGGTCGGCAAGGGTCAGCGCGGGCTGATCGTGGCCCCGCCGCGGACCGGCAAGACGATGCTGTTGCAGAACATCGCCAACAGCATCACCGCCAACCATCCCGAGGTCTACCTGATCGTGCTGCTCATCGACGAGCGGCCCGAAGAGGTGACCGACATGCAGCGCTCGGTCAAGGGCGAGGTCATCTCGTCGACCTTCGACGAGCCGGCGCAGCGCCATGTCCAGGTCGCCGAGATGGTGATCGAGAAGGCCAAGCGCCTGGTCGAGCACAAGAAGGACGTCGTCATCCTCCTCGACTCGATCACCCGCCTGGCCCGCGCCTACAACACCGTGGTGCCACCGTCGGGCAAGGTGCTCTCGGGCGGCGTCGACAGCAACGCCCT
>JANOIR010000225.1:0-1628 GCA_031407765.1 Vicinamibacteraceae bacterium
TCCTCGCGATCTGGCTGGCGGCCTCGAGCGCTGCACCGGCTTCAGTGCAGCCGGTGGTTCTCGGTGTCGGTTCGCCGGTCGATCGATCGATCGCCGCGGGAGAATCGCAGACGTTCGACATCAGGCTCGACGCCGGGCAGACAGCTCTCGTCGAGATCGAAGAACAGGGGATCGACGTGGACCTGCGGGTCACCGAACCGAACGGTGACACGATCGCTCAGGTGAGTGATCTGTTCGGTGGACAGGGTCGCAGACACATGATCGTTGGGGCCGAGACCGCCGGCCCCTTTGTGTTGACCGTCTCGGCGCGGCGCTGGCCGATCGCGTCGGGCTCGTACAGTCTCCGGCTGACGGGCTTCCGCCAGGTGACGGCGAGCGATCGCGAGCGGCTGCGGGCTATGCGACTCCGGGCGGAGATGGGGCGCGCCGAAGAAGCAGGAAACGTCGAGCTGGCGACCGCTCGGGCGGCCGAGGCCCTGGCGATCGTCGAACGCGGAGCCAGCGTGTCTGACAGCGATCTGGCGCTGTTCATCTACGACCTGGCTCGGCTGTATCACACCGGGGCCGAGCGGCAGAAGGCGTGGCCGCTGTACGAGCGGAGCCTGTCCCTCCTCGAACGATCGGTCGGTTCCGATCATCCCCGTGTGGCGCCTGTGCTTTGTCGACTCGGCGCTGTCCTGACCTGGGAGGGAGACTTCGTACGGGCCGACGCGATGATCCGGCGAGCGCTCGAGATCCAGGAAAAGGCGCTCAGTCCTGAGGATCCCGCGCTGGGCCTCACCCTGCGGGACTTCGGATACCTGCTCGAGAGACGTGGGGACCTGACGAAGGCGGAGGAAATAGATCTTCGCGCGCTGGCGATCCTCGAGAAGGCCGAAGGACGCACGCGGTTCCTGGCAGGTGACGTGCTGAACAATCTCGGCCTCATCTACCTCGCCCGGCGTGACTACCGGCGCGCAGGTGAGTATCTCGAGCGCGCCCTCCCGCTCGGGGAAGCCTTCAGCGCCGATAGCCTCTATATCGCGAACGTGCTTCAGAATCTGGGCATCATCGCGCGCGAGGCGAAGGATTACACCAAGGCGGAGGCGTATTACCTTCGCGCCCTGGCCTCCCGGGAAAAGAGCCTGGGTCCGGAGCACGCGGACATCGCCGCCAATCTCATCAACCTCGCGAACATCTACCGCGCGAAGGGGGACTATTCCCGCGCGCTCGAGACACACCTTCGAGCGCTGCGCATGTTCGAACGGACCGCCGGACCGAGTGCCCCGTTCCTGCTCCTGTCGCTCGTGAACGTGGCGCGCACGTACGCCATCCTGGGCGATCTGGCGAACGCCGTCACCTACCAGACCCGTCTCGAGCAAGCGACCGAAACGGCAATCGCGCTGAACCTGTTCATCGGGTCCGAGCGCCAGCGTGTCGCCTACCTCACGCCGATCGCCGAGCGCACCGAACGCACCCTCTCGCTCAACCTGCAATTGACCCCGGGCGATCCGGACTCGACCGCGCTGGCGGTGACGGTGCTGCTGCAGCGGAAGGGACGTGTGATTGATGCCGCGGCCGACATGCAGGCCGCATTGCGCCGCCAGGCCGACGCCGAGAGCCAGGCGCTCCTCGACCAGTTGAACGAC
>JANOIR010000237.1:0-12927 GCA_031407765.1 Vicinamibacteraceae bacterium
CGCAGCTCGGGGTGACGATCGAAGAAGCGACGCACGGCGTGGTGGAAGCGCGTCTCGAGCGCGGCCGCAGCCTCGCCGAACGCCGGTCCCAGGTCGCGCCACTGCTGCTGCACCCGCCGGACCTTGTCGCCGACGACGCGCAGCTTGGAGTCCTCGTTGACGCGGCCGCCGATGGTATTGGCGGCGAGCGACTCGCGAAGCAGCGCGGCCAGCGTCGCCGCAGGCGAGGCGCCAGCTTCGGAGGGATTCGACGGCCCGGCGACCGCGGTCTCGACCTCTTCGCAGAGCTGTGTCCGGCGCGCAACCTGCGCCGAGACGTCGAAGCGCGATCCGGCGAACGCCTCGCCCGCGGCGCCGATGATGGCGTTCAGGGCGGCGTCGAAGCGGGCGCGGAGCGTGGTGAGCGCGTCGCCGGACAGGCCGGCGCCGTTCTGCCAGCGGGTCGAGAGATCCTCCGTCGTCGCCGCGAGGCCATCCGGACTCGTGCCGGCGGCGACGGTGGCGGCCACCGCCTCGATCGCCTGGACGACGCCCTCGCGCTCCTCCGTCCGCTGCTGCTGCGCGATCAGGTGACGCGAGCCGTAGCGCTCAAAGAAGTGGTCGCAGGCGGCGCGGAAGCGCTTCCACAACTGCTCGGCGCGGTTCCGGCGCACGGGACCGACGGTCTTCCAGTCGGCCTGCAGCTGCTTGATGCCGGTCAGCGCAACCTGCCAGTCGGTCGACTCGGCGAGCGCTTCGGCCTGGGCGCAGAGCGCTTCCTTCTTCGCGGCGTTCTCCGACCAGGCCTGCTTCAACGAGACGAGGTCGGCCTTGCGACGGGTGAAGAAGGTGTCGCAGGCGGTGCGGAAGCGGCGCGCCAGCTCGGTGACCTGCTCGCGCGGCGCCGGACCAGTTGTGGCCCACTGCGCCTGCAGCTGCTTGAGGGTCTCGGCCGTCGTCACCCACTCGGTCGACTCGGCGAGCGCTTCGGCCGCTTCGCACAGCGCGATGCGCGCGGCGACGTGGGTCGCCTGTTCGGCGGCGACCAGGCGAGCCTGCTCGTCGCACCGGGTCTGCAGCTCGTCGGCGGCGCTCTTGAACCGCTGCCAGAGGGCACCGGCGTCGTCGCGAGCGGCGCTGACGGCCTTCCACTGCCGGCGCAGATCGCGCAACTGTCGGGCGACGTTGGGCAGATCCTTCGACGCCTTGAGCGCCTCGACCTGGGCGACGAGCGCTTCCTGGATGCCGGCGTTCGCCCAGCGGCGCCACTCTTCGGCATCGCGCAGCTCGCGCAGCCGCGTCGACAGCGCGGCCAGCGACGCCCGCATCTCGGCGACGAGCGCCTCCGGCGGTGCCAACCGTGTCGATTCGCCCGCCGGACTGCTGCCGCCGACCTGCGGCTCGAGCACCGCCTTCAGGTCCCGGACCGCCTGTTCGACGTCGCGGATCGGGGCGTCGGCTTGCGCGGCAACGGCGGCGGCCCTCGACGCCAGCGTCCGCCACGTCTCGACGCGGCTTTCGCGCGCCTTGACCGCATCGGCATCGCGGCCGCGCCGACGGTCGGTGAACGTCGCCGCCACGGCGGCGACCCGGCTCCGTAGGGCCTCGTCTACTGCCAGCGGCGCGGTCAGGGCTTTCCACTCGGCCTCGAGCGCCGGCCAGGCGCGCTCCGAGTCGTCGAGCGACGCCTCGGGCGCGACCAGCGCCTCGACCCGGGTGACCAGCGCCACGACGTCGTCGTGCGCGGAGGCTGCGCGGGCCCTGGCGACGGCACGGCTGCGTGCCTGATCGCCGCTGTCCGCGAAGCGGCGGGTCCAGCTGCCGTCGTCGCCGCCGGCGAGCGACGGCAGGGAGCTCCATTCGGTCAGCAGGTCGGCGAGATGCGTATCGAGGTCTTCGGTGTCCTCGCCGGCGCGCGCGATCAACGCTTCGCGGGCCTCGATCCCAACGGCGCGGGCGGCGCGCTCGCCGGCGGCAGCGGCCTCGGCCTGCTCGAGCCCGTCGAGGCGGGCCCGCTGCACGGCGACGCGGGCGGCGAATCGCACCGCGTGATCGGTGTCACCGGCATCACCCCCGTGCGACGCGAACTCGCCCTCGAGCCGATCGAGCTCGGCGCGCGCACGCATCGGATCGGAGAGGTGCTCGAGGGCGTCGACGCCTTCGGTCAGCAGCGCGCGGCGGCGCGCTCCGGCTTCGGCCCTGGCCCGCGCATCGGCGGCACGCTGATCGCGGACGCGGATGAAGGCGCGGGCGCGGCGCGCGACGACCGGGTTGCGCGCGCGATCGGCGATCACGTCCATCGCGGCGCACTCGCCCAGGCGATCGACGGCAGCGACGCCGACGTCGTTGAACTCGGTCGTGATCGCCACCGCCTCGAGCTCCGCCGGATCGGTGAGGTGCGCCAGCGCGCGGACGCGCACGTCGTCGTGCGTCGAGTGCCGGGCGACCGCGCCAAAGGCGCGTGGCTCGCTGAGGCGTTCGAGCGCGGCCAGTGCGATCTCGGCGTTCGGCGCCGATCGCGCCACCTGGATCAGCGCGCGCTCCTCGCGCAGCGCCCGCGCGGCGAGCGCGGCGCGCGGGATGTCGGTCGCGTCGAGGGCCAGCGTCAACAGCCGCGCCAGCGCGTCGCTGCGCACCTGGGTGTCGACGTCACCGCGGGCGATCGTACCGAGCGCGTCGGCGTCGGTGAGACGGGCGATCGCGGCGCGCCGCACGCGCGGCGACTCGTCGGTGCGCGCGAGGATCGCGATGACCCCAAGCTCGGACTCGGCCAGCGTGTCGAGCGACGCGAGGCGCACGGCTGGATCGGCGTGCTTCCACGCGGGCTGCGGGCGAAGGCGATCGAGCAGAGCCATAAGACGGACTACCTCGCGAAGAGCGTCAGCCGCGCGGCCGCGCAGCACAAGGGATGTGGCGAACCACGCGGACGAGCACGACGAGTGTACCCGAGATCCTGCGCGCCTTCGCCAGCGATCTCGTGCAGCGCCGACCCGAAATTGCGATCGCGAAAAGTGGATGAAAATCCGAAAAGGTGGATTGAGTAGGGGACTCCCTATGTCTACAATGTGACCGCCCCTGCATGTCCTCGACGCCTCCGACGGCTTCCCCTTCCCAACGCTTCGATCGCCGCATCATCGATGGCCCGCTGACGGCCGCGGTGTGGCACCTGGCGTGGCCGGCGATGCTGCAGAACGCGATCGGCGGCGCCCAGGGCATCGTCGATCACGCGATGGTGGGCCAGATCGTGGGCTTCACCGGCAACGCCGCCATCGGCGTCAGCTGGCAGATCTTCCTGATCGTGATCGTGTTCATCAGCTCGCTCTACACCGGCATGGGCGTCCTGGTCTCGCGGTACGCCGGCGCCGGCGACGCCGAAACCGTGAACAAGGTCGTCTACCAGGCCTTCCTCACCTCGATCTTCCTGTCGCTGGGGGTACTGGCGCCGATCGGCTACGTGGCCACGCCGTGGCTGCTCGATCTCACCAATGCCGCCCCCGCCGTCCAGACGGTCGCCCTGCCCTACCTGCGGCTGATGTTCGCCGGCAGCCTCGGCATGCTGCTCTTCTTCATGCTGGGTGGCGCGCTGCGCGCCGCGGGCGATTCGCGCACGCCGCTCTATCTCGGCGTCGGCCTGACGCTCACCCATCTGTTGCTCAACATCGGCTTCATCACCGGGGCTGGTCCGTTTCCCCGTCTCGGCGTGGTCGGCGCCGCGGTCGGCGCCGTGACCAGCAGCGTCGCCGCGGGCCTGGTCGGCCTGGCCCTGCTGTTCGCCAAGCGCACGCCGATCTGGTTCTCGCGCTCGATGCCGCTGGCGCCCGACTGGACGATCATCCGATCGCTGTTCCGCTTCGGGCTGCCGACCGGCCTGCAGGGCGTGGCCATGAACGTCGGCGGCCTGCTGATGCTGCGCTTCATCGGCAGTCTCGACAACAGCGCCGAGGCGCAGGCGGCCTACGCGGTCGGCTACAACCAGCTGTTCTCGCTGATCACGTGGACCTCGGTCGGCCTGATGGGCGCGGCGGCGACGGTCGCCGGTCAGAACCTCGGCGCCGGTCGCCCGGAGCGTGCCGTCGAAGGCGTGTGGGCGACAGCCCGTATCGGCCTGCTCCTCGCCGGCTCGGTCGGGCTCGTCTTCCTGCTGGTGCCGCGCGCGCTGCTGGCCCTGTTCGGGATGAAGGACGGTCTGGTCCTCGACATGGGGACGCAGCTGCTGCGGGTGCTGGCGGTGTCGGGCCTCTTCGTCACCCTGGCGCTCGTGCACACCGGCGGCCTGCAGGGCACCGGCGACACGCGCAGCCCGTTCTTCATCTCCCTGGTGTCGCAGGTCGCCGTGCCGCTCGGCCTGTGCTTCGCGCTCCAGATGACCGGCACGCTCGGTCCGCTCGGCATCTGGATCGCGATCCTCCTCGGCCACACCACCCGCGCGGTGCTGTCGATCGTCCGCTTCCGGCAGGGCAAGTGGCGCTCGATCACGGTCGGCATCGCCGCCGCCGGCGCGGGCTGACACGCTTCCAAGGGTTCCCTTCCGTGAGCAAACGCCCGCCGTCCGACGACCCGTCGCTCTTCGACTTCGAGGAGGGCACGCCCGCGGACCCACCCGTTCCGCCGGCCGTTCCGCCTGCCCCCCCGCCGCCGGCACGACCGGCGGGCGGAGGCTCCGGTCCCGGCAGCGACGACGCCGTGCCGCTGCACGAGGCGGCGCGATCGCGCTACCTCAATTACGCGCTCTCGGTCATCACCGCGCGCGCGCTCCCCGACGTGCGCGACGGCCTCAAGCCGGTGCAGCGCCGCATCCTGTTCTCGATGTGGCAGCAGGGGCTGCGCGCCGACGCCAAGCACCGCAAGTCGGCGACCGTGGTTGGCAACGTCCTCGGCAACTTCCACCCGCACGGCGATTCCTCCGTCTACGACGCGCTCGTCCGCATGGCGCAGCCGTTTTCGCTGCGCTACCCGCTCGTCGACGGCTCGGGCAACTTCGGCTCGCTCGACGGCGACCTCGCCGCCGCCTATCGCTACACCGAGTGCCGGCTCGCGCGCCTCGCCGATCAGCTCCTCATCGAGCTGGATCAGGACACGGTGGCGATGAAGGCGAACTTCGACGGCACCAAAGCCGAGCCCGTCGTGCTGCCGGCGCGCATCCCGAACCTCCTGGTCAACGGGGCCACCGGGATCGCGGTCGGCATGGCCACCAACATCCCGCCGCACAACCTCGGCGAAGTCTGCACGGCGCTGCTCAAGCTGCTCGAGAACGAGGAGCTGACGACGGCGCAGCTGTGTCGCTGGATCAAGGGGCCGGACTTCCCCACCGGCGGCGTCATCCTGAACACGCCCGACGAGCTGAAGGAGATCTACCGGACCGGCAGCGGCGCCGTCCGTGTGCGCGGGACGTGGGAGTCGGGACCGGTCGGGCGGGCCTCGAAGATCGTCTACATCACCAGCATCCCCTACGCGCTCGACAAGAAGGACGTGGTCGAGCGGATCGCCGACGTGGTGCTGGCGCGCAAGCTGCCGCCGCTGCTCGACGTGCGCGACGTGTCGACCGACGACGTCCGCATCGAGCTCGAGCTGAAGCGGGATGCGGACGAGAAGATGGTCCTCGCCTATCTCTTCAAGCACACGCCGCTGCAGACCAACTTCAACGTCAACCTCACCTGCCTGATCCCGACCGAACAGACCGAGGTCGGCCGGCCCGAGCGCCTCGATCTCAAGGCGATGCTCTGGCACTTCCTTCACTTCCGCCTGGAGGTCGTGACCCGGCGCCTCGAGCACGAGCTCGCCACGCTGTCGCGCCGCCAGCACCTGCTCGAAGGGTTCGCCAAGATCTTCGACGCCCTCGACGAGATCCTGCGCATCGTGCGCAAGTCCGAGGGCAAGGCCGACTCGGCGCGCCAGATCATGGCCCGCTTCGGGCTCGACGCCGAGCAGACCGACGCCATCCTCGAGCTGAAGATCTACCGGCTGGCGCGGCTCGAGATCCGGGTGATCCAGGAAGAGCTCGAGGTGGCGCGCAAGCGCGCCCGCGAGCTTCGCGTATCGCTCGACGACGACGGCCGGCGCTGGGCGATGGTGCGCGAGGAGATCGACGCGGTGCGCACCGCCGATCCGGCGATCGGCAAGGACGCGCGCCGGACCACGTTCGCCACGGCGGAGGCCGAGGTCGAGTACACGGCCGAGGATTTCATCGTCGACGAGGACGGCCTCGCCCTCCTGTCGCGCGACGGCTGGATCAAGCGGCAGAAGGACGTGAAGGACCTCGCCACCACCCGCCTGCGCGAAGGTGACGCGGTGATGGCCGTCGTCGCCGGCAGCACCCGCGCGACCGCGGTGTTCTTCACCAACTACGGCACCGCCTACACCTGCCGATTCATCGACATCCCGGCCTCGACCGGCTACGGCGAGCCGGTTCAGGCTCTGTTCAAGTTCAAGGACGGCGAGCGCGTCGTCGCCGCGTTCAGCCTGGATCCGCGCCTCGCCGGCGCCATCTCCGCGGCATCGCCCGAGGATCCGCCGCCGGTGCACGCGGTCGCCGTGACCAGCGACGGCTACAGCCTGCGCTTCAGCCTGGCGCCGTTCGTCGAGCCGAGCACCCGTGCCGGCCGGCGCTACGCGCGCACCGCCGACGGCGCCGAGGTGGTCGGCGTGGCGCGGACCACCGGCCGCGAGACGCTGATTACCGCGACGCGGGCCGCGCGGGCGATGCTGTGCCGGGCCGACGAGGTCAACTTCCTGTCCGGGCCCGGACGCGGCGTCATCCTGATCAAGATCGATCCCGAGGAGGACCGCGTGCTCGGCTTCATCGCCTCCGTCGGCGAGCGCGACCTGCTCCTGGTCGAGACCAGCCGCGGCGCCGAGCAGACCATCAGCACCGCGAAGTACGAGGTGACCGGGCGGGGTGGGCGCGGCCGTGAGCTGCTGCAGCGCGGCCAGTTCGCCCGGGTCGTCACGCCCCTGCCCGAGGTGCCGGTCCTGCCGGAGTAGTTGCCGGGCTTGCCGCCCCGCGGGGGCTCGAAACGACCGAATTTCCGCCAAGGCCCGGCTGCGCACGCGTCGTCCTTCTGGGTTCGATTTGCAAATCAGATAGCGTGGCGATGGGCATGGCGGGCTGTGGTTTGCCAACTGTACCGTGCGGCATGCATAATGTGCACCCGGGAGCGATCGCGCTCAATCCATGGACAAGATGGCGACGTTTTTGGCGTCGCGCGCAGACGAAAGGACAGGAATGGGCTCAGCGGCGTTTCGTGAAGCAGTCAGCTCTATCCGCACCTGGGCGGTGACCGAAGGTCGCAAGACCACGGCACAGGGGCGGGCCACCGAGCTCTTCGGCAGCCTCGTGTTCAACGACGACGTGCAGCGGGCGCGTCTTCCCAAGCAGGTGTACAAGGCCCTGCGGCGCACCGTCACGAAGGGCGAACCGCTCGAGCACTCGGCCGCGGACGCGGTCGCGTCGGCGGTCAAGGATTGGGCGCTCGAGCACGGCGCCACGCACTACACCCATTGGTTCCAGCCGCTGACCGGGATCACGGCTGAAAAGCACGACTCGTTTCTCTCGCCGACGCCCGAGGGCGGAGCGATCGCGGAGTTCAGCGGCAAGGAGCTGATCCAGGGCGAGCCCGATGCTTCGAGCTTCCCGTCCGGCGGCATGCGCTCGACGTTCGAGGCCCGCGGCTACACGGCGTGGGATCCGACCAGCCCGCCGTGGCTGCTGTCGAACCCGAACGGCATGACACTGGTCATCCCGACCGCGTTCGTGAGCTGGACCGGCGAGGCGCTCGACAAGAAGACGCCGCTGCTCCGCTCGATGGAGGCGCTGTCGTCGCAGGCCGTGCGCATCCTGAAGCTGTTCGGCTCGCGCGCCGAGCGCGTCATCACGACCTGCGGCCCCGAGCAGGAATACTTCCTGATCGACAGCAACTTCTACTTCGCCCGACCCGACCTGATCAACGCCGGCCGGACGCTCTTCGGCGCCAAGCCGCCCAAGGGGCAGGAGCTCGAGGACCAGTACTTCGGCTCGATCCCGGAGCGCGTCCTCGCCTGCATGATGGAGTGCGAGGCCGAGCTCGGCAAGGTTGGCGTACCGGTCAAGACGCGGCACAACGAGGTCGCGCCGAGCCAGTACGAGCTGGCCCCGATCTTCGAGAACGCCAACCTCGCCACCGACCACCAGATGATGGCGATGGAGACGCTGCGCCGCACGGCGCCGAAGTACGGCCTCGCCTGCCTGCTGCACGAGAAGCCGTTCGCCGGCGTCAACGGTTCGGGCAAGCACCTCAACTGGTCGATGGGCGACGACCTCGGCAACAACCTGTTGCAGCCCGGCGACACCCCGCACGACAACGTCCAGTTCCTGGTGTTCTGCGCCGCCGTGCTGCGCGCCGTCCACAAGTCGCAGGGCCTGCTCCGGGCCAGCATCGCGAGCGCGGGCAACGATCACCGCCTGGGCGCCAACGAGGCCCCGCCGGCGATCATCTCGGTGTTCCTCGGCGACATGCTGACGGACATCTTCGAGCAGATCGAGAAGGGCGCCGCCAAGAGCACGAAGTCGGGCGGCATCCTCGAAACCGGCGTCTCGGTGCTGCCGAAGCTGCCGCGCGACGCGGGCGACCGCAACCGCACCAGCCCGTTCGCGTTCACCGGCAACAAGTTCGAGTTCCGCGCGGTGTCGTCGGGCCAGAGCATCGCGCTGCCGAACATCTGCCTGAACGTCGCCGTCGCCGACTCGCTGGCCTACGTCGCCGGCGAGCTCGAGAAGGCGACGGCGGGGGGCCAGTCGCTCGACGCCGCGGTCGGCAAGCTGCTGACCAAGATGATCAAGGAGTCCAAGCCGATCATCTTCAACGGCAACGGCTACTCGGCGGAGTGGGAGAAGGAAGCCGGCAAGCGGAAGCTCCTGAACCTCAAGAACACCGTCGACGCGCTGCCCGAGCTGATCAAGCCCGAGGCGATCAGGATCTTCGAGACGCACAAGGTGCTCAACGCGCGCGAGGTGCACGCGCGCTTCGAGATCATGCTCGAGCAGTACGTCAAGACGGTCAACGTCGAGGCGCAGCTGATGGTGCTGATGGCCAACCGCTACATCCTGCCGGCCGCGCTGGAGTACCAGACCGCGGTGGCGCAGAGCGTGGCGGCCGGCAAGGCGGCGGGCGTCGTCTCGAGCGAGACGAAGAAGCTGCTGATCGAGCTGACCAGGACCATCGACGGCTTCCGCAAGGCGACCGACAAGCTGGAGGCCGCGCTCGAGCACGGCGGCAGCTCGGCCGAGAAGCACGCGAAGTACATGCGCGACACCGTCATCCCGGCGATGAACGCGCTGCGCGAGCTCGGCGACACGATCGAGACGACGGTGCCGTCCAACACCTGGCCGCTGCCGACCTACCGCGATATGCGGTTCATCAAGTAACGTCGGGTTCGATCGCGCTGCACGACGAGAGCCGGCCCTCGGGTCGGCTCTTCGTCTGTACAGCGATCGGCGCCGACGCTGTCAACTCCCAATTTCCAACCTCCAACCTCCAAGGCACTCCCGACGCCCAACTCCCAACCTTGCCGCAGCGCGATCGGCCCTTTGGGAGTTGGAAGTTGGGAGTGCCTTGGGAGTTGGAGCTTGGGAGTTGGGCGTTCGAGGCCTGCGTCGAGGCGGCCGCAGTTGCTACACTAGCGACGCACCATGGCAGCGAGCTACACAGCAAAAGACATCACGGTTCTGGAAGGCTTAGAGCCCGTCCGCAAGCGGCCCGGCATGTACATCGGCGGCGTCGGCACCGCCGGCCTGCACCACCTGGCCTGGGAGATCCTGGACAACGCGATCGACGAGGCGATGAACGGCTTCGCGTCGTCGATCGTCGTCACGCTGCACAAGGACGCGTCGTCCCTGACCGTCGCCGACGATGGCCGCGGCATCCCCGTCGACAAGCATGCGAAGACCGGCAAGAGCGCGCTCGAGGTGATCTTCACGGTGCTCCATGCCGGCGGCAAGTTCGAGGGCCAGAACTACAAGACCGCGGGCGGTCTGCACGGCGTCGGCGCCAGCGTCGTCAACGCGCTGTCGAAGGAGCTGGTCGCGACGGTGCGCCGCGACGGCTTCACCTGGGAGCAACGCTTCAAGCAAGGCAAACCGCAGGGCGCGCTGGCCAAGACCGGCGCGGCGCGCGGCACCGGCACCACCGTCTGGTTCCATCCCGACCCCGCGATCTTTCCGCGCATCGAGTTCGATGCGGTGCTGTTGCGCGAGCGCCTCGAGACGGCGAGCTACCTGCATCGCGGCGTCAAGCTCACCTTCGTCGAGGAAGCCACCGGCGCCCGCGACACCTACGTGCACGAGGACGGCATCGTCGCCTACCTCGGACGGCTGGTCACCGAGCGCAAGGAGCGGGCGGTGCACGAAGCGCCGTTCACGCTGGCCAAGGACGGACGCGAGGGCGACGTCCGGGTCGAGCTCGCCCTGCAGTGGACCGAATCCACCGACGAGCACGTCCGCAGCTACGTCAACGGCATCCCCACCGTGTCCGGCGGCACCCACGAGAACGGCCTGCGCGCCGGGCTCGGCAAGGCGATCCGCAACTACATCGAGACGCACGGCCTGTCGCCGAAGGGCGTGACGCTGACCGCCGAGGACCTGCGCGAGGGGCTGGTCGCCGTGCTCAGCGTGTTCGTCCAGGAGCCGCAGTTCCAGGGCCAGACGAAGGAACGCCTGAACAACCCCGAGCTCCTCGCCGCGGTCGACGCGCAGGTGCGGCCGGCGCTCGAGCACTGGTTGAACAGCAAGCAGTCCATGGCCGAGCAGATCGTCGCCCGCGCCGTGCTCGCCGCCCGCGCCCGCGAGGCCAGCCGCGCCGCGCAGCAGGAGGTGGTGCGCAAGAGCGCGACCTCCGCCCGCCTGACGCTCCCCGGCAAGCTGTCCGACTGCTCGATGAACGCGCCGGGGGCGACCGAGATCTTCATCGTCGAGGGCGATTCGGCCGGCGGCTCGGCCAAGCAGGGCCGCGATCGCACGCGCCAGGCGATCCTGCCGCTGCGCGGCAAGGTGCTCAACGCCGAGAACGCCTCGATGGCCAAGGTGCTCGAGAACAAGGAGCTCGCCGATCTCGTCACGGCGCTCGGCTGCGGCATCGGCAAGGCGTTCGACCTGACCCGGCTGCGCTACGGCAAGGTCATCATCCTGGCCGACGCCGATTCGGACGGGCACCACATCGCGACCCTGCTGCTCACCTTCATCTATCGCCACATGCCGCGGCTCATCGAGCACGGGCACGTCTACCTGGCGCAGCCGCCGCTCTACCGCATCGACGTCGGCAAGGAGACCTTCTGGGCCCTGGACGAGCCGCAAAAGGCCGCCATCCTGAGCAGCAAGACGGGACGAGCCAAACCCGAGATCACCCGCTTCAAGGGCCTCGGCGAGATGATGCCGAAGGTGCTGTGGGAGACGACGCTCAATCCGAAAACGCGGCGCCTGCTGCGGGTCGAGGTTACCGACGCGCTGGTCACCGACCGGATCATCAACGAGCTGATGGGCAAGGACGCGTCGGCCCGCTTCCGCTTCATCATGGAACACGCCGAGGACGCGTCCGAACTGGACGTCTGAGCCCGCCTTCGCCCCTGTCCGGGCTTCGGCGCGGTTCTCGCGCTGGACTTCACGGGCGCTCGACCCGATATTGTTCACAGCTTTTGTTCATCGACCGGCGCAATTGAGCGTCCACCGGCCAATCGGCCGGCTTTCGCGGTACAATTCCCCGATCGGCATGCGCACGCGACCTGAACCATGAAGGGACACGATTTCCAGGGTGTCAATGCGGCCTACGTGGCCGAGCTGTACGACCGGTATCGCGAGGATCCGGCGTCGGTCGACGCGGCAACGCGGGCCGAGTTCGAGGCCGGGCTGATACCCGACGCGGTCACCACGGCGGCGCCAGGCGGCCTCGTGGACAGCGCCGACGTCGCCGAGGTCGTCGGCACCGTCAATCTCGCCGAGTGCATCCGCCGCTACGGTCACCTGGCGGCGACCTTGGATCCGCTCGGCGCCACCGCGCCCGGCGATCCATCGCTGGCGACGTCGATGCACGGGATATCGGACGGTATGCTCGCCCGCCTGCCGGCCAGCCTGGTCGGCGGTCCGGTCGCGGCAAAGGCGGCCCACGCGCTCGAGGCGATCACGGCGCTGCGGCAGATCTACTGCTCGACCACCGGCTACGACTATTCGCACGTGTTCGTCCCCGAGGAGCGCGACTGGCTGCGTCACGCCGCCGAGTCCGGCACCTTCCGGCCGCCCGCGCAGGCCATCGACGACGTCGATCTGCTCGATCGCCTCAGCCAGGTCGAGGCCTTCGAACAGTTCCTGCACCGCGCCTTTCCGGGCAAGACCCGCTTCTCCATCGAAGGTCTGGACATGCTGATCCCGATCCTCGACGTGATCCTCGACGGCGCCGCCGCCGCGGGCGGCTCGGATGTTCTGCTCGGCATGGCCCATCGCGGGCGTTTGAACGTGCTGGCGCACGTCCTGTCGAAGCCGTACGTCCAGATCCTCGCCGAGTTCAAGGATCCGGTCCACAGGCGCACCGGCTTCGAGATCGACCTGGGCTGGGCCGGCGACGTGAAGTACCACTCCGGCGCCGAGCGATCGCTCAAGAGCCTCACCGTCTCGATGGCCCCGAACCCGAGCCATCTCGAGTTCGTCAACCCGGTCGTCGCTGGCATGGCCCGCGCCGCCGGCACCAAGGTCGAAGGAGCCGGCAAGATCACCTTCGATCCGAAGCGGACGCTGCCGATCCTGATCCACGGCGACGCCGCCTTCCCGGGCCAGGGCGTGGTCGCCGAGACGTTGAACCTGGCCCGCCTCGACGGTTACTCCACCGGCGGCACCATCCACGTCATCGCCAACAACCAGATCGGCTTCACCGCCAATGCGCGCGAAGCCTACGGCACGTCGTACGCGAGCGGCTTGGCCCGCGGCTTCAA
>JANOIR010000266.1:0-10463 GCA_031407765.1 Vicinamibacteraceae bacterium
CGCCGTTGTGTGCGCAGGCGTCGCCGGGCGCGCACATCCGGATGTTGCGCGGCTTGAGATCGCCGTGGACGATGCCGCGGAAAGTCTCGCCGTCGAAGACGGCGACGAACTGGTGGGCGCGATCGAGCACGTCGGCGAGCGCCGACGCCACTTCGACGGCGTCGTTGGCGGCGAAGCGGCCGCGCGCGCGCAGCAGCGTCGAGAGATCCTCGCCGTCGATGTACTCCATCTCGATCAGGAGCTCGTAGGCGTCGGTGCGGATGTCGAGCACGTCGGGCACGCGGTCGTCGACGGTGTGGAACTGGCGCTGCAGCTCGGCGCCGCGGCGCTCGGCGCGGGCGACGTCCTCGCTCGCCAGGCCGACCGACTTGACGGCGATGACCATCCCGTCGCGCCGGCGCGTGGCGCGATAGACGCGGCTCATACCGCCGCCGAGGAGCTCCGGATGGAGATAGCCGTCGAGCTCTTCCACGATCACTCTCGTCCCGATCCCGCCCGCGGCCGCGGCCGACCCGGTAGTGGTCGCGCCGGCCCTGATCGCGCCGGCACTGCTGCCGGCTGCGGGCCCGGTGTCGGCGACAGCACGTTGCGCTGCGCCAGCGCCGGCAGGGCCCCGGACGGCCAGCCCTGCACCGCCTCGCCGCCGTTGCCGCCGATGCCGTTGCCCTCGAGCACGGGCGCCGCGCCCGGCTCGATCGCGACGCCGGGGCGCCGCTGGGATCCATGCCCGTTGTGGATGATGACGTTGCGCTCGAGGCGCGGTTCCGCCCGGGCCCGAATAACGACCCCGCTGCCCTCATTGTCGCGGATCAGGCTGTTCCGCAGCGCGACGCGGGCGCCGGCCCGCAGCTCCACCCCAGCCTGGCTCGCGCCAGAAATCTCGAGGCCGTCGACGTCGATGGTCGCGGCCTCCGCCAGCACCCCGATGGCGAGCGGCTGGCCCGGGCCGGCCCCGATGACGAAGCCGCTGATGCGGGCATCGGTGACGCCGCGCGCGGTGACGGCGGTCCAGGCGCCGTCGGCGCCGACTGGCGGCTTCAGCAGGCTGTCGCTCGAGCCCACCAGGGCGACGCCTGTCTTGAGCGTCACCGCCTCGCGATACTCCCCGGGGCCGACCGTCACGGTGTCGCCGGCCGACGCCTTCGCCAGGGCTTCGCCGATGTTCGAGAAATCGGCCGACGGCTCGAGGCCGACGACCCAGGTCCGCGGTCCGGCGACGATCGGCGTCCGCGACCACAGGCGATGGAGGTCGTAGCCGAGTGCGCGCCAGGCCACGACGCCGCCGGCGCCGAGGAGCAGACCAGCGGCAAGGCCGAGGGCGGCGAACCACCAGCGGCTGCTGTCGGGCCGCGGTCCGCTCGGCCGCGGCCCGTTGGGCCGGGTGGCCGACGGCGGTACCGCCACGGGGCGCCGCGAGGCGCCGGTGATGGGCTCGGCGGCAGGGGCTGCCGCGATCGGGGCGCCGCCGCGCCGCGGGCCGCGTGCCGTCACCGCGCCGGCGAAGCGTTCACCTTCCACGATCACCACCGTCACGTTGTCCTTGCCGCCGGCATCGTTGGCCGCGGTCAACAGCTCCTGCACCGCCAGCGCCGGCGATCCGGCGAACCCCTCGATGATCCGGCGGATCGATCCCGACGACACCTGATCGGTCAGGCCGTCGCTGCACAGCAGCAGCGCCGCGTCGGGCTCGAACGGTACCTCGCCGGTCAGGATCGACGCGGCCACGTCCGGGCCGGGCGGGCGCGAGCCGAGGTCCTTGTAAATCTCGTTGCGGCGCGGATGCCGCATCGCTTCGGTCTCGGTCAGCGCACCGCTGTCTTCGAGCTCGCCGACCGGCGATTGATCGCGCGTCAGCTTCCTGATCGCGCCACCGTGCAGCTTGTAGAGCCGCGTGTCGCCGACGTGGGCGAAGCGCACGCTCCCGTTCGACACCGCAGCGAGCGAGACCACGCAGGCCATGCCCGAGAGCGCGGCGTCGCGCGAGGCGGCGTCGAAGATCGCGTCGCTGGCGCGGGCGAACGCCGCGCGCAGATCCGCTTCCGACGTCCGCGCCATCGATCCGCGCAGCACATCGGCGGCGATTGCCGCGGCTCGCTCGCCGGCGTTGTGGCCGCCGACGCCGTCGATCACGCAGTAGACGCCCTTCGTTTCGTCGAAGAAGAAGCGGTCCTCGTTCTGGTCCCGCTGCAGGCCGGGATGGGTGTCGCCGGCGGCGCGGTTGCGGGCGGTGCTCATCGACGCCTCAGACCGTGCCCACGCGCTTGAAGTGGAGCACGATCACGCCGGCGAGCCCGAACTGCGCGCGTGCGCCGACCGGGATCCACTGCTCGAGATCGCGCCCGCTGCTGTCGAGGCTGGGCGGGATCCGCACGTTGTCGATCGTCGTGCCGAAGCGGCTGACGTCCTTGACCGAGATGCTGCCGCTCGCCTCGCGGCGCAGTTGCAGGTGCGTGCGCGAGATGTCGTCGGGCCCCTGCACGGTCACGTCGACCTGGGATCCGCGGCCACCGCGTCCGACGCGGATCAGATCGCCGACGAGCGGCGCGTTGTGTTCCTGTCCGCTGCTGTCGCGGTAGGTCAGCTCGCCCCACGCCGCGGCGGTCGAGACCCGCGCGGTCGGCGCGCTCGTGTCGAGGGTTGCGGTGGTGCGCCGCGTCGCGTCGGCCGCGGGCGGCGCGTTCGGGATGGCGGGCGGGAACGCGCTCGGACTCGGAGCAGGTCGCGGCATTGCCCCGGGGGCGACGGTCGACACCGTGACCGGGTCGGCGGCCGGGATGTCGTGCCCGCCGGTGTCATGCACGCCGGTGTTCGGGGCAGCGCGGGGCGGGGCAGCAGTGGGTGCGGCG
Organism: Vicinamibacteraceae bacterium; assembly: GCA_031407765.1. Classification (GTDB taxonomy): domain Bacteria; phylum Acidobacteriota; class Vicinamibacteria; order Vicinamibacterales; family Vicinamibacteraceae; genus JBDSLU01. The sequence goes on from JANOIR010000266.1 coordinate 2,847, forward strand.
GTCGGCCTCACGGCCGCTGCGGGCGGTGCGGTGCTGGCTGAGCTGCCGAGCGGCTGCACGCGATGGGTCGGATCGCCGGCGAGGATGGCCTGCGCCGGCGGCTGGCCGAGCTCGGACGTGACGCGGATGTGCCCCGGCTTCAGCTCCTCGTCCTCGTCGGGATAGAGCTCGATGACCCAGCCGGCGGGGGGGCGGCGCAGCGGCGGCTCGGCCGGCTTCATCAGCCGCGTCGCCGCCTGCACGATCTTGCCCCACTGGTCCGCGGCCGGCGTGCGATGTGCGTTCAGTCGATCCAGCTCCTCGTCCAGGGCGCGGCCCGCCTCCTCGACCAGCGAGCGCCGCGCCGGCGCCAGGCGGTCGTAGTCGTCGCGGTGCAGGAAGATCCGGTAGACGCCGTGCGCCAGCGCCGAGTAGCGGAGCGGCTCCGACTCCGTGCGCATGCGCTCCACGAGCTCCTCGATGATGTCCCGGCCGGTGACGGTCATGCCGCTGTCTATTCTACGGGTGGCTCGGGGAGGGTGTTCCAGCCAGCCCGCCGGCGTTGGACGGCGCGCTAGACTTACCAAATGAGCGACACCGACGCCCGCCCGCCCATGACCGTCGAGCTCGCCTGGGAAGGCGAGTTGCGCTTCACCGCCCGCGGTGGCGACACCACGGTGATGTTCGACAGCGCCGGCCGGATGGGGGTATCGCCGGTGCAGGCGCTGGTCGAGTCGCTGGGGGCCTGCATGGGCATGGATCTGGTCTATTTCCTGGAGCGATCGCGTGTGCCGGCCGACAAGGTCACGCTCACGCTCGTCGCGCACCGGGCCCCCGACCATCCGCGCCGGCTGATCGCGGTCGAACTGCACGCCGACATCCACGGCACCGCCTCCGACGACGTCGTCGCCCGCGGTCTGGCGCTGTCGCGCGAGAAGTACTGTTCGGTGTGGGCGTCGCTGCGTCCGGACATCGAGTTCACCACCCGCTTCACCGTCCGTCGGCCATCGGCGTAGGATCCGTGTCCATGCGCACGATGGTTGTGACCGGTTTCCTGGCGATTGCCCCGCTCGCGTCGATCTACGCGGGCGAGCGTCGCCCGATTCAGACACCAACACCCCAACAGACACCAGCGGCGGCGCCGAAGCCGGCCGCCGACAAGCCGGCAGCGGCAGCCCCATCCGACGGGATGGAGGCGCCAAAGCTGCCGCCCTTCGCCGGCGAGGTGGTGAACTTCGACCGCCGCGGCGCGCGAGTCGTGGCGTGTGTCGACGCGTCGAAGGTGCAGATGCCGTCGCGGCCCGGTCCGGATGGCAAGCCGGCGCCTCCGCCGACGCCGACGGGCCCGCCCGGCCCGCCCCGCCTCCGGATCTGGGTGCTGGAGCGCGAGGTGATGCAGGAACTGATGACGACTGGCGGTCTGTGCGACCCGGCGTGGTCGCCGGACGGCAAGACGTTCGCCGCCGCCGGTGTCCGCGGCGTGTTCACCTTCACCGAACCGAACTTCGTCCCGCGCGTGCTGGTCGCGGGTCAGCTGCAGGTGCCGCCGCCCGGGGCACCAGCGGCGCGTGAGTACGACGACCCGGTCTGGTCGCCGGGCGGCGCGCGCATCGCCTTCCGATCGACCGCCGGCGGCGTGTCGCGCGTCGAGGTCGTCGACGTGACCAGCGCCGAGGTGCTGCTGAAGCGCGACGGACCGGTGAAGACCATCCGCTGGGCCGACGATCGGACGCTGCTCGTCGACGCGACGCGCGTGCCGCTGCCTTGACCGACCTTCGCCAACCGAGCTTCCGATGACCGACCGTCCAGGCCGGCGCGGCTATCTCGACTGGATGCGCGGCCTCGCCGTCGTCATCATGGTCGGCTGGCACACGCTCGACGCCTGGACGCTGCCCGCAGACAAGGGCACCGGCGCGTTCTGGTATTGCCAGCTGATCGGCGGCTTCGGCGCCCCGATCTTCCTCTTCCTCGCCGGCGTGTCCGTGGCCCTGGCCGCTGGATCGCGGCTGCGCAAGGCGGCCCCGGCCTCGGCCGGGCCCGTCCCCGGCTCAGACCCGGCCGACGCCGGGCCCGCGCCGGCCCGGAGCCGGTGGGCCGCCGCGTGGCCGATGATCAAGCGGGGCGGCTGGATCTGGGTGCTGGCGATGCTGTTCAGGCTGCAGTCGGACGTGCTCGGCGGCCGGACGACGATCGGCCAGCTCTTCGTCCTCGACATCGTGCGCGGCAACACGCTGAAGGTCGACATCCTCAACGTGATGGGGCCGGCCATCGCCGGCGCCGCCATTGTGTGGGGGCTGGCGCGGACGCCGGGCTGGCGCTTCGCAGGATCGATCGCCGCGGCCTCCGCCTTCGCCTTCGCGACGCCAGCCGTCCGCGCCTGCGCGTCGCTCGCCGCGCTGCCGGACGCGCTCGAGGGCTATCTGCGGCCCTTCGCCGGTCGCACGACGTTCTCCTTCTTCCCGTGGGCCGGCTTCGTGTTCGCCGGCGCGGCGATCGGCGTGCTTCTCGACCGCACGCGCGACGCCGCCGCTGAGCGCCGGCTGATCGCGTGGTTCGCCGCCGGCGGCGTTGCGTTGTGGATCGCCGCGATCGTGGCGGCGCACGGTCCGTCGCTATTCGGTCCAACCGACTTCTGGCGCACCGCGCCGTCGTTCTTCTTCGTCCGCGTCGGCGTGCTGATCGCCGCGATCGCCGCCTGCTATGTCTGGGAGGCGCGACCGCGGCTGCTGGGCGCGGAGCCGTTCAGCCCGATGCGCCAGTTCGGCGTGACGTCGCTGTTCGTCTACTGGATCCACGTGGAGATGGCCTATGGGGGCCTCAGCCGCCCGATCAAGGGCCAGTTGCCGCTGCCGTGGTCGCTTCTGGCATTCCTGCTGTTTCTGACCGCCATGCTCGGCTTGTCGCTGTTCAAGAGCGCCATCGCGGAACGGTGGCGAACGCGACGCGCCGGTTGAGGCGGGCGTCACGCGAATCTGTTACGATCCCGGCCTTCCGCCGCCTCGCACTCCTTCCTCGGGCGGCCACAACTGGAGGCAACGGTGAACACTCGTCTGACTCGTCTCGTCGTCGCTGCGCTGATCGTGCTCGCGGCCGCCTTGGGCGTCGCATCGAGCGCACGGGCGCAAACCGACGCGACGAGCGGCACGATCGAAGGCGTGGTCAGCGACGCGACCGGCGGCGTGCTGCCCGGCGCGGCCGTGCGCTTGAGCAACACGGCCACCGGCTTCGTGCGCGAGGTCGTGACCGACGAAGAAGGACGCTACCGCGGCCTCGCGCTGCCGCTCGGCACCTACGGCATCACGGTCGAGATGAGCGGCTTCGCCAAGGGCACCCGCGAGGACATCGTGCTCGCGCTCGGCCGGGTGCTGCGCATCGACTTCTCACTCGGCGTGACCAGCGGCGAGCGCATCACGGTCGCCGGCGGCGCTCCGGTGATCGAGACGACGCGGCCCGAGCAGACCTCGCTCATCGACGAGCAGTCGGTGGCCAAGCTGCCGATCAACGGCCGCAACTTCATCGACTTCGTGAAGCTGGCGCCGACCGTGGGCATCGTGCAGGGGCCCGACGGCGCCGAGATCAGCGTCGCCGGCCAGCGCGGCATCTACAACAACGTGATGATCGACGGCGCCGACGCCAACAACCCGTTCTTCGGGGAGCAGCGCGGGGGCCAGCGCCCGAAGTACATCATCAGCCTCGAGGCGGTGAAGGAGTTCCAGGTCGTCACCGACGGCGCCTCGGCGGAGTTCGGCCGCGCGGTCGGCGGCTTCGTCAACATGGTGACCAAGAGCGGCACCAACCGGAACCAGGGCACGGCCTTCTACTTCGGCCGCAACGGCGCGCTGCTCAGCGAGAACTCCGACGGCACCAAGGACGAAGACTTCAGCCAGCACCAGTTCGGCGGATCGTTCGGCGGGCCGATCCAGCGCGACAAGACGTTCTTCTTCTTTTCCTACGATCAGAACGAGGAGCAGCGTGAGAAGTCCAAGGCCGCCTTCGACGATCCGGCGATCAACCCGAACGGCGAGGGTCGCCGCCTGCTCACCCTGCTGCAGAACCGCTTCGGGCTGACCGGCGAAGGCGGTGCCGGCACGTTCATGCACCAGACCAACGACGCGCGCGTGCTGCTCGGCAAGATCGACACCGCGCTGTCGCCGGCGCATCGCGCCTCGATCCGCTACGCCTACTCCTCGGCGGAGCAGATCAACGGGACCTTCGACGTGCCGACCTGGACGACGACGGCCAACGGCATCGAGCAGGATCGCAGCCATTCCCTCGTGGGCCAGGTGAATAGCGTGTTCGGGCCGACGCTGCTGAACGAAGCCAAGGCGCAGTACGCCCGCGAGCCGCGACCGCGGCCATACGAAGGTCCCGATCTGCCGGACACGGCGATCGGTCACTTCCCGGGCGGCGTCGATCGCACGTTCCGCTTCGGGCGGCCGTTCTTCCTGCCGCTCAACAGCGCCACCGATCAGCGCTTCCAGGCCGCCGACACCCTGACCCTCGTGCGCGGCGCGCACGTCCTCAAGGCCGGCGGCGAGGTCAACTGGACGTCGATGACGCAGTCCTTCATCGGCTTCGCGCGCGGCCGCTACATCTTCACCGGCGGCATGGACCAGTTCGAGGCGTTCGTCAGCAACCCGACCTCGAACGCCGCGACGTCGGCGTTCGTGCTCTACCTCCAGCGCGTCCCGCTCGGCGGCCGCTCGATCGAAGAGTCGGGCACGCAGAGCATCCCGGTGTGGGAGCCGGCGTTCTTCGTGCAGGACAAGTGGAGCGTGCGCCCGAACCTCACCGTGAACGCCGGCCTGCGCTGGGAGGGCCACAAGTCGCCGCCGATGCTGACGCCGCCGTCCGAAACGCCCTTTGCGCACTACCTGACCGACCCGCGCTTCCCGACCGACACCGGCGAGATCCCGAGCGACTACCAGGGCTGGCAGCCGCGCCTCGGCATCACCTGGGATCCGGGCAGCGACGGCAAGACCGTGGTGCGGGGCACGGCCGGCATCTTCAAGGCGCGTACGCCCGGCCTGGTGTGGGCCAACCCTCGCACCGCCAACGGCGTGATCTTCGCCAACTACACCGGCGTCATCGTTGGACCGGGTCTGAACTTCGGCGTGCCGAACTACCCGAACCTCGTCGACACCTCGAACTTCGTCCTCACCAATCCCGGCGTCGCGGTCGTCGACAAGGACTTCCGCAACCCGCGCAGCTGGCGCTGGAGCCTGGGTGTGGAGCGCGAGGTGACGACCGACCTGGCCGCCGGGGCGGCGTTCAACTACGCCAACACCGTCCACCTCACGCGCTTCTACGATCCGAACGTCGACTTCACGTCGACGATCGGACCCGACGGCCGGCGCGTCTACGGCGGCACCGGCTCGCCGAACCGGCCGTTCCCGGACCTCGGGGAGGTCCTGGTCACCGACAGCGACGCGCGCAGCCTGTATCGCGGGCTGGTGCTGTCGCTGAACAAGAAGTACAGCAAGGGCTGGCAGATGCAGGCCAACTGGGCTATCTCGGACGACCACTCGTCGGACGACAACGAGCGCGACCCGTTCACGATCCGCTACGCCGACTACCTCGATCTGGCCAGCGAGTACAGCCTGTCCGATCGCCACAGCCGGCACCGGCTGAACATCTTCGGCCTGTTCGATCTGCCGAAGGACGTCCAGCTCAGCGCCCTGGTGCAGTACCGCTCGCCCAACCCGACGACGGGCACCGACCTGGTCGGCCAGGACCTGAACAACGACGGTCACGCCAACGATCGACGCTTCGTCAACGGGGTCGACGTCGGCCGCAACCAGCAGGAGAAGGACAACCAGTTCTTCACCGTGGACCTGCGCGCCTCGAAGATCTTCATGCTGTCGGGGGGCAAGTCGGTCGAGGCGCTGTTCGAGGTGTTCAACCTGACCAACAGCGACAACAACATCGTGTCGCAGATCAGCGGCGGCCTGCTGTTCGACTTCAGCGGCACGATCCGCAGCGGCGTCGGCGATCCGCGCCAGGCGCAGTTCGGCGTCCGCTTCAGGTTCTGAGTTTGTTGGCGTCGCTTTCGCTCGCGGCCGGACTTGGGGGAGACTGGAGCATGCGCTCCAGCTCCAGGCTCCTCCACTCCGTCGCGTTCGGCGCGGCGCTCGTCCTCACCGTCTCGACCACGCCGCGGGCCGCCGATCGCCAGCTCGCCATCGAGTGGGTCGACGTCGTCGGCGGCGCGGCGACGCTCATCGTGACGCCGGCCGGCGAGTCGATTCTCGTCGACACCGGCTGGCCCGGCTTCGAGAGCCGCGACGCCAAGCGGATCAAGGCCGCGCTCGAACGGCATGGTCTGACCGCGATCGATCACCTGGTCATCACCCACTACCACACCGACCACTACGGCGGCGTGGCGCAGCTCGCCGCACTCGTGCCGATCAAGCACTTCTACGATCACGGCCCGATGAGCGCGCTACCCGAGGATCGGAACTTCCCGCAGATGTACGGCGCCTACCGCGCCGCCGCGAAGGACACCACGACGGCGCTGAAGCCCGGCGACACCATCGCCCTGAAGTCCGCGGCCGGCCCGAAGCTGTCGTTGACCGTCGTCGCCGCCGGCGGCCAGGTGATCGGCGGTGCTGCGACGCCGGCCAACGCGGCGTGCGCGTCGAGCGTGGCCCAGCCCGACGACCCGACCGACAACGCCCGCAGCATCGCTTTCGTGCTGCGCTACGGCCAGTTCGACTTCTTCGATGCCGGCGATCTGACCGGCGACATCGAGGCCAGGCTGGCTTGCCCGGCCGACCGGGTCGGCTCCGTCGACCTTTACCAGGTCACCCATCACGGCCAGGACAACAGCAACAACCCGGTGCTGCTGGCGACGCTCAAGCCGACCGTCGCGGTGATGAACAACGGCCCGCGCAAGGGCGGCGCGCCGGAGACCTTCCGCCGGCTGAAGGCGCTCTCGTCGCTGCAAGCGCTGTTCGCGATCCACCGGAGCGTGAACAACCCGCCGGATCTGAACGCTGCGCCCGAGAACATCGCCAACCTCGACTCGCCAGACACCGGACACGGTTTCCGCGCCACCGTGGACGCGGCTGCGAAGCAGTTCACCGTCACCAATCAGCGTACGAGCGAGACGCGGAGCTTCGCGGTCCGCTAGGGCCGCGGCGTGGCCGGCTCGCTCGTGGCCGACCCGCCCGGCGTCGGTCCGCGAGCCGTTCGCGCGTCGAGTCACATCATGGGTTCGTCGGCGCTCGGCCCGTAGATCTGCGGCACCGTCGATCCCATCGCCCGCAGGTAGGTCGAGAGCTGCCCGCGGTGGTGGATGACATCGAGCAGGAACGTCCAGCTGCTCTCGATGCCGGTCTCGGTCATGATCGCGTTGCCGTCGAAGGTGAACGGGACCGGGATGTCCCACGCCGCCGCGGGAAGCGCCTCGAGGCGAGCGACCAGCCCCCCGCGATGCTCGTCGTCGAGCCCCAGCACGCTGGCCATCGTCGCCGGCACCGGCGGCTCCGTCCAGCGAATCTCGCCGCGCTCCAGCCCCTCGACCAGCGCGATCTGCTCGCGGACGATCAGCCACGCGATCTCACGAGCCGTCCGCGACTTCGGATCGGGACGGTAGTCGGACCCCTCGGGAATGCGCTCGAGAACCTTGCGGGTGGT
>JANOIR010000286.1:0-10589 GCA_031407765.1 Vicinamibacteraceae bacterium
TTTGCCCGAGCCCCAGCGCGCGGTCCAGGCCGTCGGCATGCCAGCGACACCGCGCTCGACCGTAAAGCCGTTCTGCTCGAGCACGCCGGTCAGGTACTTCGACGTCTCGACTTCCTGGAAGCCGAGCTCCCCGAAGCTGAAGACCTGGTCGGTCATCTGCTGCGTCTGGACGCGCATGGCGTCGACGTCGGCGGCGATGCCGCGCTTCAGCGTCTCGAGACGCGGCTGGACCGCGGTCGGCCTAACGCCGGCGGGCGTCGCCGGCGTCTGCCCGACCAGCATCGCGCCCGACATCACCGTGATCGCAACGAAAACAATCGCTCTAGTCATGGCAGAAACTGCAAGTTGCTCGGAGCGTGCTCGGAGCACGCTCCGAGCACGTTGCAGAAACATCATCGTGACAGGCGGATGTCGACCTCACGGTCGACGAAGCGCCACTCCGGCGAGTCGCGCAGGGTGCCGACGAGCTCTTCGAACGCCCCGGCGTCGGCCGGCGCGTATTCGAACCAGGTGAGGAAGTCGAACGGCTCGTCGACGCCGAGATCGCGGCAGTGGTGCAGGCGTCGCGCGATCGACGGCAGGTAGCGCAGGCCGATGGCGATGTGCTGCGACTGCGCCTCGAAGACCTGCCGCCGCTCGTCCTGGGTCAGCGCCCACCAGGCGGCGTTCTTGCGGATCGGGATCAGCGCGGCTCGCGTCGAGGCTGGACGTCCCAGCCCCTCCTGCCGCGCGACCAGCGCGTCCTTCTCGGCGCGCTCGACGTAGCGCTCGTTGCTGACGATGCCGCGCAGCCGCCACGTCGCCGGTGGGCCAGCGTCCTCGGCCGCTCCCGCCGCAACGACACTCAGACAGGGCACCGCCGGCAGCGAGTCGCCCACCACCGGCAGCGTGTCCAGCACCTGCCACGTTCCGACCGCGCCGCCGACGAAAGCGAACAGACGTGGCGCAGGCGTGGACGGGATCATCGTCGGTCGTGTTCCTGTGGGTGCCGAATACTTGGTCTGACTACGGGACCGGGCGCGAGAACTCGAGCGGCAGCGATCCGGGCCCCTGGCTCCAGGTGCCAACCAGCTTGCCATCCTTCAGATCGCCGGAGAACTTGCCGCCGATCGTCGGCAGCGCGAGCTCGAGGTGCACGGCGGTCTGCACGATCGAGGCGATCGGGATCTCGACGCCGCCCTGATCGACGCTGACGATGGTGCCGGTGGCACTGTCAGGCCCGTTGGCGAGCTTCAGGTTCAGGCGCAGAGTCTGCCCGCCGACCTCGAGCGCGCCAGTCCAGTTGCCCTCGAGCTCCTTGGTGATCGCGGTGCTCTTCGCCGGCGCGGCGATCACGGCTTCGCCGGCCCGCGTCATCTTGAACGGGAGCGCACCGCCGCCTTGCGTAATCTCGCCGGCGATCGTCGTGCCGTCGTCGGACAGCGTCCCCTTGAAGGTCGGCGTGCCCGGGACGTTCGGCATCGCGAACGACACCGCCTTGCCCTGTACGTCGATCGAACCGAGCGGAAACGCCTTCAGATTCTGGGCGGCAATCGAGATCGTGCCGATCCAGGCCGGCGCCGTGCCGGCCTTGAGATCCACCTCGATCGCCAGCGGCTGCGCCGGCATCTCTATGGCACCGGACCAGTGGCCCGCCGCGCTGGGTGCTGCAGTTGGCGCCGCGCCGGGCGTCGCGGCGGGCGTCGCGGCGGGCGTCTGGGCGGGCGTCTGGGCGGGCGCCGCCGGGGGCGTCTGCGCTGTCGCCGCAGGACCATTGCCCGTGACCACGACCGCGAGGATCGCAGCACCAATCGACAGCAGGCTGGTCGTCACTATCACGGGCCTCCTTCGGCGCGCCGGGCGATGGCGCGCAGCCACATCCGGCGGATGAACGCGCTACCCGGCTGGATGATACGCCACGTCAGCGCCGCCGGTCGCACTCGGCGCGCGACTTTTCGAGCGTCGCCCAGGTGTCCGGGGATTCGGACAGGCAAGCCGGGTTGAGGCGAAGGGCCGCGTCGAAGGCCGAGACCGCGTCGCAGTGCCGTCCCTGGCGCGCGAGCGCGAGCGCCCGACCGACCAGTGCCCCGTCGGTGGGAGGCCCGTTGGCCATCGCGACGTCGAACTCTGCGAGAGCTCGTTCGGTATCGCCCGTTTCCAGCAGCAGGTTGCCGACCCCTACGTGGAAGCTCGGCTCTCGCGGCAGCAGCGCGAGGCCGGCGTCCAGCACCGCCCGGGCCTCATCCAGCTTGTCGACGGTCTGCAAGGTCCACGCGAGCATCGCACGGGACCCGACATCCCTGGGATCGGCCTGCACCGCGCGACGGAGGAGCCCCTCAGCCTCGCCGAACCGCTCCTGCTGCGCCAGGATGCGGCTCAGGTCGGTAAGCGCGTCCACGTGGTCGGGATCGGACCTGAGCGCACGGCGAAATGTCGCTTCGGCCTCCTCGCCGCGACCGGCTGCGTTCAGCGCGACACCCAGCCCCCACAGCGGTTCCGCACTCGGCTCGCACTCGACCGCACGCCTGTGGATCTCGAGTGATTCCCGCAGGCTCCCCGACTCCGTCAACGCGCGGCCGACGCGGCAGAGCACCATGGCGTTCGACGGATCGCGCGACAGGACGTCGCGGTAGACATCCAAGGCCGAGCCCCAGTCTCCGCTTCTGGCGAGCACATCACCGAGCCAGGTGGCGACCAGGTCGTCAGTGGGCTCGAGCCGCCGAGCATCCCGGAGCGCGTCGAGAGCTTCGGCGTATCTCCCAAGCCTGGCGAGCACATAACCGAGCCCTCCCCAGGAGTCCGCTCGCGTCGGGTCGAGCGCGACGGCCCGCGAATACGCGTCCAGCGCCTCATCGAACCGCTCGGCATCTGCGAGCGCGGCACCGAGATGGCCAAACGCATCGGCGTTCGACGGCTCGAGGCGGAGCGCCCGACCCAGAGTGGCAATGGCGTCCTCGTTACGCCCGACCAGAGAGAGACCGCGGCCGAGCCCCACGAGCATAGTGGCCGACGTGGGATCCAACGTTGCAGCCGTTCGGTAGGCGTCCAGTGCGCGCTCGGAGAACCCGAGCTCGCCGAGCTCGCGTGCGAGACCGTGATACGCCTCCGGGGATTTGGGCTGCAGCTCGATGGCGCGGCGGTAGCTCGCCATGGCGCCGTGCGGATCGCCGGCCATTCCAAGCGTCCATCCCAGGCCGAGGTGCGCGCTGTAGTTTGCCGGGGCGCGCTCCAGCAACTCGCGGAGCTGACGCTCCGCGTCGCCAAGCCGACCTTCGTCGAACGCTCTCCTGGCTTCGCTGAGCACCGACGCGTCATCGTGACTCACGGCACCGTTGTACCACCAGGATCGATGCGCATAGGTCGGCCGGCAGCAGCGGCCGACGTATCAAGCGAGCGCACACCGCTCGATCGCCCGCAGCCACATGCGGCGGATGAACCCGCTGCCTGGCTGGATGATGCGCCAGTACAGGCCGAAGCTCCGGCGCGCCGCGTTGCTCGTCGCGTGCACGCGCGTCTCGGTGGTGACGCGCGAGCCGGCGCCGGCGGGCGTGACGCGGAAGTTCATCGTGCCCTTGGCGAAACCGGGCCCGACAAGGCCGCGGTAATCGGCAGCGCTGAGCGGCAACGTCAGTCGATCCTGGCCGACGACGACCATGCCCACGACGAGCTCGCGCGGCGGGTCCTCGCCGAGGACGACGAAGCCGCCACGGACGGCGACGTCGATGAGCGGCTCGCCTTTCGGCGCGTGGAGGATGCCGGGCGGCAGCGGCCGGCCGAACCGGCGCAGCCAGGTGAGGACGTGGAAGAACCGGATCTGGCCGGCCTCGAGCTCGCGGATGACGCGAAAGACGCGCTCCGGCGGGGCCGCAACGTGGCGCTCGTGGAACTCCGAGAAGTGCCACTCGGGCGCGAACTCGTCGAGGATGCTGACGGGTTGCGCGACGCGCTGCGTGGGCGCCGGCAGGAAGCCCCCGGCGAGGGCGGCGCCGACGCCGGCCACGGCGAGCACCAGCCCGAGCGACACGTCGACGACGAGGGTCGCGACAAGGCCGGCGACGACCATCGTCAAGCCGGCCTGCACGAGGAACACGCCCAGCACGGGCGCCAGTGTATCGCCCTGTGTCGAGAACGCCAGCGCTCCCGGCGGCGCCCCGCACGCAGCGGGAACCGTCTCAGTTCGCCGCGGCGGTCTTCTTCCCGATGCAGTAGAGGTGCTGCCCGGTCCGGATGAACAACTGGCCGTCGGAAGCTGCCGGCGAGCCGAGGACGTACTCGCCGAGCGGGTTCTCGGCCAGCACCTGGAACTCGCGCCCCGACTTGATGACCGTAGTGAGACCATCCTCGTTCAGCACGTAGATGCGGTCGCCCGCCAGGATCGGCGACGAGCTGTAGGTGCCCGGCTTGAGCCGCTGCGGCCCGTAGACGATGGCGCCGGTCTTGTTGTCGAGCACGTGGACCACACCACGATCATCGACCAGGTAGAGCAGCGTGCCATCCGTCACCGGCGACGGGACGTCAGGGCCCTTGTCGAACGCCCACAGCTTGTGCGACGCCGAGACGTCGCCGCGGCCGCCGGCCCGCACCGCGGTGAACGGCTTGACGCGCGACGGCGCGAAGACGAGATCGCCCGACACGACCGGCGACGCCACGACGCGGTAGTACGGGTTGTTCTCGGGGTTCTGGCCGGTGAGCCGCCACAGCTCCTTGCCGGTCGCCGGATCGTGCCCGGTGACGACGTCGCCGCCGCTCACCACGATCTCCATCGCCTTGCCCAGCTTCACCGGCACGGGGGTGGTGTAGGAATCAGGCGATTCCCGCTGCGCGGTGGTCGGCCGCTCCACCTTCCACAGCGTCTTGCCGGTCTTGCCGTCGATCTTCAGCACGTAGGACGGATCGTCGGTGTTCATGCCGTGCAGGACCTGCACGTAGAGCGCGCCGCCCTCGAGCAGCGGCGACGATCCGTAGCCATGGTTCAGGCCCCAGGCGCCGTATTCCTTCTGCAGCTCGCGCGCCCACTGCTCCTTGCCGGCGAAGTCGAACGCCTTGAGCACGCCGGTGCCGGTCAGCAGCCACACGGTCTTGCCGTCCGTGACCGGCGAGGGCGAGCTCATGTCGCCCTTGCGCACCTTGTGGTTGCCGGCCCCCATCGGCTGCTTCCAGCGCACTGTGCCGGTGGCGCGATCGACCGCCCACAGGGCCAGCGGATCGCCCTCGTTGGCGCCCTCGGCGATGCTTAGGAACACGCTGTTGCCGGCGACGATCGGCGTCGAGCCGGAGACGGTCGGCACCGGCAGCTTCCACGCCACGTTCTCGGTGGCCGACCAGTTGAGCGGCAGCCGGCGGTCGGCGCTGATCCCGTTCTGCGCCGGGCCTCGCCACATCGGCCAGTCCTCGGCGGCAGCTCCCGTGGCGGTGGCGGCAATCAGGACGGCGGCGAAGAGGTGGTGGCGGCTGGTCATGTTCGATCGGTCTCCCGGTGTACTCGGTCTTACGCGCGGCCGGCTGAGGAAGCTTACTGAGGACTGAGACTCTCGAGTCCTGAAGCCTGGCAGCCCGAGGTTGCTAGCCGATACGCACCAGCCGCAGGTGCTCCACATCCTTGATCAGGATCTGCGGCCCGAGGAGCACTGGCGAGGCCCACGTTGCGCTCGGTGCCACGTCCAGCTTGCCAACGGCCGCGAAAGCGGCCGGATCGGCCTTGAGGACGACGAGCGCGCCCTCGGTCGTCAGACACCAGAGCCGGCCGCCGGCGGCGGTGATGGATGCACTCTCTGCCTGCCGCGGCGGGCTGGTCCAGCGAGTTTTTCCCGTCGCCACGTCCATCGCGAAGAACTGGCCTTTGTTGCGGTGGGTGAAGCCGTAGACGGTGTCGGCGACCACGACCGGCGAGCTCATGTACATCGGGAACTCTTTCGCGTCCCAGATCTTCACCGGCGTCCACTTGCCGTCGGCGCCCTTGGTCGGCCGCAGCGCGAAGGTCGACTGATCGAGGCCCGAGACGATCACCACGTCGCCGGCGACGACTGGGGTCACCGAGTTCTGGTCGTAGGGCGTGACCAGCGGCAGCGACCAGAGCAGCGCGCCGGACGCGGCGTCGACGCCGGCGACCGTGCGCTTGGTGATGGCCACGATCTGTCGCACGCCGCCGGCAACCAGCGCCACGGGCGTGGCGTAGCTCGGACTGTCGGCTCCGCCATTCCCCGGCCAGCTCCACTTCGTCGCACCGGTCGCTGGATCGAAGGCCCGCAGGGCGCCGCCCTTGACCCCGCCGACATGGGCGATGAGCAGCCCGTTGTCGAGGATCGGCGACATTGCAGTGCCAAATTCCGGCGGCCCGCCGAACTCCTTGCCGCCATCGTGGCGCCAGAGCACCTTGCCGGTCGCGGCGTCGAGCCCGCTGAGCACGCCCGTGATCCCCAGCGTATAGAGCCGGCCACCGGCCAGCAGCGGCGTCGACTTGGGCCCCTTGCCGTGGCCGGTCGCCGCCGAGTTCATGGTGTACGGCTGGTCGTAGGCGGCGCTCCAGAGCGGCTTGCCAGTCGCGAGATCGAGGGCCTGCGCCACCTCCTGCTCGCCCTTGCGCGCGAACACGTAGACGCGTTGGCCGTCGACGATCGGCGAGGCGTGCCCGGCGCCGATCGGCACGGCCCACACGTCGCTCGCCTTGGCGGCGAGCGCCGCCGGCACCGTCGCGGTGCTGACGCCCTGGCGTTCGGCGCCACGCCAGCCGGTCCACTGCTCCGCCGAGAGCGAGGCGGCGGCCAGCACGAGGGCGACGACTCCGATGGCGACGACAGACGTTCCGATGCGGCGTGTCATCACAGACCAACTCCTAGTGTTCTGTCCCAGTAGATCGTGGCATAAGTCCCGGGCGCGGCGCCCGGATCGCAAGGCGCGACGAGTGAGGATACCGGGAGTATCTGAGCGAGGAGCAACGCGGCGAGACGGGATGCCCCGCCCGGGAATTGTGCCGCGAACCACTGGGACAGGACACTAGGCAGACGTGGTGGCTCATTCGCTCTTCAGCGACTCGACGAGCGGAAGACGCGCCGCGACGGCAGTGGCGATCAACGTGGCCACGACACCAGACGCTGCGACCGCGACCATGACGCTGGCGATGACGGCGAGCGGCAGCCCGCCGCCCTGCTTGGCGATCGCCGGCTGGACAGCGACGAGCGCCGCCGCGGCGCCGAGGACGACGCCAGCCGCGACAATCAACCCGACCTCGCCCGCGACCAGCAGCCGCATGCTGCCGCGACGATAACCGACGGCGGCGAGCAGCGCCATCTCCCGCCGCCGCTCGAGGATGTTGCGCACGACCACGGCGCCGAGGCCGAGCGTGCCGAGCACCAGCCCGAGCGCGCCGAGCGCCTGGAACGTCGACAGATACGTGTTCTCGACCGCCTGGTAGCCGCGCAGCCGCTCGCCCGGATCGATCACGACCAGCCCGGCATCAGTGAGCCGATCCTCGAGCGCGCGCGCCAGCGCGGCGCTGCGCGACGGGTCGCCGTCGATCATCCACAGCCGGTGGCCTTCGTGCTGCGGATAAAGTCGCACGAACGCCGCGTCGCCGATCAGGATCTCCGACTGGAACACGCTGTGCGACAGCGTGCCGACGACGCGCAGGTGCACCGCCTCGCCGGCGGTCCCCGGCACGACGAGATCGTCGCCGAGCGCGGCGTGGAAGACGTACTGCAGCGACGTGGCATCGACGATCGCCGGCACCGCGCCGTCGTCGAAGCGGCGATCGAGCAGGCGCCACGGGTTGGCGCGCTCGGCGTCGGTCGCGGCCAGCGAGGCCGCGAACGTGAAGCGGCCACCGCGCGCGACGAAGCCGGGCGACGGCGCCGCGATGCGCGGGTTGTCGGGCCGATACAGGTTGAGGCAGCTGCTGTCGTCGCCGGGCCGCACGCGGAACAGGTCGAAGGTCGCGCCGGCGAGCGTCGGCTGGAGCTCGGGTGAATCGAGGCCGTACTGCGAGCGTCCGTCAGCGGTCGCCGGATCGAACATCAGCGGTACGACCGACTCCGCCATCAGCGTGTAGCCGCCGGTACCGGACAGCGGATCGTCGGGCGAGCCGCCATCGTCGCGCCGGAAGGCGCCGACGGCGACGACCACGAACGTCGCGAAGGCGATCAGCGCCGCGGCCAGCACGCTGCGTCCGGGCCGTGCGCGCGCGCCAGTGATGCCGAGGCGGAGCAGCCCGCGCCACGCCGCGCCGGGCACCGGCGTCGCCGGCGGACGCCGCAGCCAGGCGCTCAGCGCGAACAGGCCGGCGGCCATCGCGCCGGCCCCGGCGCCGAAGAACGCGCCGGCTTCGGACATCGCGCCGGTCGCGCCGGCAAGGAGGAGCCCGGCCGCGACCAGCGCGGCCAACGCGGCGCGACCCCACGACACCGCCGACATCGCTCCCGGCGTATGGCGCCGCGATCGTCGGCCGCGTGGGGCCTCCAGCGATCCCTTGAGCAGCGACGGCACCGGCGCCCGGCCGACGTGGCGCAGCATCAGCACCAGCACGCCGATCGCGGTGACGAACCCCGCCGCCGCGCCGGCCGCGAGCATCAACGGCGATGCCTCCAGCCGCAGCGCCGTCGTGCCCACCGCGCCGACCCACCAGGTGCGCAGGCCGAGCATGATCAGCGACGCGTAGCCGATGGCGCCGGCGACGCCGAGCAGCGAGCCGAGCCCGGTGAGCACCGCGCCTTCGCGCAGGAACAGCCCGCGCACGCCAGACGGCGGCAGGCCGATCGCTTCGAGCAGGCCGATCTCGCGCAGCCGCTGCTCGACGCCAACGCGAAAGAACAGACCGGTCAGGAGCAGCGCGGCGACGACGAGAAAAAAGCTGAAATAGAAGAAGTACTGACCGAAGTCGGTGGTGCCTTCGGACGCCTCGATCGCCTTCGCGCGCACCGGCTGGACGACGATGCCCGCATCCTCGAGCGAGAGGTTCTGCACCAACCGCGCCGCGAGCGCGACCTGGGCCTCGGGCCCGTTCGCCACGGCCCCCCCCGGCGTCGGCAGGATCCGCAGCGACGTCATGCGGCCGAAGCGCGAGGCCCACAGGCGATCGGCGGTCGCGTAGGACACGAGCGCCTTCGGCGCCGCCTTGTAGTCGCGCCAGTAGTCCTCGTCGCGCTGCGTGATGCGCTTCAGATCGACCGGAAACGATGGATCCCAGTCGGCGACGGTGGTGCGATCCGAGATGCCCGGAAAGTCGGGCGTCAGCGTCGGGTCGGCTCCGAGGCCGGTCATCGGCAGGATGCCGCCGACCGTCAGCGTCGTCTCGCGCGACACCATCGCGCCGGCGTCGGCCCACACGTCGTAGCCCAGCGTCAGCGTGTCCGCGATTGTGGCGCCGAGGCCCTCAGCGGCCCACGCGTTCAGCCAGATCTGATCGTCGCGGATCGGGCCGGCGGCGCCGGCGCCGGCTGGGTCGAGCTTGTCCAGTTCGACGCCGGCGACGACTGCGTACGGGATCTCGCGCGCGCCGATCTTCAACGTGTGCGCGAGGTAGGCGAACACCGGCGTCGACGGCTGCTGGGCGCCGAGCGTCCGGCGCGCCGCGGCAGCTGCCTTGGCGTCGATGATGCCGCTCGCGCTTTCCAGCGAGATCGCGCCGCCCGGCGCCGCTCGCAGCGACAGCCCGGCATCGCTCAAGGTCATCGCGCGCTTGACGGCGGCGGCCACATCGCCGTCGAATCGCAGCTCGACAAGGTCGTAGCCGATCCGGTCGGCGCGAGAAACGACGAGGGCGTTGATGCGGTCCGGACGCTCCAGCTCACGCTGCAGGCGCGACAGCGGCAGGTAGATCGCGCGCACCTCGCCCTGGTTCGGCCGCAACGAGAAGATGCCGAGGCCCGAGTCCGGCAACACCGCCCGCACGGTGGCCCGCATCGTCTTGCCGAGCGTGTCGCGCCGGCCGTGCAGGGTGGCCGACGGCACGATCGATGGGCTCGGCAGCCGCGCCAGGATCGCGTCACCTGCGGCAATCCCGAGATCGCGAGCCAGGGCCGGGCTCACCAGCGCCTGGCGTCCACCGAACGCGCCATCAT
Source organism: Vicinamibacteraceae bacterium (assembly GCA_031407765.1). Taxonomy (GTDB): domain Bacteria; phylum Acidobacteriota; class Vicinamibacteria; order Vicinamibacterales; family Vicinamibacteraceae; genus JBDSLU01. Next base: position 10,032 of record JANOIR010000286.1, read on the forward strand.
CGCCAGCAGGCACCGGTAGGGACTGAAGCTTGAAGAACGCGTCGTCGATGCCGTAGATCGCGACGTTGGCCGCCCGGCGCGTGTTGGTGCCGTCGGCGGCAAGCCCGTCCAGCGCGACGAAGCCAGCCGCGATGCCGTCGAGAATCGGGCGGCCGCCCGCCCGAGCTACTTCTGTGGCCAGTTCCGCGCGAAAGAAGCCTGTCGACGCCACCAGTTCGTCGACGTGGCCGAGCCGCGACACCGCCAGCTCGCGCAGGCTGGCCTTGACCGACGAGCCGACGACCAGCGCGCCGGCGAGCACCGACACCGCGACCGCGACGCCGGCGATCACCGCCAGGTTGGTACGCCAGTAGTAGCGCAGCGCGCGTAGCGCCAGCGCGGTCGGGGTCACGACGCCAGTCTTCCGTCGACCAGCCGGAACGACCTGCCGCACCGCGCCGCCAGCTCCGGATTGTGGGTGACGACGACCAGGATGGTGTGGAGCTGCGCGTGCAGCTCCAGCAGCAGCGCGGTGACGCTCTCGGCGGTCTCGCGATCGAGGTTGCCGGTCGGCTCGTC
>JANOIR010000315.1:0-1528 GCA_031407765.1 Vicinamibacteraceae bacterium
CGCCTCCGCCAAGGCTACGGCGGACGAGTCGTCGGACCATGACAGGCTCGAGATGAGCACGCTGCGGCGCCGGATCACGGATCCGTCCGAGCTGCTGAATCCCAACGTCACGAAGGTCGTGGTGGACCAGGACGGGTTCGCGATGTATTTCTCGCGCGCGCCGATTCCCTTCACGCGTCCGGGCCAGCCCGCGGCGACGGCCTGGGCGCACATCGGCCTCTACGTCTACCGCCGCGCCTGCCTCCTGCGCGTGGCCGCCCTGCCACAGACCGCCATGGAACGCGCCGAAGCGCTCGAGCAGCTCCGCGCGCTCGAGCACGGCATCCGGATCAAGGCGGTCGAAACCACTCACGACACGATCGGCGTCGACACGCGCGAAGATCTCGAGCGTGTGCGCGAGCTGTTTGATCCGCGTAGTCCGCGTGTTCCGCGGCCCCAACTGAGGTGAGAGACCCAGGCATGCAACAGTCCGAGAAGCGGCCCATCAAGTTCATCCTCGTCACCGGCGGCGTAGTCTCTTCGCTCGGCAAGGGCCTGGCGGCGGCGTCCATCGGCGCGCTCCTGGAGGGCCACGGCTACAAGGTCGCCCTCCTGAAGTTCGACCCGTACATCAACGTCGACCCGGGCACGATGAGCCCGTACCAGCACGGCGAGGTGTACGTCACGGACGACGGCGCGGAGACGGACCTGGATCTGGGCCACTACGAGCGGTTCACCAACCAGGTCACGACGCGCAACAACAACTGGACGACCGGCAAGATCTACCTGTCAGTCATCCAGAAGGAGCGGCGCGGCGACTATCTCGGGCGGACGGTGCAGGTCATCCCCCACATCACCAACGAGATCAAGGACGCCATCAAGACGGTCGCGAAGGACGTCGACATCGTCCTGGTCGAAATCGGCGGAACGGTCGGCGACATCGAGAGCCTGCCGTTCGTCGAGGCCATCCGCCAGCTGCGGCAGGACGTCGGGCGCGAGAACACGCTCTACATCCACCTGACCCTCGTGCCGTTCATCGGCGCCGCCGGCGAGCTGAAGACCAAGCCGACCCAGCACAGCGTGCGCGACCTCCGCGCTATCGGCATCCAGCCCGACATCCTCCTCTGCCGCACCGACCGGCACCTCGACGACGACATCAAGGCAAAGATCGCGCTCTTCTGCGACGTCGACCAGGAAGCCGTCATCACGGCCAAGGACGTCTCGAGCATCTACGAGGTGCCGACGGTGCTGGCGGAGGAAGGACTCGATCGCATCGTGCTGCAGCGGCTGCACCTGCCGGAGACGGAAGCGAAGATGGGCGAGTGGCGGGACCTCGTCGATCGCATCAAGAATCCGGCCGACGAGCTCACGATCCACGTCGTCGGGAAGTACGTCGGCTACGAGGACTCGTACAAGAGCCTGAACGAGGCGCTCTATCACGGCGGCTTCAAGCACCGGCTGAAGATCAACATCCGCTGGGTCGAAGCGGAGGCCCTCGAACAGCCGGGCGGCGAACAGCTGCTCGACGGCGCGGACGGAATCCTCGTGC
>JANOIR010000547.1:0-7760 GCA_031407765.1 Vicinamibacteraceae bacterium
GCTGTTCGACTCCGTGCGGGAGTACTACGGCGACGTGCTCGACCAGCGGGGACTGAAGAGCGCCGGCGCCGTCGCGCGGTACTACGAGGACCAACGGCTCAAGCTGCTCGCGACCGTGCTGCGCCAGACGCCGGCGGCCTATCGCGCCGGCGACGCGCGCTTCGTCATTGGCAAGATTCACTGGGCGCGCGGGGATCGCCGCGCCGCGATCCGCCAGTGGCGGCAGATACGGGTCGTCACGGATGACGCTTTCGTCGCGACCTACGCGCGGATCGTCCAGGCGCTCGAGCGACTCCCCGATGGCGCCGAGGAGCCGGACCCGTCGACGATCGCGCGCATCGAAGCGGCACTCGATGCCGAACGCCAGACCTGGGCGGCGTTTCAATACGATCGGCTCCGCCAGTTCGGCCACGGTGCGTACACGTTCTGATAGCGCGCCATGGAAGCCAGGCGGGGGCTTCAGCCTGCGGCCGTTCCCGTCCCTCGCCCTGTCGAAACGACGCCGATGATCCCGACAAGTCGGATCAGCGCCAGTCGCCGGCGGCAATGAAGCCCGCCCACCGCGCGGGGTGGGTGCTCGCCCCCCGCGCCCGCGCGTCGCGCAGCAGACCGAGACTGGCGGCGCGCACGGCCTCGAGCGTCGGGGCGCGTGCAACGAAGCGCTGGCGATAGAGCCGCGCCATCCACGAGGCCGTGGTCGCGTCGCCCACCGGCCAGAGGCTCATGATGACCGTGTGCGCGCCGGCCATTTCGAAGGCGCGGCGGAGGCCGAGCACGCCTTCGCCGGCCACCCAGTCGCCGACGCCGGTATTGCACGCGGAGAGCACCGCCCATTCGACGCCGGCGAGGTTGACGGCAGCCACCTCTTCCGCGGTGAGAATCCCGTCGTCGCGATCGGGGTCGGCGTCGGTGCGGCGATTGGCGCCCGCCAACGCGAGCCCCGCGCGCAGGAGCGGACTGTCGTCGGCGGCCACGGCGCTCACCGCGCCCGGTGCCGAGCCGCGGCGCGCCCCCGTCGCGCAGCGTCCGTCGAGAAAGAAGCCATGGGTGGCGAGGTGCAGCACCCGCCGGCCGGGCGCGAGCGTCTTGAACGCGGTCTCGGTGGCGATCCGTCCGGTGAGCTCGAGCATGTCTCCGCCCTCGTCGCCGGGGCTCACCGGTGACCCTGCGGCGGCGCGGCTCGCACGCCAGAGGTCACTCACCGTGCGCGCCTCGCGCCGGGCGTCACCGAGCGGCCGAAACGAGAGCCGGGTGAACGGCTCGCACGACGCGCTGCGCGAGGGCGTCCCTCCCGTCAGGGCGCGCACCAGTGACGCTTCGGCAATCGGCGCCGGTTCCGTCGGACGCTGAACCAGGCGATCGGCCACGGGCGGCGACGCGTGGTCGAAATCCGGGGCGCCCATGACCAGCAGACCGCGCCCGGGAGTCGCGGCGTCGACACGAATCAGATCGCGCTCCGCCAGAAGATAGTGGAGGGTGGGTCCGCTCTCGATCAGATAGCGCGTCGTTCCGACCGGCAGCGCCGCGAGGTCGACGAGATGGAGCGCTCCATCAGACACGACGAAGACTGCCGTGGCCTGTCGCAGCCAGGGCGCGATCGGATCCCAGATCTGCCGGCGCAACGCCGCACCGGCGCGACGATAGGCGGCTTCGAGTCCGCGCGCACCGATGCCGCCGCCTTCGATTTCCGCGTCGATCTGGGCGCGCCAGTCGCCGATGCTCTGCTCCACCCGCGCGGCCGTACCGAGTCGCACGAGCCGCGGCGCCGTGCCGGCCGTCGCCACGAACGCGGCGTACTCAGCGACAGGCGGGCCCGGCCTCGCGGCTGCTGGCACCGACGAGGCGCGTTCGGGCGCGTCACCGACCCGGTCGTAGCGGACGTAGGCGACGAGGGCCTGCCCGGGTGACAGCATCGAGAGCATCTGCGACAGCCCGGCGCGATTGCGCGCCCGTTCGGCGCGGAAGGGCTGACTGACGTCGGCCAGCGCCTGCTCGGTGGCGGCGCGACGCTCGCGCGCCTCGGCCAGCATCGTCTTGAAGCGTTCCAGCGGCGTATCGTCCGGGCCGCGCACCACCAGGTTGGCGAGACGCGTGCGGGCGCGGACGGACGCCTCCTGTCGCTCGCGCACGGCGGGCGTGCCCGCGTTTAGGACGTCGTGTTGGCGCGCGGCGAGCTCGTCGAGGACCACGCCGCGTCCCGCCGCGACGACCTGCCATGCCCGGGCGGCCTCGTCGGAGCCGGCGTCCGGTCTCGTGGCGAGCGTCATCGCGAGGCCCAGGCCGGAAGGACGCTCACGCACGTAACGCAACGCCTCCCGCTCCGGTAGGGTGCCGCCGATGAGCCGCACGTGCGCGACCGCCAGCCGCTCGGTCGCTTCGAGCTCGGGCCAGGCCTGCTCCGGCGCGCCAGACTCGGCAAGGATTTCCGCGTAGCGGCCGCGGGCCGCGGCGACGTTGGGATGATCCGGTCCCTGATACGCAGAAAAGAGTTCGACCGCTCGGATCGCCGAGGCCTTGGCTTCGTCGAGCTGGCCGAGGCGCTGGTCCACCAGCGCCAGCGACAGCAGCGACTGGGCCAGCAAGCTGCGCAGCTCGCCGTCGTTGCTCGATTCGTTGAGCCGACGGGCGTCGTCGAGGGTCGCGCGCGCCTCGCCGTGGCGGCCCAACGACGTGAGGATGCGCCCGCGCGTTTCCAGCACGATGCTCTTGATGCGGTCGTCGGTCTCCGACCCCGCGAGCGCAGCGAGCGCCTGGTCGGCGAGTGCGATCGCGTCGCTCAGTCGGCCCTCGGATTCGCTCACCGCCGCGAGCTCGCCCAGGGCCTCACCGACGTGCTGCCCGGAGCCACCCACCTTGCGCCAGATCGCCATCGCCCGCTCGATTCGGGTCCGCGCCCCCTCGTAGTCGCCAATGCCGTGCCGGAAGCTGGCGGTGCGTTGGAGCGCGATAGCGGCGCCGGCCGACTCCGGGCCCTGGAGACGTTCGGCCAACGCCAGCGCTTCGTCGCCTCGCGCGATCGCCTCGCGCGTGTCACCCAGCGTATCGAGAAGGATCGCGAACTCCAGCAGCCGGAAGTACTGCGCCTGCGTCGCACCGGTGGTGCGGGCGGCCAGGCCGATCGCGCGCTCGTAGTAGTGGCGGGCGGTCTGGAGATCGCCCAGAGCCTCGCTCGATGACGCGAACCGCTCGAGGGAGGCGGCGAGGTCGGGATAGTCGGGACCGCGCGTTGCTTCGAAGATGTCGATGGCGCGGCGAAGCCAGCTGACCGACGCGTCGAAGTCGGCCTGGAACGACGCCGCCACGCCGAGGAAATGGCAGGTTGAGGCGACGAGCAGCCCGTGCGGGCCCTCGACTCGCTCGGCAGTGGCCAGCGCCCTGCGCAGGCGCTCGTCGGCGTGGACGAAATCGCGAACGTCCATGTCGGCCATCGCCACCAGTTGCAGCGTCGTCGCGGCCTGGATCGAGTCGGAGCCGAACGCCCGTTCGCGGATCGCCAGCGCGCGTTCGATGAGCGGCCTCGCCTCCCTCGTGCGCCGTTGAAACCGAAGGACGTACCCCAGCTCGTGGAGCGTCGCCGCCAGGCCGGGATCCATCGGATCGAGGCCGGCTTCCTTCAGGCGCAAGCCTCGCTGGCCGTAATCCAGCGTGCCTGGGGCGGAGGGACGATTGCCGCGCCGCCGCGCTTCGAGCAGCAAATCGATGGCGTCAGCGAGATCCAGCGGCGTCGTCGCCGAAGCAGGCTCGAGACGGTGCACGAGGACCAGCGCCGCCTGCTCGGCGTCGAGATAGCGCCCGGCGTCGAGGAGGCTCCGGATCGAGCTGCTGGTAACCGTTTCGGGTAGAGCAACGGCCGGCGCCCGCTCTTGTCGATGCGCGAATGCCGGCGTGGCTGCAAGCACGGTGAGCAGCCACACCGCCGACCGCAGTGGGACGCGGAGATTCCCCGGCGACAGCTGCATGATAGCGACGGCTCATCATAGCCGGTCGCCACCCGTGACCACGCACGTTGCGGCCCAGGGAAACATGACGGTGCGGCACCCGGGTCGGCACCGCTTCCTCAGTCGAGCCGCGGTTAGAGCCGCGTCACCAGATACCTCTTTCGAAACTTGCGCGCCAAGTGCCCATTCGGCTCCTTGCGATTGGTGACACGCATCGTCGCAGGATCGTACGTCAGCGTCTCGGTCGGATAGTGCTCGGCGACGCTTCCCAGCAGCACCGCTTCGGTGACGAGCGAGGCGTAGTCGAACCCCGCCGAGCACACGGTTCCTGGCCCCGCGAGCACGGCATCGAGGAACTCGTGATAGTGGTTGCGCTCCGGTGCCGTCGGGATGGCACGGCCCGCGAACGTGTCGGCCGGGTGCAGCGTAGGTGCGCCGATGTGCGGCAGCAAGATGGCCCCCTCGGTCCCGAGGATCACCGCACCGGAACCCGGCACAGTACCGCCAACGGCCTCGCTCACCGCCTCCGGCGGGCGCGTGGCGCCGTCGTACCACCAGAAGTCGAGCGTGCTGCCGGCTGTCAGCGGGGTGCCTGGGAAGACGAACTTGAGCTTGGCGTCGACCGGCCAATTCCCGTGCACGGCGCCAGGACCGTACGAGGTGATCTCAGTCGGCAGATACAAGTTCACGCCACGAATCGGCGTGCTGAAGATGTGGCAGCCCATGTCACCCAGCGTGCCGGTCCCGAAGTCTGCCCGCTTGCGCCAGTTGCCTGGGTGATACACGCCCTCTTTGTATGGCCGCTTCTCACTGACGCCCAACCACATGTCCCAGTTGAGCGACTCCGGAATCGGATCCGAACCGGACGGGACGGGAGACATGTCGCCCCACGTCTTGTTGCAGAAGGTGTGCACCTCGCGCACCTTGCCGATGACGCCGTTCCGAATCATCAACTCGGTGGCCAACTGCGTCGGATGCGACGAGATCTGGATGCCCATCTGCGACACCAGGCGTTTCTCGCGTGCCGCGGCCGCCAGCATACGCGTCTCGTGGACCGTCGTCGCCAGCGGCTTCTGCACGTAGACGTGCTTGCCGAGCGACATCGCCGCCATCGCGATGGGCGCGTGCATGTGATCCGGTGTCGAGACGTTGACCGAGTCGAGGTTGTCGGCCTCCTTTCGGAGGAGCTCGCGCCAGTCCTGGTAGACCCGTACGTCGGGAAACAGCTTCTTCACCGGCTCGACGCGGGACAGGTCCACGTCCGCCACCGCCACCAGGTCGAAGGCCCCGTGACCCGAGAAGGCGCGAATGTCCGACAGCGCCATGCCCGAAGCCCCGAAGCTGGCGTGACGGACCTTGCGTCCGGCCTGGGCCAGGGGGAAGCCCCTCGCCAACGGCACGGCAGCGGCGCCGACGGAGATGGTCTGCAGAAACGTGCGACGGCTGACGACGGGCGACATGGTGCGGCAACCTCCAGGCGGCTCACAGCATTGGGCCGACACTCACCGCCTGCGCCATTCTCCACGATACGAGCCAAACACTGTGAGCCGCCGTTCAGGCACCGTGCAGTCGGTCGCACTCGGCTTTGTAGGCCTCCATCAGGGACGTGAGCTTCGTCTGCACGGCGCCCTGGGCGGCGTAGACCTCGCCGAGGGGCGCGACCATCTCGGTCTGCTTCAAGTCCTCCTCGACCGTGAGCGCCAGTTGCGCGAGCCGCTCGAGATGCGCGCGCGAATGGAACTCGAGCTCCTTGAGCTTGCCCAACACGACCAGCGAGGCTTCCAGAACCGGCGACGGCGCTGCCGCGAGGCCCTCGGCCGATCCTGCGCCCCCGTCGGGTGTCGGGTTGTGGGGCTCGACGGCGGCGCCCGCGGGGCTGCTCTTCTTCATCGCCGCCGCCTGTTTCTTGCCCGGCTGTACGGCGTGCGTACCCGCCGGACTCGCCTCCGCGCCGTGGTGCTTCTTCTCCTGGGTGACCTTCTTGGCGTGGGCGACGTCGCGTGGATCAGACATGGAACCTCCTGGAACGGGTGCTTGGCGGTCACCCAGCGACTTTGAGGGCGGCGGCGGTGGCGCCGGCGGCGCCACGCGACCAGTTCGCATGAAGGCCCTCACGATTGAACCGTTCCGCCGCACGCGCCTGCCACTTCTGCCCCGTCGCGCACCCGAGGGCCTTCTTGAGACTCGCCGCGGTCACCTTGACCATCGGTACGCCGCTCTCGACCGCGGCGAGCTCGGCGACGGCCTCGGCCTTGATGGCTTCGACCGATGACTTGAACCGACCTGTTGACGAGCCGAGAAGCGCAATGGTCGAGCGGCGCCGCTTGTCGCCGTGGCCGAAGATGGCGATCAGACGGGACCGCAGCACGGTTAGATCATCGCCGGACCGCGCCTGGAAACGAATCGCGGTGATCGACGTGATCACGAACGTCTCGCCCGAGCCCGCCGTGCGTGCGACGACGACTGTGTCCCGCGTCGGGCTGACCCCGAAGACCATCCTCGCATCCTCGCAGAGATCGCCGGCCTTGGCGTAGTTATGTTCGCACCACCGCAGAGTCGGCGCTCGCTCGCCCCCGCTACGCTGCAGCGGATGCTCGTCAAGGGATGGGTGTTGGCCGAGTGGAAGATATCGGCGAACAAGCGGCGAGCGCGTTTCTACAGGCTCACGACTGCCGGGAAGAAGCAGCTCGGCGTCGAGGAATCGCGATTCTCCCAGATGTTCGGCGCGATCATGCGCGTGATGAAGACGACGTAGGCTGCAGAAGTTCCTGTTCGGGGTGACGCCGACCGATCCGACCGCGTTCAAGGGCGGCGTCCAGCAAAGCGGGTACGGCTACCGTTCAGTTCGTCGCGGCGTGTCGTTGACAGAGCTAGAATGGCCGCGACGGAAGTCCGTCTTTGGCGCGCTGCCTCGCACCCCATCCGAGATGCTGCCCTCCCGCGGGCGTGCCCGATTGGGGTGCCGGGCGTTCCTTCAGGAATGAACGGTGATGTCGTTGCTCACACACACGAGACTCGTGGTGTTGATCGTCGCTCTTTTGCCGGCGTCGGTGATGCTGGCGCAGGGCGTGGATGTGTGGACGGTTGGCGTCAACAACACGCGGCAAGGGTGGAACCGTTTCGAGACGGTGCTCAAACCGGCAAACGTTCCCAAGCTGAGGAAAATTCGCGAGTTCATGGTTGACGAAAAGATCGACGTATCGCCGCTCGTTGTGGCCGACAAGCTCTATGTGTTCACCATGACGAACACGGCGTACATCTTCGACGTCAACAGCGGGGCCGAGCTCACGAAACGTCAGCTAGCCGCGCCGTTCGACCCGGCCGACATCGCCAACCCGCCGGGGAAGGGGATGGACCTCCACAACATCTATAGGCGGTGGGGCATCACGGCGACGCCGGTCATCGACATCGCGACCGGCACGATCTACGTCACGACGTTCGGCAAGCCGGACGCCAACAGCCAGAACATCGAGCGCAACAACATGCTCTGGATCCTCGACGCGAACACTCTCGCCGACAAGCAGCCGCCGGTGCTCATCGCCGGCAATGCCGACAACGGCGGGGGTGGGATCTCGAACGGTCTCACCGTTCCGTACCAGAAGATGCGCGCGGGGCTGGGTCTACTGACGGATGCCGCAGGGAACATGGCCATCATCATCTCGTTCTCCATCAACGGCGAGAATCCGAATGGTCCCGGTCACGGATTCGTCGTCGCCTACGACGTGCGCGGGCTCAACCGCGAAGCCGGCTTCACGCCGACACCTGCGGTGTGGAACGTGACGCCGGGGGGAGGGGCCGGGGGCATCTGGATGTCTGGTTCCG
>JANOIR010000361.1:0-4269 GCA_031407765.1 Vicinamibacteraceae bacterium
AGCGGCTCCTGCCGATCGGCGCCGAGACTCCGGATACGGCACGCGCCTTCTCGTTGCTGGTGGCGCGAGCTTACCCAGCCTTCGCGTCCCCAATCGTGACAGCGGTTGCAGAAGCGCGCTTCGGCACCGCAGGTCCGCTCAAACGAGTGCTCGATTAGGTGGGCCAACGTTGAACCTTTTCTCTGCTGCCGACGTCTTCTCCCTGTGTGAATCTACAAGAGACGCGGGCGGCCTGTCCCGCCGTGGCTTTAGCGGAGGCGGATGAGCGACGAAACTGACGTCCTGCAGGGCACGCTCGATCTCCTGATCCTGCGCACGATTGCCGGCGAGCCGATGCACGGCTGGGCGATCGCCCAGCGAATCCAGCAGATTTCCGACGACTTGCTGCGAGTCCATCAGGGGTCGCTCTATCCCGCGCTGCACCGCCTCGAGCATCAGGGCTGGATGACCGCCGACTGGGGCGTGTCGGAGAACAACCGCCGGGCTCGCTTCTACTCGCTGACCAGGGCCGGCCGCAAGCAGGTCGAGGCCGAGGTCGCGAAATGGGAGCGCCTGTCGGCCGGCGTCAACCTGGTGTTGCAGCGGACGTAGTCGTGCGCGCCTGGCACATCGTCCGCAGCCGGCTCCGCTCGATCCTCTTCCGCGGCGCCCGCGAATCCGATCTGCACGAAGAGCTGCAACTCCATCTCGAGCGCGAAACCGAGCGGCTGCAGGCGAGCGGCCTGTCGCGAGAGGACGCCCGTCTCCAGGCCCTGCGCCTGTTCGGCGGCGTCGAGCAGATCAAGGAAGCCAGCCGCGACGCGCGCGGCACCGCGGCTTTCGACGCGCTGGCACGCGACACGCGCTACGCCGTCCGGCGCCTGGTGCGCGATTGGCGTTTCACCGTGGCGGCGGTGCTCACCTTGGCCCTCGCCATCGGCGCCAACACCGCGATCTTCAGCGTCGTGAACGCGGTGCTGTTCCGTGACTCAGCGTTCGCCGACCCCGATCGTCTCGTCAACATCTATCAGAACGATCCCGCCGGCAAGCCGCGTGTCGTCATCTCGTACGACGCCTACCAGGAGATGGCGCAGTACACCAACGTCTTTGCGGCGACGATGGCCGCCACGATTCCGTTTCCGGCCCGTTATCTCCACGACGGCGGCATTCGCGGTGGAACCGCCGAGTACGCGACGGCGACCTATCTCGATGTCCTTGGACTCCGGCCGACGCTCGGCCGGTGGTTCGACGCGACGGAGGAACGGCCCGGGGCGCCGCTGGTCGCCGTCCTCGGCTATCAGGCGTGGACGCGAGTGTTCCGCGCGGATCCCTCCATCCTCGGACGCATCGTTCGGATTGACGGCGCGCCCGTGACGATTGTCGGCGTCGGTCCCGCCAACCACCGCGGCACGCTCGACGTCGGTCTCGCGACCGATTTCTGGCTGCCGGTGACCGCACTGCGTGAGCTGAACGCCATGCCGGGGATGCGCGCCGGCCCAACGATCATCGCGCCATTTTTCGTGAAGGCCCGGCTGCGCGAGGGCGCCACCGTCGCGCAAGCCAAAGCGGCGATGGACGTCCTCGGCCCACGGCTCGCGGCCGCCCTGCCGGAAGAGGTTCGCGACGGCGGCGAGTTCGCCGTCGGCACAGGCATCACCGTCGTGGCCACGACGGACGTGCGGATTCATCCGGAGGCGGACGCGCCGTTCATGGCGATCGCGTCGGGCGTGCTGGTCGTCGTCAGCCTCGTTCTCGCTATCGCGTGCAGCAACCTGGCCACGCTGCTGCTGGTGCGCGGCGCCGCGCGGGGGAAGGAAATCTCGGTGCGGCTGGCCTTGGGCGCCACGCGGCGTCAGCTCGTCCGGCACCTGCTGACCGAAAGCCTGCTGCTCTCGCTGGCGGGCGGCATCGCCGGCTGCATCCTGGCGTGGTGGATCCTGCGGGCGCTGCAAGGCGTCGAGCTCCCCGTCACCGTGGATTTGGCCGTTGACTACCGCGTGCTCGCCTTTGCGATGGCGCTGTCGCTCGTCACGGGCGTGGCGTTCGGCCTGGCGCCGGCGCTGAAGGCCACGAGGGTTGACCTCCTCCCGGCACTGCGCGACGAGGGGGTGCCGCCGATCGATCATCGGCGGCTCACGCTGAAGAACGCGCTGATCGTCGTGCAGGTCGCGGTCTCCGTGCTGCTGCTCGGCGGCACGAGCATCTTCCTGCAGCAGCTCGCGGCAGCGAGAGAGCGGCGCGTCGGCTACGCCGTCGACGGCGTGGCCATGCTCGAGACCGACGCGCGCTTCGCCGGCTACCCGGCGGCCGCGGTCGTGAACAGGTACGACGAGCTGCTGCGGCGGATCGCCGCGGTTCCGGGCGTGCTTGCCGCGGCACTGTCGTACGGCCTGCCGATGGAGAGCGAGACCGTGGCGACCGTCGTCGAGGGGGCGGCCAGCGACATGAGATCAACTGGTGACTCTTCGATGGTCTGGGCCGGGCCGGGCTTCTTCGAGACGCTGCGCATCCCGCTGCTCCACGGGCGTGTCTTCGACGCCCGGGATCGCGCGGGCACCCCGAGTGTCGCGGTGGTGACCGAGACGATGGCCCGGCGCTACTTCGGCAGGGTAGACGCCGTCGGGCGTCGCTTCCGGAACGGGAACCAGTCGCACTCCTGGATGGAGGTCATCGGCGTCGTCCGCGACACCGGCGCGCGGAGTCTCTCCCCCGGTGACGTCCTCGCTCGACAGCCGTCCCAGTTCTACCGCTCGTACACGCAGTCGGGCCTGATGCCGACGACCGTCATTGCCCGGACGTCGGGTGATGCGGCCGCCCTTCTCGGGGCGATGCAGCGCGAGCTGCGCGCCGTGGACGTCACGCTGCCGGTGATCACGGCGCAGACGATGGCGCAGGGTCTGGAACGATCGCAGGCGGCGCCGAAGGTGGTCGCCACGCTGCTCGGCGCCCTCGGCGGCCTCGGCCTGGTGCTGGCGAGCATCGGTCTCTATGCCGTCGTCGCCTTTGCGGTGGCGAGGCGGTCGCGCGAGATCGGCATCCGGATGGCGCTCGGCGCCCGGCGTCAGCAGGTGGTCTGGAGCATTGCACGAGGGGTGGCGGGGCTCGTCGGCGTTGGCACGAGCATCGGTCTCGTCCTCACCGTCCTGATCATGCTCGCGCTGCGCGCGACGTCCGGATCGGCGGGCATCGGGATCGGCAACATGGACGTGTACCGCCCGAACATCGACCCGGTTGCGCTCGTGGCCATCGCCGCCGTGACCGCAGTCGTCGGCGTGGCCGCCGCATTCGTGCCCGCGCGCCGGGCCGCCCGAATGGATCCACTCGTCGCCCTGCGCCACGAGTGACGTTACTTCGGCGTCCTGAAACCCTGGGATGTATCGACCGAGTACTTGCGATAGCCGGAATACTCTGACGTCCCGCTGCGCCGGAGCGTGAAGAACAGGCCCATCTGTGCGCTGCCCTGATATCTGGCCACCGCAGGCAGCCACACCTCGCCGTTGACTTTTCGGCGCAGGAACGACAGCCGGGCACCCTTGTGCAGCTTGGCCAGGCCGCCCAAACCGATCTTGAAGCCGTCGATCGCCTCGGCCTCGAGTTTCACCAGTTCGTGATCGTTCTCGCTGACCCAGGCGCGCACGCTGAAGTGCCGTATCTGTTCGCCCGCGCGAGTCTTTGGTTTCGCATCACGCTTGGGCGTCAGTAAGAAGGCGATCGTGTCGTGCTCTTCGACGCGCTCGCGTCCGATCATCCGGATCTCGAAGACGTTGAACATGTCGCTTACCGCCTCTTCGCGCTCACGACGAGCCTTCTGAAGCTCATGCTCCTGGCGCGCGAGCTCTTTCGACGAGTTCCGGGCGAGGCGCTGGACCATCTCTTGGGCTTTCTGCTGGCGCTCCCGATCCTGCCTGGCCAATTCTTCCGGTGGCACCGGCCGGCCATCCTCGGCGATGAGCCGCTCCCAGCGCCCTTCGCCGGGTAGGCCGGGATAGCTCTCGAAAACCTTGACCGATTCCTTGCGGGTACGGCCGTCCTTGTCGAGCTTCAGCTCACGTCGCGTCTCCAGGTACACATAGCCGCTCTGGAGCGTGTTGTCGGTCCGGAGGTGTTTGCGCGTCTCGATGAGGAAGGATTCCTGATCGGGCAGAGGCCGATTCTGTGCGCCCAACGTGGACCCGGCGATGAGGAACCCGAGAGCGACCCGTATCGGTAGTACGTGAGCCATCATGACCTCTTGCCTCTCTTGAAGATTGGCCTAAGGAATAGACGGAGCCGCCTCCGGGAAGTTCATTC
>JANOIR010000373.1:0-3022 GCA_031407765.1 Vicinamibacteraceae bacterium
ACCACCACCAACGTGGTCTACCGGCTCGACCTCGCGGGGCAGGTCATCTCGGTGTTCGCCGATCGCACCACCATCGATCTGGCGACGGGCGTCGCAGTGGGTGCCGCCTTGGGTAACGTCGACAACCTCGCCATCGATCACGAGGGAAACATCTACATCGTCGAGGACTTCGAGGGTGGCGTGGCGGACGACATCTGGTTCGCCAGGGACCTGAACCAGGACGGCGACCTCACCGACAAGGGCGAAGGGCTCGCCCGCTGGGCGAGCAATGGCACCGTGGGATCGGAGTTCACCGGCCTCTACTTCGACCCGACCGACCGGCGGCGGGCCTGGGTCAACATCCAGCATCCGGACAGCGAAAACGATCGAACCATCGAAATCACGATTCAGTAGTCTGGACGGGGACACCCGCGTCGCGGGGCGGGTGTCCTCGTGTGACCCAGGTGGCCTGCCCGACATGGTGTGAGGCCGCCTGTCTACCGTCGCCGCTGGAGCGTGGCGCCCAGGCGACGATGGTGGACCTTCGCCCACGCCGCCATCTCGTTCAACGCCGGCCGCAGCGTGTCACCGAACTCAGTCAGGCCGTAGTCGATCCGAAGCCGGGGTTCGCTGGCCATCCGGCGGACGACCAGCCCATCGCGTTCGAGCTGGCGAAGCTGCTGGGTCAGCACTTTGTGCGTGACAGGCATCGCCTTGTGCAGATCGTTGAAGCGGCGCGGGCCATCACGCAGCAGCCAGAGGATCAGCGGCTTCATGCGGGCTCCTGGCGGTAACCAACGCACCTGCCGGAGCGTTGACCCCGGGTACGCGGCAATCGTTCAATGGTCGTGGCCGTCGATGCATGGACTGGCCGACTGGAGAGCGCGACGACGTGGACGCGATACCGCACATCGGGAAGCAGTGGAAGATAGCGGCGGCGCTGGTGCTTGCCGCCACGGTCGTCGGCCGCGGTCAAGTCATCACCACGTCTCCACAGCCTCGCATCATCGACCTCACGCATACGCTCGACCAGGACTTTCCCTATATTCCCGTTCCGGGCATCACCTTCCCCTTCAAGCTGACGCCCATCGCCACGATGGAGCAGAACGGCGTGGCCGCCAACCGGTGGGACATCCACGAACACATCGGAACACAGATCGACGCGCCGAGCCACTTCGCGAGAGGTGGGGCCGGACTCGACGGCCTGCCGGTCGAGGCGCTCATCGTGCCACTCGTCGTGATCGACATCAGCGCCCGCGCCCAGGGTGATCCCGACACCGCGGTCACCGTCGCCGACATCGCGGCCTGGGAAACGCGGCACGGACGTCTGCCCGACGGCGCGGCGGTACTGATGTATTCGGGCTGGGAGACGCGCCTGCGTCAATCACGGGCCTTCGTCAACGCCGACGCGGGTAACACGATGCATTTCCCAGGGTTCTCGCTGCAGGCCGCAGAGTTCCTGGCCAGGGACCGCCAGGTATCCGGCATCGGCGTGGATACGATCTCGATCGATCCCGGCAACGACAAGGAGTTCCGCACCCACAAGGCGTGGCTCGGGTCGGGCAAGTGGGCGGTCGAGGCCGTGGCCAATCTCCAGCAGGTTCCGGCGACCGGCGCGACGTTGTTCGTGGGCGCGCCGAGGGTCAAGGGCGCGACGGGCGGCCCGGTGAGACTTCTGGCGATGTCGCCGGCGCCCGCGGCAGCGCACGTCGAGCGGCCGGGCCAGCCTCCCACCGCTGCCGCGGCGTCCGGCGATGATGTGCGGTCGGCGCTGCGCGGGCTCTGGGAACACGAGCGATGTCAGGTCCAGGAGCGCGATGGACGCCGTACCAGCTCGCGCAGCCTGTTTGCGATCTTCGATCGCGAATGGGGCGTCGCCTTCACGCAGTATGCGGACGGCGCGTGCCGGGCCCGGGTGATGACCGCCGTGCTCCGGGGGACCTACGAGCCGACCGCCCCGTCGCGGCAGACGCAAGGGGCCGTCGAGGTGACCTTCAGATTCTCGCGCAAGAGCCTCGTCGCCCACGACGCCGCGCTCCTGGAACGGCTCAATGCCGGCGGGTGCGGCGGTGGGCGGTGGGAGATGGGGGTCGCACGGGACATCACCTCGACGGGATGCCTGTCGATCGAGTCCCTGGCGGCGTGTCCGCAGGAATACGACCTCGCGAGGATCGACGGCGATCGGCTGTACCTTGGCGAACGGCCCAGGCCCGGCACGAACATCTGCGCCGAAAGCCGGCGGCCGCAGGCGCTGAGGACCGAGCCGCTCCGGCGGCGGTAGCGGGCGCGGTCACGGCTCGTCGATGGCAGCCGTGCCCCCGCACAGCGGTGCGAACTCGAACCCGCGGCCGCGCAGGATCGGCACCAGCTGCCGGACGGCCTCCGCCGCGTGGCGCCGATCCGCGCGCGGGTTGCGGTGATGCCCATCGTGGATCACGAGGATGTCTCCCGCCTTCGCCTTGCGCGCGAGCCGCCGCGACACACGCTCGGCGTCCGGCGTGCGCCACCAGTCGAAGTCCCACATCCCCCAGCTCCAGCCGGCCAGCCGATACCCTGCCCGGGAGGCGCCGCGGTACATCGTCAGGCTCCGCCACCCCGCGTGGGGTCTGAACAGCCGGCACGGCTCACGTCCGGCGATGGCGTGGATGCGCCCGGCGGCGGCGGTCAGACGGTCGGCCAGCGCATCCGGGGACACGACCATCAGGCGCCGCGTTCCGCTGTGCAGCGCGATCGCGTGGCCCTCGTCGGCCATGCGCCTGACGATGGGCTCCGTCTCGGCGGTGATGTGCTCGTCGATGAGAAAGAAGGTCGCGCGGATGCCGGTGTCGGCCAGCGCATCGAGCAGCGGCGGCGTCCACGTCGGGTTCGGCCCGTCGTCGAAGGTCAGGTAGAGCGTCGGCGGCTTGCCCGGCGTGGGGTCGACCCGCCACAGCGACTGCTTCGGACGGAACGCCTCGAGCAGGAATGGGAAGGGCGCAGTGTGAGCCAGGAACAGGACGCCGACGACGACCACCACCAGCGCGAGCATCCTTCTATCCTAGGT
>JANOIR010000025.1:0-18685 GCA_031407765.1 Vicinamibacteraceae bacterium
CACCAAGGACAGCGCCCAGGGACGTCCGGTCGTGATCCTGAGTGAATCGGCGGCAAGACTCGCGTGGCCCAACAAGGACGCGGTCGGCGAGCGGATGAAGATCGCCGGTACCTGGGCCACCGTGGTTGGCGTGGCGGCCGATACGCGCTATCGCGAGCTGACGGTCCTTCGGCCAACGGCCTACCGGCCGCGCGATCAGTTCGAAGCCGCACCGCCGTATCTCGCCGTCCGCACGGCTGGCGATCCGATCGACCTCGCTCCCGCGATTCGTCGCGCCGGCCAGGCCATGTGGCCAGGCGCGACGTTCACATCCCTGCGGCGGCTCGATGGCTACTCGTCGGAGCCACTCGCGCGATCACGCGTGACCGCTGCGCTGTTCGTCGGATTTGCCGCCGTCTGCCTGCTGTTGTCCACGATCGGCCTGTACGGCGTCGTGACGGCCCACGTGGTGGAGCGAACCCGCGACGTCGGCATTCGGATGGCGCTCGGTGCGCCCAGGAGTGTCGTGCTCCGAGCCGTCCTGCTCGAGGGCGCAATGATGACGGCCATCGGCATGATTGGCGGCGCGGCGATCGCCGCGCTCTTCAGCGACTGGCTCGAATCGATCCTGTACGGCGTCAGCCGTCACGACCCCGCGACGATTGCGGGTGTCGCGCTAGTCGTGTGCCTCGTGACCGGTGTCGCGACGTTCATTCCTGCCAGGCGCGCAGCAAGCGTCGAGCCGACGGCGGCTCTCCGCGATTGGTGAGGATCGAGCCATGCCACCCCTCGGCTGGTCGTCGTGACATTCGACTGGCGAAAAGGGGATCATGGCGACATCGGTCGTCCATGGGTGCTCGCCTTCGACTCATCGCGCGGCCACTGAAGACGGTCGCGATACTTCTGCTGGCCTGTTCAGGCGCGGCAAGCCCCGGCAGTGTCTGGGGACAGCCGAAGACGGACGCCAGCGACGCTACGTTGCTCTTCGCCCGCGGCGTCGAGCTCGAGCGGCAGAAGAATTGGGCCGGCGCTGCGGCCGCATTCGAAGCGGCTCTCGAGCGGGCCCCTGACATGGCCCGCGCCTGCGATCGGCTTGGTTTCGCCCTCGGCCAGCTCGGCCGGACGCCTGACGCCATCGCCCGCTTCCGCCAGGCGACGGCCCTGTCGCCGCAACTGTTCGACGCGCACTATCACCTTGGCGCCACGTTGTGGTGGACGCGCGATCTCGATGGCGCACTGGCCGCGCTACAGCGCGCCGTGGACCTCGATCCCCGGCATGCCGAAGCGCAGTACTACCTCGGCGTCGTGCTCCGCGAGCGCGGCGACACGCTCGGCTCCGTCGAACATCTGCGCGCATCGATTCGCCGGAACGCCGCGATTGCCCGCGCGCACATGCAGCTCGGCGTCGCACTGCAGACGCTGGGGGATCTCGACGGCGCCGAAGCCTCGCTGCGCAAGGCGCGCGCCCTCGACCCCGACTCCGACGACATTGCGAACAGTCTCGGCCTGGTGCAGATGCACCTCGGACAGGGTGAGACGGCGGTCGCGGCCTTCACCGCGATTCTGGCCCGTCATCCCGACTACGAGGCGGCCCGCCACAACCTCGGCACCGCCTATCTGCACAGAGGCGACCTCGGCCGCGCGGTCGAGACCTTTCGCGACGTGACGCGACGCAATCCGCGCAACGCCGAAGCGTTCTACAACCTCGGGACGGCCCTCAAACAGCAGGACGACTTCGAGGCGGCCGAAGCTGCGCTTCGCACCGCGACCGAGCTCGACCCGGCGCTGCCGGAGGCGCACTTCACGCTGGCCGTCGTCTTGTGGCAGACCGGTCGCGCCGAGCCGGCCGCCACCGCCTTGCGCGCCGCCATCGCTCGGAAGGACGACTACGCCGAGGCGCACTACATGCTCGGCACAATCCTGCGGCAGCAGGGCGCCGCCGCTGACGCCATCGCCGAGTTCCGCCGCACGATCGCGCTGGGACCGCGCACCGCCGAAGCGCATCTGAGCCTCGGCCAGATGCTCGAACGGGCCGGCGACACGACGGGCGCGGGCGCGTCGCTGGCCGAAGCCGCGCGCCTGAACGCGCAGAAGGCCGACGAGCAGAAAGCCGCATTCGCCCTGAGCCGCGGCGCCGACAAACTACGCCGGGGCGAGGTTCGCGCCGCCGTCGCCGAACTGAAGGACGCCGTGCGCCTGGCGCCCCAACTGGCGCGCGCCCACTATCAACTGGCGCTCGCGCTCCGCCGGCAGGGGGCCCAGGTCGACGCCCGCTCGCACTTCGCCGAGGCGCAACGACTCGCTCCGTGGATCGAGATCCCGGGAGTCGCTCGTTGAGCCGCCGCGTTGCTCACGCGCTGGCCGGCATCTGCGTGCTCGGGCTGTCCATGGCGGGCAGCCCGCGCGCGGCCTTGCAGGCCCCGTCGCCGCTCGGCTTCGCCTTCACCAACATCGCACGCGAGGCCGGCCTCTCTGCGATCACGGTCTTCGGCGGCGAGCACAGCAACCGCTACCTGCTCGAAACCACGGGCTGCGGCGTCGCGCTCTTCGACTACGACAACGACGGGCGGCTGGACATCTTCGTCGTCAACGGAACCACGCTGGAGGGTTTTCCGAAGGGCCAGGCGCCGATCAGCCATCTCTATCGCAACAGAGGCGACGGCACCTTCGAGGACGTCACGGCGAAGGCCGGCGTGGGGATCAGCGGGTGGGGCCAGGGGGCGGCCGCCGCCGACTACGACAACGACGGCGACAGCGACCTGTTCGTGACGTTCTACGGCCAGAACCGGCTGTTCCGTAACGACGGCGACGGCACGTTCACCGACGTCACGGCCCGCGCCGGTCTGACGACGCCAGGCACGCGATGGGGCACCGGCGCCGCCTTCCTCGACTACGACCGTGACGGACGACTCGATCTCTTCGTCGCCAACTACATCGACCTCGATCTCGCGAAGGCGCCCACTCCCGATTCGGGCCTGTGCCGCTACAAAGGCATCGCGGTCGCGTGTGGCCCGCCCGGATTGGCTGGCGGAAAGAACGTGCTCTACCGCAACAAGGGCGACGGCACCTTCGAGGATGTCTCCGGGCGCGCCGGGATCCTGAAGGCCGAAGGGACGTACGGTCTCGGTGTCAGCACGTTCGACTTCGACGACGACGGCTGGACCGACGTCTACGTGGCGAACGATTCGAACCCCAGCGCGCTCTATCGCAACAATCACGACGGCACGTTCACGGACGTCGGCGTCCGCGCCGGCTGCGCCTATAGCCAGGACGGCAAGCCGCAGGCGGGCATGGGCGTGGGCATCGGCGACTACGATCGCAACGGCACCTTCGACATCGTCAAGACGAACTTCGCCGGCGACACGACCACGCTGTACGCCAACCTCGGTCGCGGCTTCTGCGAGGACCGGACCTTTCCCAGCGGTATGGGCCTGAACACGCGATGGCTCGGCTGGGGTGCCGGCTTCGTCGACCTCGACAACGACGGTTGGCTCGACATCTTCCTCGTCAACGGCCATGTCTATCCCGAAGTGAGCCAGCTGAAAGCCGAGGCGGCCTACAAGCAGCGCAAGGTCGTGTATCGCAATCTCGGCACCGGCCGATTCGCGGACGTCACGGAGCGCCTCGGCCCGCCTGCGTCGACACCGATGGCCGGCCGCGGGGCGGCGTTCGGCGATCTCGACAACGACGGCGACATCGACATCGTCGTCAACAATGTCCACGACCGGCCGGATGTGTTCCGGACCGAGAGCCGGACCGACCATCGCTGGCTCACGGTACAGGTGGTCGGCACGACCTCGAACCGCAGCGCCATCGGCGCGCGCGTCCGCGTGGTAGCTGGCGATCTCACGCTCGTGGACGAGGTCCGCGGCGGCGGCAGCTACCTGTCACAGAACGATCTGCGGGTGCATGTCGGCTTGGGGAACAGCGCCGGCGCATTGCGCGTCGAGGTGCGATGGCCGAACGGCAACGAGGAGCAGTGGGACGGTGTCGCGTCGAACCGTATCGTGGTGCTGACGGAGGGTGGCGGGCAACGCAGCGCACGGCCCTGAGGCCTCGACTGGCGTGGACGCCCGACGGCGCGTTCGCCCGCAGGCCGAACGGCCCAACGAGCGCAGCAAGAACACCCGCACCGCCACTCGCCCCGCGTCCGTGCGCGAGGAAGAGCCACCGCGCACCGCTGCAGCTCGCGAGCAGCCGGCCTCATCGCGTCCCGGACGCCGGGGCGAACGCGGTGCGGGTCTTCGTCCGGCGCTCGTTTGGCCGTTCGGCGTGGGGCGAACCCGACGCGAGCCAGCGGCGTTCGCGCTGACGCTGCGAGCGCCGGAGGAAGACTCGCACGGCATCAGGGCGTCTCGCCAGCCCGCACGGCCCAACGAGCGCTGGAAGCGCGACGACAAGTGTCGAGCTGGTCCGTGAGCAGTTCGCGCTCGGATGAGCCCTACTTCCCACGCTCGCGGATGGTGACGATGCGATCCGCCGCTATCCCGCTCGCCACGTCCACGCCGCCGGCAGGCCAGCGCACTTCGATCCGATCGGCGACCGTCGCGTCGCCGAGGCCGAACGACGGCCGCAGATCGTCGACCGAGTAATAGCTCGTCTGGCTGAGCACGGCTCGAGCCTGCGTGCGTCCGCCGCTCGTGACCAGGACGGTGGCGCCGATCCCGTGTCGATTCGACCGGGTTCCCTCGAGCCGCACCGTCAGCCAATGGTGGCCGCTGCGCGAGTCGTTGCGCAGCAGCGACGGCGGCGCGTTCATGTTCATCACCAGCGCATCGACATCCCCGTCCTGATCGATGTCTCCGAACGCGGCCCCGCGGCTCGATTGCGGCGTCGTCACCCCTGGGCCGCTCGACGTGGTGACGTCGAGAAAGCGCCCGCTGCCCGCGTTGCGAAAGACGATGCGCGGGCTGCGGTGGGGGTACTGCGGCAGCTTGGCCTCGACCTCGGGATAGACGTTGCCGGTCACGTAGAACACGTCCATCCAGCCGTCGTTGTCGAGATCGGGCAGCCCCGCACCCCACTGCACGAAGCGGTTCTGCACGCCGAGACCGGCCTGCGTCGCCACGTCCTCGAACAGCCCGCGGCCGCGATTCCGATACAGCGCGGGAATGTCGTCCGCGAAGTGCGTCTTGAGGAT
Organism: Vicinamibacteraceae bacterium; assembly: GCA_031407765.1. Taxonomy (GTDB): domain Bacteria; phylum Acidobacteriota; class Vicinamibacteria; order Vicinamibacterales; family Vicinamibacteraceae; genus JBDSLU01. Next base: position 5,120 of record JANOIR010000025.1, read on the forward strand.
GTCGAGCGCGCCATCCGCGTCGACGTCGCCGAGCGCCACACCCATCCCGGCCTGCGGCGAGCCCATCTCGTTGTAGGCCGCGCCGCTCGACAGCGCGACGTCGGTGAAGGTGCCGTCGTGGTTGTTGCGATACAGGATGGCGGCGGTCGAATCGGTGGCGACGTAGATGTCGATCCAGCCGTCGCCGTCGAGATCGGCAGCCGCCGCCGTCATCGAATACCGCCCGGTCACCCGTGCGATGCCCGACGCCGCCGAGACGTCGGTGAACGTGCCGTCGCCGTTGTTGCGATACAGGAGGTTGGTGTCGGTCGCCAGCCCCTTCGGACCGCAGTTGACCGGCAGCCCCTTCCAGCTGCAGTTCGTTCCCTGCCCAGGCTCGGGCGCCGTCGCCAGATCGAGCGAGAGATAGTTGGCGACGAACAGATCGAGGTCGCCGTCGCGATCGATGTCGAGCAGCGAACAGCCCGAGCCCCAACGGTCGCGGCCGGCGTGGAGGCCGGCCTTTGTCGTGACGTCCTCGAAGCGTCCCCCTCCGAGATTGCGATAGAGCACGTTGCGGCCGAAGTAGGTGATGAACAGATCGACGCGCCCGTCGCCGTCGGCATCGCCGGCGCACACGCTCGATGCCCAGCCGATGCGGTCGAGCCCGGAGGACGCCGTCGCGTCGACGAAGCGTCCGCGTACGTTGCGATGCAGCCGAATCCGCGGCTCCTGCCCCGGCGGCCACGCGCGGTCCCTCCTCCCGCCGGGCTCGAGCTGCGTGCCGTTCAGCGTCACGAGGTCGACCCACCCGTCCTCGTCGAGATCGATCATCGCCACGCCGCAGCCATTGGTCTCGATGATGAAGCGCTTGCGCGCCGGATCGCCGTAGGTGATGGGATGCGTGAGGCCGGCCTCACGAGCCACATCGACGAAGCGGACCAGCCACGAGCTCGATGGCTGCTGCGTGCTCGGTCCGTTCGGTGTGCGCGCTGTGTTCTGCGGCGCCGCGGACGACCCGGCGCCTAGCAGCCCGAGCGCCGTCACGCCGGCACCGACGGCGAGCACCGCGCCCCACGCGGTCACTCCTCGCCTCGTATCGCGAGCCGTTCCGCAATCGCGAACTCCTGCTTGGCTTCCTCGGCCCGTCCCAGCTGCTGCAGGAGCTGCGCGAGCAGGTAATGCGCGGCGCGGTTGTTCGGGTCGTATTCGATGGCGCGCCGCAGCATGCCTTCCGCGGTCGCCGGCTGCGCCTTCTTCATGTAGGCGCGGCCGAGCAGGATGTAGGGTCCGCTGTAGAACGGGTTCAGCCACAACGAGCGCTGGAGCGCGGCGATGGCCTCGTCGCCGCGATTCTGGCGCAGCAGCGCGTCGCCGAGCTGATAGGACGCCATCGCGTCGGACGGGTTGATCGCCAGTTCGTTCTTGGACCGCTCCACGGCCGCATCGAGCTGGCCGCGGAAGAGCGCAATCTGCCCGAGCAGAAAGTTGGCGCGCAGCGTGCGCGGATCGCGCGCCAGCGCGAGCGTCAGCTCTCCTTCCGCGAGCGATTCCATCTGGAGGCGAATCATCAGCTGCGCCGTGACGACGTGCGCGGCCGTGGAATCCGCGGCCACGCCGAACGCCTTGGCCAGTGCCGCGCGGGCGGCGACGGCGTTGCGGGTCTGGATGTAGGCCTGGCCGAGCGTGAAGTTCACTTCGAGGTTGTCGGGTACGGCGGCGCGCGTCCGTTCGAGCCAGGGGATCGCGTCACCGAACCGACCCTCGAGGTAGAGCGAGAGCCCCAGCACCTGCTCCGCCTCGCGCCTCTCGACCGAGTCTTCGGGCAGCCGCGCCCGCACGGCTTCGAGCATGGCAATCGCCTCGCGCCGGCGGTCGGCGTGATACAGCGCGACGCCGGTCATGAGCCGAACGCGAGGGTCGGCCTGGTCCAGCGCCATCAGCCGTTCGATGGCGTCAGCGGGTCGGCCGCCATCGATGAGCGCACGCGCCGCGGCCAGTACGGGCGCAAGGGAGTCTTCCTGCCCTGCGTGCGCCAGACCCCGTGCCGGGGTCTGTTTGTCATCGACCGTGCCTGGGAGCTGACCCGCGCGTATCGACGGGGTGCCGAACGCCAGAGCCGCGCACACGATGGCCAGCAGCCGCATCGCCGCATGTTAGCGCCCCAGGTGATCGTGCGGAAGGCGCGCCGACCGGCGCGCCTCCCTTGAGTGGTGACCCTGGCAGCACCATGCAGCCGGGCTCGCGTCGGCGTCACTACATGCAGACGTTGTCGATGTAGAGCTGGACACCGCCGATGGTCCACTTCTCGATCTGCCCGGTGAGGGCCGTCAGCGTCAGCGTGCCCTGTTCGGGGCTGGTGCCGATCGCGCCGATGAGCGCCACGTTGACCCGGACCGTACCGATGGACGGGTCGCCCATCACGATGCCATCGAGGTTGGCCAGACTGGTCGTCACCTCGATGAGCGCTCCGTTGACCCCGAGGTTGGACTGACCGCCGCCGAGACCCAGTTGATGGCCGAAGTTGAAGGTCACGGTGTTCACCGGCGTGTTCGGCTCGACGTGGGCGTTGAGCAGGTAGAGCCGGAACTCCGGCGCCGTGCCGCCGGCGATCTGGGTCGGCCGCGCCCAGCCGAGGCCGGCGGGGTTGGTGCTCAGGTTGCCGTTCAAGAGGTAGTGCTTCATCTCGATCGTGGCGTTGGGCGCTACGAAGGTGTTCCCGAGCCGATAGGGGTTGGTCTGCTGGAGCGTGCTGAAGTCCCAGCACGCCTGGACGGCGGCTGGCGCGGGACCCGCGGCGAGTGCGCGCGAACCCGGCAGCGAGAGGCTGGCGACGATGGCGGCGGTTGCGGTGAAGGCGATGCGTGATCGGTGATGCGTGCTCATGTCGGTCTCCTGATGTGGCCGACACGAGAAACGTCGTGCGGCTCTGTCAGTGATCGCGACGGAGACCGCCGGAAGTGGACATGCGCATCAGGGCAGACGGTCGCTACCCGACGTGGACCCCGAGCGCAGCTCCTTGCGCAGCCACGCGCTGGACCGACTTCGACGAGAACATCCTTCCCCGTCGTCGTGGAATCCACTACAGTTCGTCGCGCAGGACGCCCTTACCGTGACCAAGGCCCGCAAGCGGACCGTCTATGTGTCGTCGACCTTCACCGACCTGAAGGCGCATCGCGACGCGCTCACGACGGCGCTCGAACGAGCGCAATACGATGTCGACGCGATGGAGAAGTATCCGGCGTTCGACCAGCGGCCGCTCGACAAGTGCCTCGCCGACGTCGCCGCTGCGGACGTCTACGTGCTGCTGCTCGCCCATCGCTACGGCTTCCGTCCGAAGGAGAAGAACCCCGCAGGCAAGTCGATCACCCGGCTGGAGTACGAGGAGGCCGGACGGCACACGGGCAAGCCTCGCTTCGTGTTCACGGTCGACCTCGACCACCCGTGGAGCCCGAAATGGATCGACAAGGGCAAGGACGCCCGCGACCTCGAGGCCTTCAGGACCGCCGTCGAGCAGCAGCATGGCGTGAGCCGGTTCACCGACCCGGACCAGCTCGCCAGCCTCGTGTTGCAGGCGCTGCGCGCGGCGGAATCGAGCGCCGGTCATCCCGCCACCGAGACCGCGTTGCAACGCGCGCTGATCGATTTCTCGCCCTTCATCGCCGACAAGGCGAGGGGCTTCGTCGGACGCCGCTTCGTGTTCGACGCCATCGACGCGTTTCTCGGACGGGCGCCCTCTGGATACTTCGTGCTTCGGGGTGAGCCGGGCATCGGCAAGAGCGCCATCATGGCGCAGCTCGCGCAGACCAGGCAGTACCCACATCACTTCAACATCGCGTCGGAGGGCATCGGCAGCGCGAAACAGTTCTTCCTCAATGCGAGCGTCCAGCTCATCGCGCAGCATCGCCTGGATGACGTCTCGCTGCCCGACGACGCGGGTGCCGACAACACATTCTTCAAGCGCATCCTGGCCGCGGCGTCCAACCGGTCGCCCCGCGTCGTCTTGCTGATCGATGCGCTCGACGAGGCGACCGACCCGCTGGCGAGCGCTCGTGCCAACCCGCTCCAACTGCCGGCGTCGCTTCCTGCCAACGTCTTCATCCTGGCGTCGACGCGACGGACCAGCCGGCAGCTGACGGCCGAGCTCACCGAGGTCTTCGAGCTCGATGCGGCGTCCGCGCCCAATCTCCAGGACATCGAGGAGTACATCGAGGCCTTCGCCGCGCGACCGCCCATGCGCGCAAGGCTCGACAAGGACGGCATCGACGTCCGGGACTTCGTCCGCATGCTGGTCGACAAGAGCGGCGGCAACTTCATGTACCTGCACCACGTGCTGCCAGCCATCGAGGATGGACGCCTGGCAACCGACCGGCGGCTGGATCTGCCGGCCGGCCTGGAGGGCTACTACCGCAGCCACTGGGAGAGCATGCGCGGCAACGATCTGGACATGTTCCGCCGGGTCAATCAGAAGATCGTTGCCTGCCTGGCAACCGCCCATCGCCCGATCACGCCGCGCTTCATCGCACGCGTCACGGACCTCTCGCTCGCCGAGGTGCAGTGGACCGTGGAACGCTGGCGCGAGTTCCTGCACGAGTCCCGGGGGAAGGACGGTCCGGCCTTCCGCATCTATCACGCCAGCTACCGCGACTTCCTCGCCGAGCAGGTGGTCGAGTGAGATGGCGGCCGGTCTGCTCGACCAGGCGCGCCGGGGCTGGGCGGCCTACCTGTCCGACCTGTGGCACTCCGGCGGCTGGGACGATCAGCCCGAGGATGAGCGGGACTACTCGCAGCGACATCTGGCGGCGCACCTCGACGACGCCGGTGTGCCCGACGCCGAGCTGCACGCACTGATCGACGAGCGGTGGCTTCGTGCGTGGTGGGCGCACGAGGGCACCTACGAGGGCTTTCTCGCGGACGTCGATCGGGCATGGCGCCGGGCCGAGCGGGCGCGTGACCTGGTCGCCCAGATCACGTGTGCGTTGTGCACGGCCGGCGGGGCGGCGCTGAGCGCGAATGCGTCACCAGAACTGCTCGCGGCGGCGGTCACCCACGGCGTGCTCGCGCCCGAGCAGGCGCTGGGCCTCGTGCGGCGAGCGGCACAGTCCGAGCGCGCCCCTCGCCTGATTGCCCTGGCACCGCACCTCCCGGCACGCAGCATCGACCAGGCGCTCGACATCGCCGAGTCACTGACGGTCGTCTACGCGCACATCCCGAACCGGAACGACGTGCTCGCGGCGCTCGCACCGCACATGCCCCCGCTCCTTCACGCCAGGGCCGTCGAGCTCGCCAGCAGCATCTCGAGTGACGATCGGCGCGCCCGCGCCGTCGTCGGCCTCGCGCCTCACGTCGCCGACGAACACGTCGCGCCGTTGCTCGCCGCCGCCTCGGGAATCGCCAACGCGGCCGCGCGCGCCACGGCCTTGAGCGCCGTGCTCGCCCGGGTCGGTGGCGCCGACCACCAGGCCGCGGCCAGGGAAGCCTACGCGGCCGTGCGATCCGTTGCCGATGACGAGGCGCGCGCCGATGCGCTGACCGCGCTCCTGGGAACGGTGCGCGGGCCGTTGGCCCGGTCGGTGTGGCGATCGGCGCTGACGGCGGCCCGCCACATCAGCCGGAGTCGCATCGCCTCGTTCGACGCCCGCGACGATGCCGGCCTCCGGGCGGAAAAGCTCGTCGGCCTGTTGCCGCACGCGACGCGGCCTGCGCGGCGGACGGCGGTCGCGCGTGAAGCACTGGCGGCCATCGCACGGGTGGACTCCGGCAACCGGTCCTGGCTGCTGCGGGACGTGATGCCGCAGGTGCCAGTGGGCCTCCGATCGCACGCGCGGCGCGTTGTGCTGTCGAGTGATGACCACTCGCTGTCGGATGCGCTGGACACCGTCGCCAGCGACCTGACGCCGCGTCAGTGGCGTGCCGCGGTGGGTCGAGCCGGGAACGTGCGGCCGCTTCGGCTTCGGGTGGAGGGGCTGCTGGTGCTCGCCAGGCACGCAGCCGGACCGTCGCGCCGCCGCGTTGCGGACGCGATTGTCGCCCTGCTTCGACGCTTGGAAGAGAGCCATCGGGCCAGGGTACTCGTCGACGTTGCGCCGCTCGTCCGGCCTGCGGCGCTCGGACGATTGCTGCACATCGCCGGGCGGATTCGTGACGCCGACGACCGCGCACGGGCGCTGTCGGGGATTGCGCCCCTTCTACCCGCCGCGCTCGCGGAGCGCGCGATTGCAGATGGCTGGAACGCCGCGAACCAGGGCAAGGACGATGGCAGACGGCTCGATATGCTGACGTCGGTCCTTCCCCTGGCACAGGGGCGCCTTCGTGCGCGCCTCGAGCGGTCGAGGTCGTCGCTGGTGAAGGCGGTGGGCTCGAGATGCCTCGACAGCGACAGGATCTACAGTCACGCCAGGATGCTCGTGACGCTCGATCGCGTCGAGGATGCCTTTGAAGCGATCGCTGCGGTACGGAATGGCACCGCGCGCTCCGAAGCCTTCACGAGCCTCGCCAGTCGCCTGCCGGCGGAGCATCAGGTGCGGGCCGTGCGGGCCGCCCTCGATGCGGCGCGGGAGTCCGAGGATGAGGCGCCGATGGCCGCGTTCATGGCCGCGACGGAGCCGCACGTGGATCTGGATGATCTGTCCTGCACGGAGCAGATGAAGGCACGGGCCGGCTTCTATGCCAGCAACGAGGACGAGGACGAAGAGGTCGACGACGCCGGCGATCTCGCCGGACCAGGCCTCCAATTGGAGGCGGTGCTCGACGCCGCGCTACTCGTCACGCACGATGACAGCCGGCGGGAAGCGCTGGCAGGGATGCTCAAGCGGCTGGCGCCGCAGCACTGGCCGCGTGCGTTCGATATCGCAGACTCCATCGACGACGCCGATGAGCGTGCGGAGGCGTGGATTGCCATCGCGGTGCAGGCCCCGGAGCCCCATCGGCGGGTGGCGCAAGCACGCGCGCTCGAGGCGATTGGGCTCGCGGACAATGAAGACGACCATCACGAACCGCTGCTCAGGCTGGCCGTCGCAGAAGACTTTCCACCGGAGTTGTTTCCCCGTGTGCTCGAGGTCGCGGCCGACCTCCGTCAGCACCAGGACGACGAGCGGCGGGCGCGCGCGTTGACCGGACTGGCTCAGGATTTCGGCCTGTGGGTGAAACGCGACCGAGAGGCGGCGCACCGAGGCTGGAGCGACGCGCTCCGGCGCATGGCGGCCAGGCCAAGACCGAAGCTCCTGCATGACCTGGCCGGGTTCCACCACCTCGGCCGGCTCCTGGTCGGACCACGATCGGAGGCGCGATACGTCGTCTCGCTGCGCGACGTGGTCGAACGCGTCTGCGCCTGGCGTTGAGGACCACGGCCAGCGCCGACCGCTTCCAGGACCAGGTCAGCGCCCAGACGTTCGCCCGCCTGGCCGTCGCTGCCTCGGGGGGCTTCTCGCTGACCGATCCCGTCCAGTTCGGGGCGCTCCGCCAGGGGGAAACGGCGACCTACACGCTGACGCTCGACCGCAACCGCGACTCTATCCTGGCCGCGGCCTGCGACACGGACTGGCCACGCGCCCATCGCGTGGCCGTCGCCCGGTGCTATCTGACGACGCGCACGTCGAGGCTGAGTGCCTCGCCTTCGCCGACGGTGAGGCTTCGCGCCACGTGGCGCAGTCGGCTACGCAACTCGGGATCCCACTCCCCACCCTCCTCGATGCTCTCGACGGCCGCAACCAGGTACCGGCCGGCCGGTATTCTCGAGATCGTGTAGCGACCATCGGGATCCGATCTCGCTGTGTGCAGGTATCGCAACGGTATCGTGTCCGACATCTCGACAGCCGGAAACATCAGCACGACGAAATCATCGATGGGCTCGCCATCGGCTGACTTTCCATACCCGGTAACCGTTGCTGATTTGTCCGAGATGACGACTTCGACAGGTGTAGCCGGCCCCTTGCTCGCGTCTACCGCAACATCCACGACATCCGTACCGTTCACGACAACCGACTTGAGAATCCACGGTTGAGGCAAGCCGGGCGCTCTGAACACGACCCGCCCACAGACACCCTCCACGTGAAAGGTGCCATCCGGCCTGACGGTCGCGCTCTCGGGTCCCGCCCCCGACATGTGCTCCTTCGCCACATTTTCCGGCATTGCCACCAGCTGCACCGGAGTCTGCGGCACCCGTCCCTCGAACACCACGCGTCCGCTGAACGCCGTCGCGGGATTCGTTCTGATGGATACCCTGACGGGCTGATTCCCCGTGCTCACCGGTACTGCCGCGCATTCAATGGCGGAAGCCCGCTTCGACTCCGCGACGCGCGTCCCCTTCACGTCGATGACGTAGTCGCCGGAGACCACGTTCGCAAACAGAAAGAAGCCCTCCCGTGACCGGTATGTCTGACCGACGGTTACGAGCGCCTTGGTCGCGTCATCAACCGAACGCAAGGACACGGGGCCCGTCGCCAACAGCTGTCCGTCAGCGGCGTGAACGGTGCCCGAAATGCTGACAATGCTCGCCGACGTCATGACGATGCCAACCTGCATGGTCTCATTGGCCGCGACGCTGACCATGTGCGCCTCATGGACGTGTGGCGTACTTGGCGCGAACGTGGTCGCATAGCCGTCTTCCGCCGGGATCGGCCTCGCGCCTTTGCCGCCGCTTGGCCCGACGACGCCCATCGCATCCGGACTCGCCGAGACGACATACTGGCCTGGCGCCAGCCCGAACAGCCGGAACTCTCCCAGGTCATCGGTCGTCTCGCCACGGTCTCCCAAGGATCCTTCGACGCTCAACTCACGCCGGCCGCTCGGAAGATACGTATATCGCCTGGCTTGCACGGATGCGCCGATCACGGGCTCACCGGTCTCGTCGATGACCCGCCCAACGATGACCCCGCCTTTGGGCAACGAGACGTCCACGCGCTCGAGCACCTCACCAGGGCGCAGGTCGAGAGCCCTTCCGCGCCGGCTCGCCATGGGCCGACGATACTCGCTCGTCACATAACCACGCTTGCTCGCGCTCAGCACATACCGGCCAGGGGGAACGTCGAGGACCTCATAGCGACCCTGACGATCGGACGCGGCCCTGAACGTCGCGCGAGTCCTCGCGTCGGTCAGCGTTATCTGCGCCCGGCGGAGTCCGTTGCCGGTTGCCGCCGCACTCACCCGCCCGCGTATGGTGCCGGTCTTGAGGGGGCGTTCAGGCACGGCGCCTCGTCCGGCACGACTGGCCTTGGTCTGTTGTGGCTCTGCGAGCGCAACGCCGCCGGACTCGCTCGTCTTGACCATGTCGTTGGCGCCGAGGAACCACCCGAGCGCGCACAGTACGCACACGACCGTCCCCATACGTCTCGCTGACGGTCCTGGCTCGTTCGCGGCAACGCGCGCTCGTTGGGTGTCCATACTGGCGTCCTTGGGCTCCACGCTCTCTGAGTCGTAGCCTGGTCAACCGATGCGAGCATGACAGTTCCCGCCTTCGGGCTGCGCGTTAACAGGTGAAGAGCAGTTTCGCTCCTTCCCCTGTTCCCGGAGGTTTCGATGCAGATCAGATTCTTTTCCTACTCGGCGATGGTGCTTGCGGCGTTGCTCGGTGTGACCACGGCGGCATCCGCCGGCGGCCGGTTGCCGTTCCATGGCCGCGCCGAAGGCGCGATGACGTCGGCGACCCCGGTCGCCCTCGGCGTGTCGCTGCAGGTCGAGTCGACAGGCGAGGCGACACGCCTGGGCCGGTTCACGCGCACCGAGGTGCTGCTGCTCGACCCCACGACCAACACCTTCGCCGGCCTGGTCGCGTTCACCACGGCCAGCGGCGATAGGCTCACCGGCCTCGTCTCGGGCGGGTTCGTCTCACCGGCGAGCGCGACCGGGACCTACCAGTTCACCGGCGGCACCGGCCGTTTTGCCGGCGCCACCGGTTGGGCATCCTTCAGCCTCACCACCGAGGACGGCGTCCACTTCAGCGTGGTGTTCAAGGGGTTCGTCGAAGGCGACGGCCGATCCCTCGAGCCGGGCAAGCCGTAGCAGCCCGCGGTGGCGACGGAGCGCCCGGTGTCACCGCAGGCGCTCGAGGGACGCCCTCGCTTCTGCCAGTTGAGGCAGGTCGGCATCGGCGTCCTTCCAGTGCGCGATCAGCGTGGAGAGGGTGGTGCGCGCGGCGGCGTGCTCACCCGCCGCCACTTGCGCTCGCGCCAGGGCGAGCTGCGCCAGCGACAACGGCGGCGCGTGGGCGAATCCCATCACCAGACCGGGCTGGCCGACCACGCTTCCGAGCTCGCGCACCGCGGCCGCGGCCTCGCCGCGCCGCAGGTGGGTCAGGCCCCGAAGATAGCCAGGCCACAGCACTGCATAGGTCCCGGCCTCGTACGGCCGCACCGTCTCGAGAAGCGCGATCGCCTGGTCGGACTCGCCCGCCCTGTCGGCATTCAACGCGCGGACGACCGGCTGCGCCACGCGAACGACCAGCAGGTCGCGCGGAAAACGCCCAGCGGCGCGCTCGATCAGGCGACCCGCCGCGGCGCCATCGCCGCAAAGCGCCAGCGCCGTGGCTACGCCGCTCACGAACCATTTCTGATCGGTGAGCGCCAGCGTCTCCTTCGCCAGATCGCGGACGTCACCGCAACGGCCAAAAGCGGCGGCACGCATGCTGGCCTCGAACCCGTACCGTCCGGCCAGGCCGGGATCGATGCGCCGCGCCAGCTCGATGCCGCGTCGGCTCGACTGCGCCGACCGTCGCCATTGCCCGCGGACGGCGGCAACCGAGGCGTCGAGGCTGAGCGCGGCGACCTCGAGCGGCGTGCCCGCCGACTCGGTCAGGGCCGCCTGCCCCACCGAGATGTCGCCGCCGATGAAGGCGAGCCGTCTCCGTGCATCGGCCAGCGCGGGCGACACCCTGCCCCGCCGCGCACCCTGGTCGATCGCCACGCGCGCGTCGGCGTACCGGCCGAGCGCGATGAGCGCGCTCGACACGTTGGCGTGCGCCGGCGCGTTGTCGGGATTCAACTGGAGCGATGCCTGCCCGTCGGCCAGCCCCTGCGCGTGCCGCCCGACCAGGAGGGAGAGCGACGCCAGGTTGTTCCACGGGACGTAGTCGCGGGGGAACAGCCGCGTCCACATCTGCAGCGTGTCGATGGCCCCCTCGATGTCGCCGTCGACGTAGCGCTGATAGTGCTGCGTGATGTAGAGGCTCTCCCGCTCGCTGACTGCCCCACGGAGCGCGAAGGCCCGCGCCGCGGACTCGCTCGCGAGCTGGTCACGGCCAAGGTTGGCGTACGACGCCGCGAGTTGCGCGTGCGCCACCGCGAAGCTCGCGTCGATCTCGGTGGCACGAACGAGCAGCGGAATGGCTTCGAGGGTTCGCCCGCCGACGAACGCCTCGCGGCCGAGGGCGTAGCTTCGCAACGCCGGCAGCGAGGCCGTCGTCACGCGATCGACCGGCGGATCGAAGCGCCGGATGGAGGTCAGCGACTCGCCGAGCCGGGCCCGCAGCAGCACCGTCGCCTGGCGCAGCGAGTCGAGCACCGCCTCGCGGCCTCGCGCTTCGACCTGCGCTCGGCCGATGATGTCGCCACTCTCCGCTTCCACGGCCTCGAGCGTGATCAGGTAGCGCGACTCGATCCGGTCGATCGCCCCGACGACGAAAGCCTTGATGCCGTTGCGGAGACTGACGTCGCGCGCCAGCTCGCGCGTCAGCGGCTGGTCGGCGGATCGCTTCATCAGGCGCAGCGAATCGCGCACGCGCTCGTCGGAGTAGAGCGCGAGGAAGGGCGATTGTTCCAGCTGCCCCACCAGCGCGCGACGCAGGCTGGACTCGAACAGCTCGTCGCCGGCGCCATTGACGAAGGCCCCCACGAGGACCACGTCGCGTGGCGTCAGCGGGGTCGGGCTCGTCGGCCCGAACCGCGTGCGCAGCCCGAACGTGGCCAGCGCCAGCGCCGCGACCGCCACGCCTGCGAGCGCCCATCGACGCCTGGCCGACCTGGCGGGGACGGACTTCGCGACCGGAGGAACGGCGATGCGATGAGGATCCGTCGTCACGTCCGCCAGCGCGCCTCGAAGATCCATCAGGCTTTGAAATCGCGCCTCGGGCTCGCGGCGCATCGCCTTCGCGACGACCTCCTGAAGGGCCAGCGGCGCCTGCGGGATCACCGACTGCAACGGCGGAGGATCGGAGGTCAGCGTGGCGACGAGGCCATCGGCCGGCGTGTCAGCCGCGAAAGGGCGTCGACCGCTCACCATCTCGTAGAGCACGACGCCGAGCGCGAAGACGTCGCTTCGCGCGTCGACGTGGCCGCCGCGAATCTGCTCGGGCGACATGTATCCGGGCGTCCCCAGCGTCATGCCCGTCGCGGTTGCCCCCTCCGTCTCGCCCTCGCGGCGAGCCTCGCCGGCAGCTTTCGCGATCCCGAAGTCGAGCACCTTGACCAGACCGTCCGGGCGCACCATCAGGTTGTCCGGCTTGATGTCGCGATGCAGAATGCCGGCGGCGTGCGCGGCCTCGAGCGCGGCTGCGACCTGCAGCGCGATCCCCACCGCCTGCGCCACCGGAATCGGGCCATCGCGCAGTCGCTCGCGCAGGCTGTGCCCCTCGACGAACTCGGTGGTCAGGAACACGCGACCGCCGGCCTCCCCGACATCGTGGATGGTCACCACGTTTGGATGATTGAGGGCCGACAGGAGCCGCGCCTCCCTCCGAAGACGCGAGAGTCGTGCCACGTCGGTCACGAGTCCCGACGGCAGCATCTTGAGCACGACCTGTCGGTCGAGCCTGCGATCGAAGGCCAGATAGACGTCGGCCATGCTGCCGCCCAGATGCCCGACGACCTCGTAGTGCCCCAGCACTCGACCGAGCATGGCATCCCGGCTCGTGAGCGCGATGTCCCTGGCCGACGCTTCAAGCGCAGGCGTCGACAGGAAATCGTCGTCCAGCGTCTGCTCGAGGGCCAGCAGCCGCGCGGCATCGCGCGCCAGCGTGTCGTCACCCTGACAGGCGGTGGCGAGAAAGACCGGCCACTCCACCGCCGGCCGCTGCTGCGCGCCATCGAGCAGTTCGTTGAGTCGCGTGTAGCGCTCGGGCGTCATTCGATGGACGCCTCCGGCCGCGCACCCTCACTCGACTCGTCGAGTGTCGTCCGCAGCCAGGCCTTCGCGCGCTTCCAGTCGCGCATCACCGTTTCCGGCGACATCTGCAGCGCCGCGGCGGTCTCCTCGACACTCAGCCCGCCGAAATGGCGCAGCTCCACCACCTGGGCCCGTCGCGGATCCAGTCTCGCGAGGTCCGTCAGCGCATCGTCGAGCGCGATCAGGGCGGCCGCGCGCTCGACCGTCAGCGTCAGATCATCCTCGAGCGGAACGGTCGCGGCGCCGTTGCCCCGCTTGTCGGCATGGCGAGCCCTGGCCATGCTCACCAGGATCCGTCGCATCATCTGGGCGGCGATGCCGAAGAAGTGCGCGCGATTCTGCCAGCGCACGGCGCGCTGGTCGATCAGCCGGAGATAGGCCTCGTTGATCAGGGCGGTCGTCTGAAGGGTGTGGCCCGGTCGCTCGCTGCGAAGATAGCTGCGGGCGAGCCTTCGCAGCTCGCCCTCGACGACGGGGACGAGCCCGTCGAGG
>JANOIR010000468.1:0-26147 GCA_031407765.1 Vicinamibacteraceae bacterium
GGCCTCATCGACTTCATGGTCTCGGGCACGGCGATCTGGGGCAGCGTCGCGCCGAAGCTCCAGGTCTTCGACTTCCCGTTCCTGTGGCGCGACTGGGATCACGTGCACGGCATCGTCGACGGCGCCGCCGGACAGCGCGCCGCCGAGTACCTCGAGCGCACCGTCCGCATGCGACCGCTCGCCTGGGGCGATTCGTTCGGCTTCCGCAACGTCGTCACGCGCTCGCGGGACGTGACCCACCCGGCCCAGCTCGCCGGCCTGAAGATCCGCACCATCCAGTCGGCGATCTACGTGAAGGCGGTCGAGCTGATGGGCGCGAGCCCGACGCCGATGGCCTTCGGCGAGGTCTACACCTCGCTGCAGACCGGCGTCATCGACGGCTACGAGCACGACGCCAGCACCACCCTGCAGCAGCGGTTCTACGAGGTCGCTGGCTTCCTGACGCAGACGCGCCACATCGCCGGCGTGCTCGGCCTGTGGTCGTCGGCGACGACGATGGCGCAGCTGCCCGCCGACGTCCGGACGGTGCTCGCCGCGGCGGCGCTCGAAGCCTCGGCGCGCCAGCGCGCAAGGGGACCGGTCGAAGACGCCTCGGCCACCGCGGCCCTGCACCAGCGCGGGATGAAGATCCGCGACATCGACGCGCAAGCGTGGCGTCCGGCGGCGGAAGCGCTCTGGCAGCGGGAAGCCCGGGCGCTGGACGCGATGCCCTGGCTCGAGGCGATCCGCGCGTGAGCGTGCCGACGATCGAGCCGGCGGCCCCGCTGGCGCGGACCGAGCGCGCGCTCCATCAGGCGATCGCCGCGCTGGTGGTGGCGCAGGCCGCCGTCGTCGGCCTGCAGGTCGTCGGCCGCCACCTCCTGCACCGCCCGATCCCGTGGACCGAGGAGGTGGCGCGCCTGCTCCTCGGCTGGCTGATGTGCGTCGGCGGGATCGCGGCGCTACGGCGCGCCCAGCATCCGCGCGTGACCGCGATCGTGCGGCTGCTCTCGCGGCCGCATCGGGACGCGGTGGATCGCGGGCTGCGGCTGGTCCTGCTGGCGCTGTTCGTCGCGCTGATCGGCCCGTCGTGGACGCTGACCCGCGCCAGCGCCGCCGAGCTCCTCCCGGCCAGCGGCCTGTCGGGCGTGTGGATCACGGCGATCCTGCCGGTGGCGCTGGTCCTGATGTGCCTCGAAGTGCTGCGCGAGCTGTGGCGCGACGGCATGGCCCCGTGGCGCGAGCGCGGGTCGCTGACCTGGGGTCTCGGCACGGCCGGGGTGATCCTCGGCTCCGTGCTGCTGCCGCTCGTCGCCGGGGCCTCGCCGCTCGTCGTCCTGGTGATCGGCTTTCTCGTCACCGGCGCGCTCGGCCTGCCGCTGGCGTTCACGCTGGCGCTGACGTCGCTGACCTATCTGATCGGGATCGGCGGCGTCGGTCTCGTCATCCTCCCGATCAAGATCCTCGGCGGCGTCGATTCGTTCGTGCTGCTGGCGATCCCGCTGTTCATCCTCGCCGGCGCGCTGATGGAGACCGGCGGCATCTCGGAGCGCATCGTCGACCTGGCGATGGCGATCGTCGGCAAGGTGCGCGGTGGTCTGGCGATGGTCGTGGTGGTCGCCGAGATCCTGTTTTCCGGCATCTCGGGATCGACGGCGGCGGACGTTTCGGCAATCAGCGCGCTGCTGGTGCCGTCGATGCGGCGGGCCGGCTACTCGGGGCCGGAATCGGTCAGCGTGGTGGCGGCGGCGTCGGCGATGGGCATCCTGGTCCCGCCGTGCCTGACGATGGTCGTGCTCGGCTCCCTCGTCAACCTGTCGATCGTCACGCTCTTCCTGGCCGGCTTCGTGCCCGCGTTCATCCTCGCGGCGTCGCTGATCGTGCTGATCGCGATCCGCGCCCGGCGCGCCAACTGGCCGGTGACCGGCGGCGCCTCGCGGCGCGAGCTGGGGCGCGCGCTGCGGCGCGCGGTCGTCCCGATGGGGCTGCCGGTGCTGCTCTTCGGCGGCATCTTCTCGGGCATCACGACGGTCACCGAAGCCGCGTTGATCGCCGTGGTCTACGCCCTCGTCGCCGGGCTGGTGCTCGGCGACGTCCGCCGCGTCGAGGTGATGCGTCAGCTCACGCAGAGCGGCGTCGTCACCGCCACCACGCTGTGGGTGCTGGCCGCGGCGTCGGCGTTCGCCTGGATCCTGGTGCGCGAATGGGTGCCGCAGGCGCTCGCCGAGTGGATCGGCGGGGCCGGGGCCGGCCGCGTCGGGTTCATGATCTCGACGATGGTCGTCTTCATCGTCATCGGCGCGCTGCTCGAGGGCCTGCCGGCGCTGCTGATCTTCGGGCCGATCCTGTTTCCGATCGCCAAGGCACTGCACATCGATCCGGTGCACTACGGGATCGTGATCATCGCCGCCATGGGGATCGCGTTCTTCCTGCCGCCGGTCGGCGTCGGTCTCACCATTGCCGCGGGCATCGCCGGCGAGGACATCGACGAGGTCTCGCGCACTTACGTGCCGTATCTCGTCGCGCTGCTCGTCGGCCTCGCCGTCGTCGCCGCCTGGCCCGACCTCACGCTCGTGCTGCCGCGCTGGTTCCTCGGCTATCAGGGCTGATCGCGTGGGCCGGTCAGGTTCGGGACCGCGCACGTGTTGGCGTCGGTCAGCACCAACGCGCGCTCGACGTGAACCGCCCACTTTCGGAGAGGTCGAGGCCGTTGGCCTCGGAGTTCGTGATCGAGCCGCTGTCACCGATGCGCTCGGCGCCGGCGTTCGTGCCGAGGCGTTCAGGACACCTGGACGGGCCCTGGCAGTCGGCGTTGGGCCGTCAGGCCGCGACCGGATCGGGAAGGCGCAGCCGAAGGGCGGCCACAGCCATGGCGAAGACGCACGGCGCCAGGACCCAGAGCGCTGGCGAGTACGAGCCGGTCAGCTCGAAGCCCTTGGCGAAGATCAGTGGCCCGATCGCGGAGGCGAGCACGGTCAGCATCTGCGCGGCACCCTGGATCCGACCAAGATGCGCCTGGCCGAAAGCCTGACCCCACACCGCGAAGAACAGCACCGTGACCATGCCGCCCGAGAGGCCCAGCATCACCGCGATCACCCAGAGCTGGGGCTGTGTGGTCACGAACGGCAGGCCGGCGAGCGCCGCGCCGTAGATCCCCATGGCGATGGCGAGCAGGCGCGGCATCGGCCAGTGCAGCGTCAGCCAGCCGCAACCGAACTGGCCGACCAGCGCGATGAACGCGGTGGCGATGAGGAACGTGACGTAGATGTCCTGCGGGAAGCCGCGCTCGGCCAGCACGTGCTGGTTGAACAGACCGAGACCCGAAGAGACCAGGCCGAAGAGCGACGTCGCCATCGCGAAGATCCAGAAGGCCGGGGTCCGCAGCGCCTCAGCGAAGGTGGCACCTTCGGCATGACGTACGGTGGTGCTCGAACCGGACGCGCCAGCTTCGGCCGCGGCGGTCTTCGGCTCGCGCAGGAAGAGCACCGCCGGTGCGGCGAGCACGACCAGTCCGATCGCCACCTGGCCCCAGGCCGTCCGCCAGCCCGCCGTGCGCACGCTGCCGCCGACGAGGAAGAACGCCAACATGAACAGCATGCTGAGCAGCACCGCGTACACGCCCATCGGCAGGCCGGCGTCCTTGCCGAACGACTTGCCGACGGTGGTGATGCTCGAGACGGACAGCGCGCTCTGCCCGATCGCCCGCGTCGCCAGGATCAGCCCGAAGAGCGGCCAGACACCGCCCCCGAGCTGGCTCATAGCCCACACCACCACGGCGAGCAGCAGCGTCAGCGCCAGAGTGGAGGTGCGCACGCCGACGGTGTCGAAGACGCGCCCGATCGGCAGGCAGATCGCCGCGCCGAGGAGCGTCGCCCACAGGTTGATCGTCGCGTAAGTGACGCGATCGAGGCGCAGGTCGGCGAGCATCGGCTCGGTGATCAGGCCGAGCCCCTGGGTGCGGCCCGGCAGCGTCGCGAGCATGACGACCGCCGCGACGACGACGTTGATCCAGGCGGCCGCACGCATCAGGGAAGAAGGGTATCAGCGGAAGAAGGTCTCGGTCTTGCCGTGGACGGCGTCGGGCTCCCTTTGCGCCGTCACGGTGAACGTTGCCACCTTGAAGCGGAGAGTGTCATCCTCGGTGGGTGCCGCGGCCGCGCCGGCAGGCACATGCCAGGCGTTGCGCTCCACGAATCATGACTGACGTGTCCCAGCCCCCCGCCCCAGACTCCCCCGATTGTCCGGACTGCGGAGTGACTCTGACCTTCGTCGAGACGGTGGTGAGCTCCGGCGCGTTCCGCACCCAGGCAGTGAACATGCCGCAGATTCCCGTCCATTACTACGACTGCGACGGCTGCGGCACCTGCTGGAAGTTCGGGACCCGGTTGCTGCCCGACCCCGTCCGTCAGATCGCCAGGGACGCGAAGGCCTGAGTCGATGCGCCTCCTGATCCTGGGTGCCTCCGGCGGCTGCGGCCGCTGGGCCACCAGACTCGCGGCCGAGGCCGGACACGAGGTGACGGCGCTGGTCCGGCCCGAGACGCCGTTCGACCCGCCGGCCGGCGTCACCGTCCGCCGCGGCAGCGCGCTGTCGTTCGTCGATCTGTGCCAGGCCGTCTCCAAGCAGGAGGCCGTGATCTCGTGCCTCGGCGCGCAGCGGGTCAACCCGCGCAATCCCTGGTCGCCGCTGCGGCCGCCGGGCCACGTGGCCGAGGCAAACGCCAGCCGCCTGGCGCAGGCCATGTTCCTGACCCGCGGCAAGCGCCTGGTCGCGATCAGCGCCGCCGGTGTCGGCGACAGCCTGGCCGCGACCAACGCGACGATGCGATGGCTGCTTCGATCGAGCACGGTGGGCGAGATGTACGCCGACCTGGAGGCGATGGAAGCGGTCTATCGGGAGAGCCCCCTGGATTGGCTGGCGGTGCGCCCGGTGACGCTCATCGACGCCAAGGCGCCGTCGACTCACGCCCGCGTCGTTCCGCGCTTCCGCATGGTGTCGACGATCAGCCGCGCCGACGTCGCCGCGTGGCTGGTGCGCGCCGCCACCGATCCGGCGCCGATCGCGGATCGCACGCCGATGATCGGGTATCGATAGTGGCCTGGCCACCAGTCCAGAAGATGATCGTGCGCCCGCGACCGGGCGTTGAGAGGCAAGCCTTCATGAGCACGGAACGGATGCGGGTCGGGGTGAGGATGGCCGTCACGTCCGTGGCGGTCCTGGTGTTCGGAGCATGGCTGCCGGCGGTGGCTGGCGCGCAGGCGCCTGCCGCGGTGAAGGCGCCGCCGAAGACGGCGGCGACCCAGACGGCGGCGACCAAGCCTGCGGCGACCAAGCCCGCGGCGGCCGACGCCGCCGTGGCGGTCAGCACGGCCATCGAGGCGACCGCCCGTGTGGCCGGCGCGGCCGTCGTCGAGATTTTCACGATGTCGTACACGCCCACCGAGGGGCGCGTCGCCGGAACAACCGACCTCGTGCGGACGCAGCGTTCCTCGGGCTCCGGCGCGATCGTCGATGCGTCGGGCTACGTGGTGACCAACGCCCACGTCGTGCGGGGCGCGCAGCGAATCCGGGTCGAGGTGCCGACGGTGCCGACCGGCGGTTCGATTCTGGCGCCGCGGGGCCGCGTACTCGACGCCCGCATCGTCGGCCTCGATCTCGAGACCGACCTGGCCGTCGTCAAAGTGGAAGCGACCGGTCTACCCACGCTGGCGTTCGGCGACTCCGACGACCTGCGCGCCGGCCAGCTGGTGGTCGCGCTCGGCAGCCCGCTCGGCTTCCACAACTCGGTTTCGCTCGGCGTGATCAGCGCCGTGGCGCGTCAACTCGAGCCCGAATCGCCGATGGTCTACGTGCAGAGCGACGCGGCCATCAGCTCGGGCAGCAGCGGCGGGCCGCTCGTCGACCTGCAGGGGCGCATCGTCGGCATCAACACCCTGGTCGCGTCGCGTGACGGCGCCGCCGGTGCTGGGCTCGCCTTCGCCGCGCCGAGCAACATCGTCCGCGGCGTCTACGAGCAGATCCGCCAGCACGGTCACGTCCGCCGGGGCGACATCGGCGTGCGCCCGCAGACGCTCACGCCGCTGCTGGCGGCCGGGCTCGGGTTGTCCCGAGACTACGGCGTCGTCCTCGCAGACGTTCTGCCGGGCGGGCCGGCGGCGCAGGCCGGGCTCCGCCCCGGCGACGTGGTCGTCGCGCTCGACGGCAAGGCGATGGAGAACGGCCGGCAGCTCCAGGTCGGCCTGTATCGCCGCAGCATCGGCGACGTGGTCGCGCTCGAGATCCTCCGCGACGGCCAGCCGCAGTCCGTGCGCGTGCCGATGACCGGGCGGCGGGATTCGCTCACCGATCTCTCCGCCGGCGGCGATCCCCGCGACCACGTCGTCGCCAAGCTCGGCGTGCTCGGCGTCGACATCAACCCGACGATCGCGCGGGTGCTGCCGCCGCTGCGCATCGTCGCCGGCGTGCTGATCGTGTCGACGACGCCAGGCACCCTCGATACGCGCGATGGCGAGCTGCGCGCCGGCGACGTGATCCACGTCGTCAACCGCCTGCCGATCGCCGGTATCGCCGATCTGCGCGCCGCCCTCGCCGGCGTGAAGGCCGGCGATCCCGTGGTGCTGCACATCGAGCGGACGGGCGAGCTGATCTACGTCACGTTCGTCGCCGACTAGTCTCATCGGTCCTGCGCCGTGCTGCAGGCGCGCAGCACAGCGTCGGCTTCAGGCGCCCGATGGGCACGCGTCAGGATGTAGGGGACCTGGACGCAGGCCTGGCGATTGCCGGGGTCGAAGACGAGCACGGGCTGGAGCAGCGCGAGCGCCGCCGCATGATCGCCGCGCTGACCAAGCGCGTTCCCCTCGCGCAGCAGATGGCCCGTCACATAGCGCCGGGTCTCGGCGAGTCCAGGCATCGCCGGATCGAGCCGCTCCGCGCGGAGCACGGCGTCGGCGGCATTCTCGAGGCGACCGGTGGCAGCGAGCATCGCGGCGCGCCGGCGTACCAGATCCGCATCCTCGGGACGCAGTCGGAGCGCCGCCTCGATCTCGTCGAGCGCGGTCGGATAGTCTTCACGCCGCGTGTGGATGATGGCCCGGGCGCGATGGACCTGCTCCTCCGGGCCGTAGGCAAGCGCGCGATCGTGAAAGGCGAGCGCCCGGTCGTCGTCTCCGGCTTCGGATGCGAGACGACCGGCGTCCCAGTCCAGCCGGCCGCCGAGCGCCCGCAGCCTCGGGTTCTCGCTGGCGCGCGAGAGGGAGGCGATCGCGAACGCCCGCATCTCGCGATAGCTGCCGCCCCAGCGCGGCAGCTTGCAGTGCATGTACAAGCTGCGCAGGCGATAGCTGGCGGGACGCTTGACCAGCCCCGCCGCGGCGAGTGCGTCGCAGCCGCCGGTCACCGGGCCCATCCGCAGCAGCGCCACATCGGCTTCGACCAGCGTCGGGTCGAGGCGCAACGCGGCACGTGCGTCCGTCGTGGCCCACGCGAAGAAGCGCGACATCTCGGCGCGCTGCGCCTGCGTGGTTCGATACGCCCCGCCACGGGCGGACCACCCCTGTCCGGATCGATATTCCGCTCGGGCCACCAAGGCGACCGCAGACGCCGGCAGACGCGCGATCCAGGCGTCCAGATGTGGCGCGATGCGGGTGTCCGATGTCTCGAAGGTGCGGAACGCGACGTCGCCCACCAGCTCGTCGAGCGGTGACGTCCGCGCGCGCCGCACCGCGTCGACCAGCGCGGCGTCGAGCGCCTCGTAGCGTCCGGCATGGAGATCGTCCAGCAATCGGACGGGATCGGGCATGGGCTCGCGACCGCGGGGATCGGCGGTCTGCGCGAGGGCCGGTGCCGGGGACCGCGGGTCACGTCGGGGGCTGATCCATCCCGCGGCGCCGGCGATCACGAGCACCGTGATCCACCACGCCACGCCGGCAGCTCGCATCGAGAGCCCGAACCGCGGCGTCTGCGGTGCGTCGTCCAGCTGCGCATCGCTCGTCGCCTGAGTGGCGCGCCGTTCGAGGTCTGCCGCTTCGGCGGTCAAGGCCCACGCGTCGGCGGCGGGGGCCCGTGCAGCGTCGGCTGACGCCGTTTCGAGGGCGATGCCGAGCGCGGTCACCCGGTCGAGCACCGCCTCGGGCGTTTCACCGCAGGTCAGGGCGATCTTCACCAGCGCCGACGCTGCAGGACGCGGGCCGGCGATGCGGGCCGCGATCGAATCGGCCCGCGTTTCCTGCGCCTGACGGACGGGTTCGGTCTCGTGAACGAGCGTCTGCCCGAAGACCTCCATGGCGGAGGTCATCGCCGGAGCGGTCATAGCCTCGCACACGCGTGCAGCTCGGTCGATCTCGGCGTCGGTCTGCACACCGAATACGAGGTCCCCTCCCTCGACGTGGGCGAGCTCGTGCGTGATGACGGCCCGCAGTTCGTCGTCCGAGAGGCGCCGGCACCATGGGATCGAGAGCTGGAGCGTGACGCCGAAGAGCCGGTCGCCGCCACACACGAACGGCCGCCCCGAGACGAAGCAGCCACCGCCGACGCTGGCGACAACGTGATCCGGCGGCGCCACGCGGAGAAGACCGGCGACGTCGTCGATCAGCGCGAGCAAGCGGGGAGCGTCCTCGCGGTCGATCCGGACGCCGTGCAGCCGATCGGGCTGCGGTTCTGCCCCCGGCCGGCACGCCCGTACCAACCGCACGAGCGCAGCCGCGCCACAGAGCCACAGCGCGGTGAGGGCTCCGGTCTCGATCGGCGGGCGTAACCGCAAGACGCCGATGCCAACGTGCGTGGCGACCAGGCCCGCGGCGAGCACGACGCCGGTGGCGACCGTGGCCAGGGTGATCGCCGCGGCCATCGCGTTGCCGACGCGATCGGGATCGTTTCCGGCCCGCCGCAGCCAAATGGCCGTGCACGTCGCGACCGCGGTGAGGGCGCCGAGGCCGACCAGCGCCGCCAGGGCGATCCACCACCCCGCGGCCACGGTGCCGCAGCCGTCGAAGGCGAAGACCGGATTGGCGCAGGCGCGGCTCAGCGGGTAGCCAGCCAGCAGCGGTGCTGGGTCGACGCCGTTTATCTCGGCGGCGCGCCGCAGCGCTTCGCGCCAGCCGCGAGACGTGCCGAGCGCGAGCCCGACGCCGCCGACACCTGCCAAGAGCGGCAGTGCGGCAGCCCGGGCGAGGCCCCTGGCGAAGGCTCGGGTGCGACGGAGTTGGGCAGCCGGCACGCGATCGGAAATCGGCGCGGAAGGCCCGCGGCGCCAGTCGATCGCGCCGGAGGGACGGAACGCGGCGTTCTCGACCGCCGATTCCGAGCAGTTGTGGCCAGGCGACCGGGCCGTCAGCCCTCGCCGCCGCGCGGGTCGGCGCTGACCTCGCGCAGGCTGCGCATCGCCTTGCACCACAGCTCCTGGAAGCCGCCGGCCAGGCTGTCGGCCAGTTCGCGATCGCGGACGAGCAGCGAGGCGAAGCGGCCTTCCTTGACGAACGGATGATCGAGCGGCAGGACCACGGTGTCGTCGTCGACGACGTGGAAGGGATGACCGAGCTCGCCCGAGTAGCGCACGCCAGTGACCTGCCGCAGGTCGTGACGGTGCGTGTGCAGAAACGCGACGAGCGCGCCGGCGGTCTGGTAGGTGAAGCCGAAGACGACACGATGCTCGACGCCGTGCTCCGCGGCGTTGCGGGCGATCCGCCGGAGGATCGGGAACCCGCCGCCGATCGCCGCATCGATCGACGCGAGATCGCCGGCCTCCAGGTACGAGAGGATCCGCGTGCGCGCCGCGGTCAGCGGCAGCAGGTGGCGGCGGACGTCGACGCGACGCGCGACTTCTACGCGAGGCGCATCCCCAGTTGCCGCGATGGGTTTATGCTCGCGGCATGCTGCGCCAGCTCCGCCACCACCCTGCGTTCGCCGGCACGCTGATCGCAGTGCTGGCAGTCGGTGTCGCCGTCACGACCGCGATGTTCTCGGTCGTCTACGGCGTGCTGCTGCGCGACCTGCCGTATACCGCGCCCGGTCGACTGGTGACGCTGGCGTCGACGGATCCGCGGATCCCCGAAGGCCGGTCGGTTGCCGGCGCCGCCGACTACTACGACTGGCGCGTGCGGCAGCGGGTGTTCGAAAACCTGGCGATCGTCCGGCCCGTCGCCACCTTCAACCTGACCGGTTCGGGCGAGCCGGAACGCCTGGCCGGCGCGCGGATCACCGCCGGCTTGTGCGACACGCTGGGTGTCACCCCGATGATCGGCCGGTGCTTCGTGGACGCGGAGGAGCACGAGCCGGAGCGTGCCTCGAGCGTCGTCCTCCTGAGCCATGCGTTCTGGCAGCGCCGGTTCGGTGGCGACGCGGCCATCGTCGGCACGACGATCCGCCTGAACGGCCGCGGCCACGAGGTCGTCGGCGTGATGGGGCCGACGTTCCGCTATCCGTCGCGCGAGATCGAGGTGTGGGCGCCGCTCTACATTCCGCCGCGGGCGCTCGCCATGCGCGGCGACTACAGCTATCTGGCCGTGGCCCGCCTGCGGCCTGGGATCGGCATCGGCGAAGCGGCGGCGCACATGGCCACCATCGCGCGCGGGCTCGCGCGTGAGCATCGGACCACCAATGGCAGCGACACCGTGACCGTGACGCCACTGCAGGCGACCGTGACCGGTGCGGCGCGCCGCCCGCTGCTGGTGCTGCTCGGCGCTGTCGGTGTGCTGTTCGCGATCACTGTCTTCTCGATCGTCAACCTGGTGCTCGTGCAGCTCGCGGGTCGTGCGCCGGAGCTGTCGTTGCGAGCGACGCTCGGCGCGAGTCGTTCGCGGCTGGCCGCGCAACTCCTCGGCGACCTGGTGCCGCTCGCAGCGAGCGGTACAGTCATCGGCCTGCTCGGCGCCTATGCGCTGCTGCGCGCGACGGTTGCGACCCTGCCCGCGACGCTGCCGCGGGTCGAGGACATCGGCCTGCACCTGCCGGTCGCGCTGGTTGGCACTGCGTTGGCGACGCTGGCGATGGCGATCCCGGCGTTCGTCGCGATGTGGAACGCGCGGACCTCGCTGCGCCGCGGCCCGACGTCATGGGTCCGCTTCCGCGACTGGCTGGTGACGGCGCAGGTCGCGGCGACGGTGACGCTGCTCGTGGCCAGCGCGCTGTTCGCGACCAGCCTGGCTCGCCTCCGCGCGGTCGACCCGGGCGTCGACGCCACGCGCGTGTTGACGCTGCAGCTGGCCGTCGATCGATCGCGTCACGGTGACGACGCGGGCGTCGCGGCGTACCTCGCGCAGCTCGCCGACGCCGTGCGTGCGACGCCGGGCGTTGCATCCGTCGGGGTGATCAACCGTCTGCCCCTCGGTGGCCAGGTCCAGTTCGGCGACGTGCGTGTCGAGGGTCACGACGTCGCCATCGGCACCGGCTGGCGGTCGATCGACACCGGCTACCTGTCGACCCTGCGCGTCCCGTTGCTGGCGGGGCGCGCCTTCGACGAGCGCGACACCGCCGATGCGCCGGCGGTCGGCATCGTCGACGAGCGCCTGGCCGCCAGCTTTGGCGGTCCGCGGGCCATGCTCGGCAAGCGGTTCCACATCGGTGCTCCCAGCGCCGCCGGCCTGGCCCCCGATCTGGCGTGGGTGGAGATCGTCGGCGTGGTCGGCCACGTGCGCGACGAAGGACTCGATCGCCCGGGCCGGCCGCTGGTCTATTGGCCGCTGCCGCAGCGGACGCAGGACCGCATGGCGATGGTCGTGCGCACCACCAGCGATCCGGCCGGAGTCGCGGGTGGCGTGCGGCAGGCGATCCGCGGCGTCGATGCCGAGCAGTCGATCGCCGATCTGCGGCCGATGACCGCGGTCATCGAGCGCAGCCTCGAGACGCCTCGCGTCACGGCGCAGGTCACGACGATCGTCGCGGCGCTGGCGCTGGGGCTGGCGGCGACCGGGCTGTTCGGCGTGATGTCGTCGCTGACGCTGCGTCGGCGCCGCGAGTTCGGCGTGCGCCTGGCGCTCGGCGCGACCGGCGGCGAGCTGGCGGGCATCGTCGTCCGGCAGGGCCTGCGCCGCGTAGCGATCGGCGTCGTCGCCGGGTTGGCGGTGGCCGCACTTCTGGCCGGCAGCCTGCGTGCCCTGCTCTTCGGGATCACGCCGTTCGACCTTGTCGCCTACGCGAGCGTCGCCGGCATGATGCTCGCGATCGCGGCCGCTGCGGCCGTTGTGCCGGCATGGCACGCGGCGCGGACGGATCCGCTGGCGTCGCTCCGCGCCGACTCATAGTTCAGCTGCACGCCAGGACGGCGGCGACGCAGCGCCCGGACGAAACCCCGCCGCCCGCCCAACGACGCGGGTGTGGCGCTTGCATCAGCGCGGCGTGCACGACGCGCCTGCCGTGAAAGCGGGGGTTTGCGTCCGCGCACCGGAAACGGGCTTCCACTTGTGTCCCGCTGGGGCGTCTGCCCGCGGCCGGAAGTGGGTGCTCCTGAATTCGAGGTGTGAGGATGAGGTTGCAGACTTCGCTCGGCATCGCGATCGGGACCCTCCTCGGCACGCTGGTCGCAGCCAAGGCTCTGCGGGCGCGGCGCGCCATCGACTTCGCCGGCAAGACCGTCGTCATCTTCGGCGGCTCGCGCGGACTCGGCCTGGCGATGGCCCGGGAGTTCTCGAGCGCCGGCGCGCACATGGTGCTGGCCGCGCGTGACGAGCAGGAACTGGCGCGGGCCGCCGCCGACATCGAGAGCCACGGCGGCGAGGTCACGACGATCAGGTGCGACCTCATGGACCGCGGCCAGGTCGAGCGCACCGTCAGCCGCATCGTCCACGATCGCGGCTGCATCGACGTGCTGGTGAACAACGCCGGCATCATCCAGGTCGGCCCGCTCGAGCACATGACCGAGGCCGACTTCGAAGAAGCGATGGCGACGCACTTCTGGGGGCCGCTGTTCACGATCCTGGCGGCGCTGCCGCACATGCACGCGCGCGGGGCCAAACGCATCGTCAACATCTCGTCGATCGGCGGGAAGATCGCGGTCCCGCACCTGCTGGCGTATAGCGCCAGCAAGTTCGCGCTGACCGGCCTCTCGGAAGGGCTGCGCTCCGAGCTGGCCCCAAAGGGCTTTGCGGTGACGACGGTCTGCCCGGGCCTCATGCGCACCGGCTCGACCTACAACGCCCGGTTCAAGGGCCAGCACCGGCACGAGTTCGCCTGGTTCCACCTGCTCAACGCGCTGCCTGGTGTCTCGGTGTCCGCGGCGCGCGCGGCACGCCGGATCGTCGACGCCTGCCGCTACGGCGACGCCGAGGTGATCCTCACGCCAGGGGCCAGGCTCGCGGTGCTCGCCAACGCCATCAGCCCGGCGACGACCGCCCGGCTGCTGGTGCTGGCCAATCACTTCCTCCCCGGCGCCATCGAAGACGGCGACGACCGGTCGCACACCGGCTGGCAGAGCGTGTCGCGCTACGTCCCGTCCTCGATGACTCGGCTCGCCGACCGCGCCACCGTGGAAAACAACGAGCTCCCCGACGCGACTCGACCGTAAGACCGGGCCGAAACATCCACGGAACATCAGGCGGGCATCACGACCCGCGGGGGACGCCAACCGCACGCTGGACTCCGTTCACGCGGAGGTCCCGATGCGCGCGCAGATGCTGGTGTTTCTCGTGGTCACGGCCGGCGCAGTCGCCGGCCCGGCGGCAGCGGACGGCGTGCAGGAGCGCACGTCGTCGACGCCGTTCCGCGCGACCCGGCCCGGCGAGGTCATCGTGCCGGTCACCGTCGGTGGGCGCGGCCCCTATCGTTTCCTGCTCGACACCGGATCCACCCACACCGTGGTGACGGCTGCGCTCGCCGACGCCGTGGACGCCAGGCTGGTCGCCCGGACGGAGATGCGATCCGCCGCCGGGACGCTCGCGTGCCTCGTCGTCGCGCTGCCGCCGCTCGCTGTCGGGGACGCCGTGAGCGAGGGCCTCACCGCTACCGCGCTCCCGCTCCAGGCCGCGGGCGCGCTGGGCCGCGACGTCGACGGCGTGCTCGGCCAGGACTTCCTCGCGCGCTTCGCCTTCACCATCGACTACCGCCGGTCGCGGATCGTCTGGCATGCCGCCGACTTCGTCCCGTCCGGCGTCCGCCTGGCGCTGATCCCCGCCCAGGGCCGCTGGATGATCGAGCTCCCGCAGCCTGGCCCGCCACGGACCACGTCGCGCCTCGTTGAGTCGATCGCCGACCCACGCGCGAGGCCCGGCCCGCTGCGGACCCTCCGCCTCGTGCCAGACTCCGGCGCCGACACGCTCGTGCTGTTTGGCGAGGCGCGGGCGCGCTCGCTCCGGGCCGAATGGGGGGCCGGAACGGCCGAGCTCGGTTCGCTCACGGGCGTCCGCGCGGTCCGGACCGCGACCGTCGATGGCCTGCGCGTCGGCGACGCGATCCTCGACCGCCAGCTCGCGGCGATCGTGCCGGCTACCACCGGCGAACCGGCCGACGCGGCGATGGTGCCGGCCAACTCCGGCGCCCACGCCGGCGCCCCGGCGGACGCTGAAGCCGACGCCCTCAGCGACGCCGATCCGAGCGAGCCCGACGGCCTGCTGCCGCTGCACCTGTTCGCCAGCGTGTTCTTCAGCGCCCGGAGTCGTGCGTTGGTGATTGAGCCACGTTGATCGCGGGCAGCTGCACCGCGAACACGCGGCCCGTGGTTTCGTCGCGCTCGAACACCACGCGCCGGTTGGCCGGATCCCAGCGCGGATAGCGCACGTAGAACCGCGGCTCGACGAACGCGGTCAGCGCCGTCACCTGCCCGGTGGCGCGCGCGACGCTGCGCACGTTCCACACCGCCTGGTGCTTGGCGGCGAAGAGCACCGCGTCCTCGCCGATCCACTCGCCGTTGAAGTTGGTGCCCGAGTCGTGGGTCAGTTGCCGCACCGGCTGTGTGCCGTCGGCGGAGATCAGGCAGATCTGCGTGTCGCCGCCGCGCCCGCACTGGTAGGCGAGCCAGCGGCCGTCGTCCGACCACGATCCGAAGGCGCCGCTCACCGACTCGAACGTTCGCTGCACGAACGGGCCGGTCGGGCCGCGTTCGCCCAGTTGCGTCGTCCACAGATTGGGCACGCCATCGCGGATGTACGCCACGGCCAGGTGCCGGAAGTCCGGGCTGATCCACTGGCCCGCCGACGGGCCGATGACCTGCGTCTGCACGCCCGCCGGTTTGATGACGTCCTTCAGGTAGAAGAGCAGCCGCTCGCGACCGGTGTCGGGATCGAGCCGCCACCAGCCCATGCCGTCGCCGTGATTGGCCAGCACCGCGAGCGCGTTCTCGCCTTTCAGCCAGAACGGGCTGAAGTGGTCCCGGGCGTCGGTCGTGAGCTGACGCGGGCTGCGCCCGGGCTCGACGAGGAAGATCTTGTTGCCGGCGTTGCCGCGGTTGCCGACGAAGGCGATCCGGCCGTCCGACGCGATGGCAGGATTGCCTGCCCGCCAGCCCACTTCGGATCCCGGCACGAGCGACGTCGCGGCTGTTCCTGCCCCCACAGCCGCGGACCAGATCCCGCTGCTCGAGGCGCTGGCCGTCCAGGCGATGCGCCGCCCGTCAGTCGACATCGCCAGGCTGGCGAGCGCCGGCCCGGTGGCCGGCAGCGCGGTCGGCCGTGGCTCGCCGGCCTGCAGGCCGCCGCCGCTGATCGGCAGCCACCACAGCGCGTTGGTGTCGCGCGCCGCGAACAGCACGCCTTGTCCATCGGGCGATGCCACGAACTCTGACGACAGGCGTGGAGACGTGCTCAACGGGCGCAGGTCGCCCGTGTCCGGCGCGACGGTCCAATAGCTCGCGCCCATGAACACCCCGGAGGGCGCGACGACCGCGAAGAGGACGCGGCCGGTGCCCGGGAGCCACTGCGGCATGCCGTGCGAACCGACCGGACGGCCGCGCGTCGTCAGCGCGCGCGGCGGCGTGCGTCCGTCGACGTCGGCGATCCAGATCGTCGACTCCGCGCCGAACGATCCACCCGGGTTGAGATCGGCGGGCTGCCGCGATTGAAAGACGACGCGCGTGCCGTCCGGCGACCACGATGGATGCGCGCCGACCTCCGCGATCTTGCGCGCGGCGCCGCCGCGCGACGGCACGATCCAGATGCCGTTGCCGGCCATCTCGTGGTACGCGATCAGGCGGCCGTCCGGCGACCACGCCGGTTGAATCGACTGCCCCGCGCCGGCCGTCAGCGAGGTCGCCGTCGAGCCCTCGGCCAGGCCCTCGACATAGATCTCGAGCGCGCCGGATCGGTCGGAGCTGTAGGCGATGGTCGTGCCGTCTGGCGAGAACGCCACATAGCCGTCGAAGCCGGTCGCGACCGTCAGCTGTTGCGGCGACAGCGACGCCGCGATCGCCAGATCGAGATCGCCCAGCGAGCGGACCGCCGCCGCCGGGCGTCCCGGACGGGCCAGCCACGCGCCGACTGCGGCGACGGCGACGACGGCGACCACGGCCGCCGCGATCGCAAATGCCAGCGGCCGCGTGCGTCGCGGTGCTGTGGGCGCAGCGGACGCGCCGCGCAGCGGTTCTGCAGGGCTCGCCGCCAGCGGCGGCGCCTCGCTCTCGATGCGCCGTACCGCCGGCAGCAGCCGATACCCGCGCGTCGCCACCGTCGCGATGTAACGCGGATCCTTGGCGTCGTCGCTCAACGCGCGGCGCAGCTGCGTGACGATCCGCGTCAGCGCGTTGTCGGTGACCGCGGTGTCTTTCCAGACCGCTGCGAAGATCTCGGCCTTGTCGACGACGTGCGGCGCGTGCTCGACCAGGAGCTGCAGCACCGCGAAGGCCTTCGGCTCGACGGCGACCGCCGCCCCGTTCTTCAGCAGCTGCACGCGTCCGGTATCGAGCTCGACCTCTCCGAACACGTAGCGTGGCACGGGACTCATCGAACCGTGCCCATCTTATCGTCGCGCGGGCTGGCCCCCGCGGCCGTGGACGCGATTGGGACGACTACCAGGTATACGCGCCGGCCGGCGGCGGCCACGCGTCGAGCATCTGCCGGAGCAGCACGACTTGGCCGAGGTGATGCGCGTTGTGGGCGCCGACGTGGATCAAGACCTCGCCGACGGTGTATTCGGCGAGCGGTGGGAACTCGATCGACGGATCGATGCGGCGCGCGTGGTCTGCGGCCGCGCCGAGCGCGGCGAGGCGGTCGAGCCCGTCGAGGAACTGGCGCCGCACGCTGTCCCAGCGTCCAGGCGCCGGCACCGGCCAGCCGATCGCCGCCGCTGGCGGCATCGGCCCGGATGAGCCGTCGCAGCGGCCGGCGAACCAGTCCTGCCAGAAGACCAGGTGCGCCACAATCTCGACGATCGTGTGCGGAGCGCCGTCGACGCGGCGGTCGGCAAGCTCCGACGCGAGACCATCGAGGGCCGGGCGCGGGCTCAGGAACGGAGTGGTATCGATCAGCAGGGAACGTGCATCCATGGTGGCTGATGCTCGCGCGAGCCGTTTGACCAAAGTTGCGGAGCGGCCGGCCGGGTTGCGGGCGGGTCCGCAAGCGCGGTCAAAGCGGGCCGGGTACGGTAGCGTTCATGTCGACGCACCTCATGGCCACGCCGCCCACCGTCCAGGACTACGCCGCCCGCATCGAGCGCGTGCACGACTACCTCGCGGCGCACCTCGATCGCGACGTCGACCTCGAGCAGCTCGCCGGTGTCGCCTGCTTCTCGCCGTTTCATTTCCACCGCATCTATCACGCGCTGCAGGGCGAGACCGTGGCCGAGTCGGTGCGTCGGCTGCGTCTGCACCGCGCCGCGCTCGACCTCATCGACGGCACCGTCCCCATCGCCCGTATCGCGACCCGCGCCGGCTACGGCAGCCAGGCCGCCTTCACGCGCGCGTTCCGGTCGGCCTACGGCGCGCCGCCCGCGACCTACCGCGCCTCGGCGGCCGGTACCTTTCAGGGCACGGTCACCATCCGCCACACCGATCCGATCGCGGTCTTCGCCAGGCGCCACGACGGCGACTACGCCACGATCGGCGGCACCTTCGAGCGGCTCAACACGACTGCGATCGGCCGCGGGTGGGTCGGGCCTGCGACGCGCTATTTCGGCGTGTACTACGACGATCCCAGCGCGGTGCCCGACGCCGCGCTGCGCTCGGATGCGTGCCTCACCGGCCCGGCCGATTTCGCCGGCGACGCCGACCTGCGTCCGCTGACGGTTGCCGGCGGACGCTACGCCGTCCTCCTGCACGTCGGCCCCTACGCCGAGCTGCACCGCGCCTACACGTGGCTGTATCGCGAGTGGCTGCCGGCGAGCGACGAGGAGCCGGCCGACGGCCCGTGCGTCGAGGAGTACCTGAACAACCCGCGGATCGTGCCGCCGTCCGAGCTGCGCTCCGAGATCTGGCTGCCGCTGCAGACGACCTGAATCCACGCCGGAGCCGCGAAGTCCCGACATGCGCCGTGTGCTGATCGTTGGCAACTCGGGTTCTGGCAAGACCACGTTGGCGCGCGCGCTGACGCGCGAGCACGGCCTGGCGCATCTCGATCTGGACACGCTGGCGTGGTTGCCCACCGAGCCGCCGACGCGGCGCGATCTCGCCGACAGCGCGCAAGAGATCCGCCGCTTCACCGCGCGGCACGACACCTGGGTGATCGAAGGCTGCTATGCGGACCTGGCGCGACTCCTGCAAGCCGATGCGACCGAGCTCATCTTCCTGAATACGGGTGTCGAGGCGTGCGAGCGCCACTGCCGCGCGCGCCCCTGGGAGCCGCACAAATACGCCAACGCCGAGGCGCAGGACGCCAACATGGCGATGCTGCTCGACTGGGTCCGCAGTTACCCGACGCGCGACGACTCCTGTTCGCTGACCGCGCACCGGGCGTTGTACGAGGCGTTCGACGGACCCAAGCGCGAGGTCCGGGAGGTGAGCATGGACGCGACGCCTGAGCAGATCGCCGGAGCCCGCGCCTACGAGGCGCTGTTCGTGCCGTCCCTGATCGGCCCGTTCGCGCCGATCGTCGCGGACGCTGCCGGTATCCGCCCCGGCGACCGCGTGCTCGACGTAGCGTGCGGCACCGGCGTGCTCACGCGTGAGGCGGCGCGGCGGAGCGGTCCGAGCGGGCGCGTCTCCGGCCTGGACGCCAACCCGGGCATGCTCGCTGTCGCCCGCGAGCAGGCCGCAGCCGCGCCGGCCTCGGCCGCCATGGTTCCCGAGGCGCCGATCGAGTGGCACCAAGACCGCGCCGAGTCGCTGCCGTTCGCGGACGCCAGCTTCGACGTGGTCACCAGCCAGTTCGGCCTGATGTTCTTCTCGGATCGCGCCGGCGCCATCGCCGAGATGCGCCGCGTGCTGCGCCCGGGCGGACGCCTCGCCGTCGCCGTCTGGACGGCGATCGACGCCATCCCGGCGTTCGCCGCCGAGCTCGCGTTGTTCGAGCGACTCGCGGGCGCCGCCGCGGCCGATGCGCTGCGAGGACCGTTCTCGCTGGGCGACACCGCCGCCCTCGCGCAGCTCTTCGCCGCGACTGCCCGGCCCGCCGCATCGCGCGTCGAGATCACGACCCACGCCAGCGTCGCGCGCTTCGCGAGCGTCCGCACGCTGGTCGAGGCCGACCTTCGCGGCTGGCTGCCGATCATTGGCGTGCACCTCCCGGAGCCCGTGATTGCCGATACACTCGCCGCGGCCGACGCCGCGCTCGCGCCCTACGTCACCCGCGAGCCGGACGGCGCCGTGACGTTCCCGACTTCGGCGCACGTCGTGCGGTGGTCGCGGCCGGCTTGACGCGCGGAGCCGCGCGCCCCGCCACCAGTCGCCAGAACGCCGCGTCGTTGATGATGCGGATCGTGTGGCCCTTCTCGCGCAGGCGCTTGATCTCGAGCAGCTTGATCCCGCCGTCGCGGCCGGCGGCCTGCAGCGGGTTGGGGCGTCCGCGCACGAGCACGCTGGTCTTGGCCGACGGCCCGCTGTGGACGATCGCCCCGGCGCGCTTCGCCGCTTTCTGGGCCTCGGCACGCGGACGGCTCAGGATGCCGGTGAAGGCGAGGTGGACGCCGTCCAGGCTGCGCTGGACGCCGGCGTTGAGGCGCGCCGGCGGTGTCCGCAGCGCCACGATCATCTCGTCGGCGCCTTCGTAGCGCTTCCGCCGCTCGCCGATGCAGCGGTAGATGATCTCCTTCAGGTTGTCGGTGCAGGCGAGCGAGCGCACTTCGTGCGGGCGGATGCGGGCCTGCGCGTCGCCCTTGACCAGCATGGCGAGGAGCTGGCCGACCTGGTAGACGTCGTCGCGCGCCTGCCATTTCGGCGCCGCGCTCGCGAGGATGTCGCTCGGCACCATCGAGGCGTTCATGGTGCTGGCGGTGACGCCGCGGACGTTGCTCTGGTGCCGGACGATGCCGAAGTCGCCGAGCTTCAGCTTGCGGCCGTCGCAGACGAAGACGTTCATCGGCGTCAGGTCGCGGTGCAGCAGCTGGCCGCGATGGAGCTTGCCCAGCACCTCGAGGATGCCCGCGATCTCGCGCCGGGCCGCCGCCTCCGTCCACCGCTTGCCGGCGCCAGACAGGTGCGCGCTGAGGTCGCCATGACACGCGTACTCGAGGGCGAGGTAGTAGAGCACCTGCCCGTCGGCCCGCATGAGCGGGAAGCGGTCGAAGACGCGCACCGCGCGCGGATGCCCGTCGAGGAGCAGCCCGAAGTAGGCCTCGCGCAGCCAGCCGTCGATGCGCGCGCTGACCTTGATGCAGACCGTCTCGGGCACCGTCGCCGACCGGCCCCGGCGCGTCGCCAGGTAGGCCTGCCCGAAGCCACCGGCGCCGAGCATTCGCTCGATGTGGTACTGGAGCTTGGTTTCCGGGCTGAAGATCACCTGCGTCGGGACCAGCAGTTGTCCGGCGCCCGCTGCAGGGACGTGGATCGACGCCGTGGCGCGTGTGGTGGCTGGCGCGTGGGCGCGCGTCGTCGGAGCCATCGTGGGAGCTTAGCCTGCCTTCGGATGTCCACAACCGCACAGACGCCGTCAACGGCGGAGCCCACACTCAATGGGCAGGCGGATTCTCCGCCGGCTCTACGGGAGTGACCACATGGACACCAATACCCTGCTCATCATCGTTCTCCTCGTGCTGCTCCTCGGCGGCGGCGGGTTCTTCTACAACCGACGTGGCGTATGACTGGCCTACGACGTCGGGCCCGTCGCGCGATGCTGAGCGCCGGCGCGTGGCACCGTGACCGCCTGATCGAACGGCAGGCCGCACGAGTCGCGGCGGACCGGGCCGCTGACGTGGCGGCCGAGCCGGTTCAGCCTGCGGAGGTCGAGCCAGCGCTGATGGTGGTCGCTGCCCCGTCTCCCCAGCCTTCCGAAGCGCAGTACGTCGCCCCCGTTCCCGAAGCACGGCTCGACCTCAAGAACGGCGGCCCGTGGACCGTGTGACGAGCCGGCGGCGCCCTCGGGCGCCGCACCCGGCTCATTGCCTGGCGAACACCACAAGCCCCGCCGCCGGAACGACGACGTTCAACCGGCCGCCGCGGCTGCCGACGATGGCCCCAAGGTTGCCGACGTTCTGCCCGCCGTAGCCGGCGCCGTCGCTGTTGAAGATCTCTTTCCAGCCGGCGTCGGGGATGCCGACGAGATCCTTGGCGATCACGTAGCCGTTGGCGAACGCCGTGTCGTTGAAGCTGGCAACGACGATGATCTCGTCGTCGTCGATCCACCGCTTGAACGCCAGCACACGGTTCCCATTCGACTGGTGCAGGATGTCGATGTCCTGGCTGCGCAACGCCCGCGTGCGCTTCCTGAGCGTGATCAGGTCCTGGTAGAAGCGGAACAGCGAGGCGCCGACGGTGTGCCGCGCGCCGAGGATGTCCTCGCGCTGGGTCAGGAACTGGTCGTAGGTGTAACGCTGCTGCGCGCCGATTTCCTCGCCCATGAAGAACATCGGCGTGCCGGCGGAGAGCAGCGTCAGCCCGGCACAGAGGCGCGTCCGCGCTTCCGCCCACTGCCGCGTCGCGCCGACGAGTGGCGCGCCGTTCACGGCGACGGCGATCGTCCGCGCGGTGCCCGTGGCGTTGCCCGCTTCGTCGTGCGACTCGTGAAAGACGACGCGGTTGTAGCGTGTCGCGTAGAGTGCGCCGGAGAGCGCGTCCATGCCGAGCGGCTCGGCACCGCCGAAGCCGGCTCGCTTCAGCACGCGCGGGCGATCGCCGGCCATCTCGGAGTCGCCGATCAGGCTGTGGTAGAAGCCGACCTCCCACGTGGCGTCGAAGCCGAGCCCGCCCTGCGCCGGCCGCTTGGTGACCGCGTCCCAGCCGGTGTGATCCTCGGCGACGAGGATCGCGGTCGGACGGATCATGTGCAGCGTGCGGCTCCACTCACGTAGCAGCTTCTGGCCGAACAGGTTCGCGTCGCCGACGGAGCGGCCGTCGCCGTGCCGCACGTTGTCGCGATGGATCGCCTGCGTCAGGTCGACGCGCAGGCCATCGACGTGCATCTCTTCGAGCAGGAACGCGGCGCTGCTCACGAACTGATGCCGGACGACCTCTTCCCAGAAGCGCGGGGTGAACCCGGTCGAGCCGTTGTCGACGTACCCGCCGTCGGCTTTCCGGTAGTCGGACGGCCGCCCTTCGTACCAGTAGTAGATGTTCTGATCGGGCGCGGCCGAGTCGTACTGCCACTGCGCCCGCATGGCGTCCTGGTCGTAGTGGTTGTAGACGACGTCCTGCAGCACGGCGATGCCGCGGCGGTGGCACTCGCGCACGAAGTGGCGATACTGATCGCGCCCGCCCGCGCTCGACTCGATGCAGAAGTGATGCGTGTCGCCGTAGCCCCACGCGGCGGTGCCGAAGAACTCGGCCATCGGCAGCAGCTCCACGGCGTTGACGCCCAGATCGACCAGGTGAGCGAGAAAGGCCATCGCGTCCTGGAGATGGCCCGGCGTGGTCTTGCCGAAGCCGAGCGAGCCGACGTGCAGCTCGTAGATGACGAGATCCTCGAGCTCGGTCGGCACCGGTAATCCCGGCGTGAACTCGGTCGCCCAGAACTCTTCGGCCGGCACCAGATCGGCCGGCGCGCCAGGCACCGGCGCCTCGAAGGTGCGGCGAACGACATCCGGATCGATGATGACGCTGCAGCTCACGGTGCCGTCGAGCGTGTCCGGCGTGCCCGGCCACGGCGGCTGCCCAGGCTTGATGCTGGCCGGATCGATGGTGCCTTTCCCGAACTGGTGCCGCGAGAAGATGTCGGTGCGATAGACCGTCGTGCCCTGCGCGTCGACGATCCGATACATGTAGAGCGCGCTCTTGAAGGCATCGAAGCTCGCCGCCGGTCCGCCTTCCCAGACGCCACCGGCGCCGCGCGTCAGCGGCACGACCGGCGCGCCCGGATCGATGCCGGTGCCGTCGTCGCCGATGTAGCCGCGGGCCGGGTCGCCGAAGACCACGTCGACCTGCTGCGCATTCGGCGCCCACACGCCGAAGCGGAGCATGCTGGTCGTGCTGCCGGGCGCGAGGTGCTTGTTGGCGCCGAGGCGGCGCCCGCAGGTCAGGTGGTAGCGCTCGACCTGGCTCGCCGCACCGGTCAGCCGGAATTCGCGATAGCGCTCCCTCGATCGCGCGTCGTGAATCTCGGTCGGGATGCCCCAGAAGTTGCTGCCCTGCGGGCCGTCCAGGACGACGCCCCAGCGGAAGGTGCGGTTGGCGTCCGCGAGATCGAGCGCGACCGAGGCACGGAACATCGGGCAGCCGTCCTCGCCGACCGCCTCCTGCATCGGCAGGTCCAGCAGCCACACGTCGGCGAAGCGCCCGCTCGCGTTCCAGCTGCCGCGCAGCCGGGCGTTGCGGAAGATCGATCGCTTCAGGCCGGTCAGGTACTGAAATTCGACGGTCTGGGTCGGCATGTGGCCCCTGTCCGGGCCTATTGTGTCGCCAAGGCCCGGCCCACGCGAGCATCGGCATCACCGATTCGCGGGGTGGGAACTCCAGTGACTCGTCCGTCTATTCGAGTGAGGCAGACATGTCCCACTCGATCGCCGCAACCGCCCGCAACGCCGACTCCGTGTCCCCGTCCGTCCCCGAATCCGGGGGGAGGTCCCAGGTCGGTCCAATACCGGAGACCGCCGCCGACGCCCTCGAGCGACTCGCGCTCGAGGGCGATCGCCTGCTCGCCATTGAGGCGCGCCAGCCCGCGCGCACGCTCGATCTGCTGCACGCCACTGTTGTCGCGATGCACTCGATCGCGACGTCCGTCATGGCCTGCGAGGACGCCGGGCTGAGCCGTCTCGAGATGCTGCCCACGCTCGCGGCGGTCCGGGCCCTGCACGCGCGCTCGCCGTTCGTCCATCGACTCCAGACCTGGCCGCGCGGCTATCCGGGCGACTTCGAGACGGTCGAGTGGCTGTGCGACGCCCGCAATCGCGCCGAGATCGGCACAGTGCCGTGGGCGATCGAGCAGTGCTCGCTGCAGTCGCCGCTGGCACAGCAGCACCGGAACAAGGTCGGCCTCCAGAGCCGCGCGATTCTCTCGACCCTGGTCGCCAATCCGAAGGCGCGGATCGCGTCGATCGGCTGCGGCGGCTGCCGCGATCTCTCGCTGATCCAGGACTACATCCCACGCGGGCACGGATCGTTCGTGCTGGTCGACGCCGATGCCGGTGCGCTCGACTTCGCGCGCGACCGCCTCGATCGGTTGGCCGGCCGATGCGAGTTCGTGCAGGGCCGCGTGCCGAAGGTGTTGTCGCGGCTCCGCGCCGCCGGCGATTTCGACCTGGTCGTAGCTGGCGGCCTCTTCGACTACCTGTCGGACCGCTGGGCGGTGTCGACGCTGACCGGCGTGAGCGAGCTGCTCGCGCCCGGCGGCCGTGTGTTCCTGTCGAACATCGCCAGCGGCAACCCGTTCCGCCCGTGGATCGAGTACCTCGCGGACTGGTGGCTGATCGAACGCCAGGAGTCGGACCTGAGGCGACTGCTGGAACAGGCTGGCTTCGAGGCGGTGAGGACGAAGGTGTCCCGAGACAGTTCAGGCCTCGCCCTGCTGGTCGACGCAGGGACGGCGCAGACGGCGTGACGTTCACGCCACGGGCGCACCAACCGGGACGCTCGCCACGGGCGTCCCCGGTCTTCCCCGCGTATCCAGCCACCACTCCGTGAGTACCAGCGGCAGCACCCAACCGAGCCAGCCCGAGAGCCCGGCGATCGTCTGGATCATCAGCGCTTCGTTGCCGCCGAAGGTCGTGGCGAGCTGTGGCGAGAGCGTGATCACCCAAATGACCGCCCACACACGGTTGGTGATGATCGACAGCGTCAGCGCGACGCTGCGCGTCATCCAGCGGCGATGCTCCGTCGTCCGATACTGACGACCGGCACGGTAGCCGGCAATCGTGACCGTGAGCCAGACGATCGCCAGCAGAACGTTGCTGGCGCGCAGCACCGGCCCGAACGGCGTCATCGCGCCGACGACCAGGCCCAGCGCGCCAGCCGGCAGCACGCCGGCGAACACATAGACCAGGCCGATGCGCCGGTGCACGTCGGGATACCGGGCGCGGAGCCACGGCCACACCTGCAGGCAGCAGGTGAGAATCGCGATCGAGCCGCAGATGACGTGCGCGACCAGCATCGCGTAGTACCCGCCCGACCCCGGCCGAATCGGGATCCGCGACTGCGCCGGATCCAGGGTGAGGTAGGGCGGCAGGGCGAACGCGAGGAAGGAGGCGACCAGCGCCAGCAGGGGTACGACCGTCCAGGGACGCGGCAAAGCGTATGAGGTACGCATATAAGCGTATGGTATACGCTTGACGCAGCAAGTCAAGCCGGCCCGATCGCATGAGGTCAGGCCCCGCCACCGTGCTGGCGCCTGAAACACCTGTGAAAGAAGAACTTCCAGCCACGCTGGCTGCGGCCTGGGGTCTGCGCGCCGGCCCATCGCGGCCGCGACCGGGCGGCCTGAGCCTGGCCCGGATCGTTGCGGCCGGCATCCGCCTGGCCACCGCCGAAAGCCTGGGCGCCGTGTCGATGAGCCGCGTCGCTAGCGAGCTCGGGGCCGCGACGATGTCGCTCTACCGGCACGTTGCGGCGAAGGACGAGCTGATCGCCCACATGGTGGACGCGGCGTTCGCCGACTCGCCGCCGCCGCGGGCCGCCGGTGACGACTGGCGGGCCGGCCTCGCCCACTGGGCGACCGCGCACGTCACCGTGCTGCGTCGCCATCCGTGGCTCGTCCGCGTGCCGATTGGCGGCCCGCCGCTCATGCCGAACCAGGTGC
>JANOIR010000515.1:0-4039 GCA_031407765.1 Vicinamibacteraceae bacterium
GCCTCGGCGCGACGCCGTCCGGCGACGTCGAGGGCGGCTTCATCGCCGCCAGCGGCCAGGACGCGCCCGACACGCCCGGCGCGCACGACTCGCACGACGCGCAAATGGCGCACGGTCCGCATGGCGGACACGCCGCAAGCGCCCGCGGAGCCGCGGTCCACGACCCGAACGACGCCTCGCTCGGCATGGCCGGCATGGTGCTCGGCATCACCGTGACCGAGCGCGAGGACGCCTCCGCTCCGGCGCCCGCCGCCACCGCGGCGATGCCGCGCCAGCTCACGATGACCATCCACGGCGCCTCCGCCGATGGCCGCACCGCGGCCGGCTTCGAGGTCAGCGAGCACGGTGTGGCCGCGACCCCACACGCCACGTCGCCGGGGCCGCCGCTCGTCCTGCGCCGCGGCGAGCCCGTGGAGATCACGCTGGTCAACCGCCTCGAGGAGTCGACGTCGATGCACTGGCATGGCCTGGAGCTCGACAGCTTCTACGACGGCGTCCACGGCTGGAGCGGCCTCGGCCCGAAGGTGGCGCCGATGATCGTGCCCGGCGAGCGGTTCACCGTCCGCATCACGCCACCGCGCACCGGCACCTTCATCTATCACACGCACTTGCACGACTACCGCCAGCTGTCGTCGGGCCTCTACGGTCCGCTCATCGTCGTCGAGGCCGGCGAGACGTATGACCCGGCTACCGATCACGTGGTCGTCCTCGGCCGCCGCAACGCATCGCCGGCCTCGGCGATCCTCAGGGACACGGCGTCGGCGGTGATCGACGGCGAGCGCGAGCCGCAGTGGACCTGGGCCGCGAACACGCGCCATCGCCTGCGGCTAATCAACATCACGCCCGACGACATCTGGTCGGTGTCGCTGCAGGGCGCAGACGGCCCGGTGACGTGGCGCCCGCTGACCAAGGACGGTGCGCCGGTTCCAGCCGCGGAGGCCCAGGCCGGCCCGGCCCGCGTGACGCTCGCTG
This sequence comes from Vicinamibacteraceae bacterium, assembly GCA_031407765.1. GTDB lineage: Bacteria > Acidobacteriota > Vicinamibacteria > Vicinamibacterales > Vicinamibacteraceae > JBDSLU01. The sequence continues at coordinate 973 of JANOIR010000515.1, forward strand.
TCGGCGAGACCTACGACTTCGAAGTCGAGACGCCGCCGAGCCGCAAGGCGCTGTGGCTCGAGGTGCGCGGCACCGACGGGAAATGGCAGGCGCAAGGACGCGTCCTGGTCAAGTGAACGACGAACATCAACAGGAAGAGGGATCGATCATGGCAGTACTGGTTATCGCGGACGTGTGTGGACAGACGGCCCAGGGCTACGACGGGATGCTCGCCACCCTCGAGCCCCTGCTCGAAGCGGCCCCGGGCTTCATCGCACACGGCGCCGGGGCGGTCGGCAGCGGCTGGTGGAAGACCTTCGAGATCTGGGAGACGCAGGCCGAGGCGACGGCGTTCTTCGCCGAGCACGTCCACCCGAATCTGCCGCCCGGCGTGACGCCGAAGCGGACGCTCATCGAACTGCATGCCCTCGTGCTGGGGCCGATGGTCGATCTCCTTCGCGGCCGTGACGTCGAGACCTACATCCCGGGCTTCTCGCGCATGGTCTCAGCCTATCGCTGAGGCCGGGGCCGGCTGCCCGGCCTACTAGCAGCGCAGCGCCGTGACCGGATCGACGCCGGAGGCGGCGGCGGCGCGTCAGCGCGGGAACAGGTCCGGATTGTCGGTGAACAGCCCGTCGACGCGGTGGTCACGCACGAACCGCCGCATGTCGGCCGCAGCGGTGTCCCGGCCGGCGGCGTCGGCCGTGCGCGCCGCGCGAAACGTGTAGGGCACGACGGCGAGGCCGGCGGCGTGTGCGTCAGCCACCAGTGCCGGCCGCGCATCGATCCAGCGGCGGGCCGGGCCGACCGCTGTGGCGAAGGTCCGGGCCTCGCGCAACCCATCCGCGCTCAGCCAGCGCGCCGCGCCGGCGGCATCCCCGACCAGCATCGTGCGCGGCACCGACGGCAGGAGCGTCGCCAGCCGCCGGACGCTCATCTCCTCGAACGACTGCAGGTACACCGCCGGGCGGCCCTTGACCTGCGCGTCGACCAGGCCGTGCCGCCGCAGCACGTCGGCGACCGCCTGCTCGACGTCGACGCCGCGCGCGTTGAGCCGGGCCGGCGACTTCAGCTCGGGGAAGATTCCGGCGCGGCCCTTCACCAGCAGGATCGCCTCCTCGAAGGTCGGGATCCGCGCTCCGGCGAAGCGCGCGTCGAACCACGATCCGGCGTCCAGCGTCCGCAGCTCGGCAAGCGTGAAGTCGTTCGCATACCACCGCGGCACCGGCTGACCGCCCGGGCCGGTCTCGCTCGTCGCGCGATCGGGGAAGCGCGTCTCGACGTCGGTCGTGCGCTCCAGCGTGTCGTCGTGCAGGCAGACCAGCACGCCGTCCTTGGTGAGCGTGAGGTCCTGCTCGACGTAGTCGGCCCCCTGCTCGAGAGCCAGCGTGTACGCGGCGAGCGTGTGCTCGGGCGCGTAGGCGGACGCACCGCGATGCGCGACGAGGAAGGCGCGGGACGTCGAAGAGCCCGATGTTGACGAAGCGCGATCCGGCGGGGCCTGGATAGCCGCGAGCGAAAAGACGGAGCCGAGCATCACGGGCCAGGGTCTCATGCTTTGATTCCCGCACACCCGCGTGTCGATGGTACGTCGGGCGCCACCCGGAGAAATGGCGGTCTGGACAAAGGCTACTTCCAGCCGCCCCCGTCGAACGAGGCGATGACGTCCAACGGCGGGGTCGTGTCCTGGCTGGCGGACACCGTGAGGACCAGGGTGTATCGCGCCTGGCGCTTGAAGCGGAGTGCGCGGCACGGCTCGGTCCAGAGCACCGTTGCATCGTCGCGACCAGCGACCGTCAACGTCGCCGTCGCTGTATCCAGCTCGAACCGGCAGAGCGGCTCTGCAGCGTCGGCTCCCGATTCGGCGATTTCCCCTTTGAGGATCGTCACCCTGGCGCGAACTTCGGCCTCGGTCGCGGGCCTGGCCGGGCGAAATCCGAGCGTCATCTCCGCTCCTGGCATCCCGGAGAACGCGAACCGGTAGGCGCCGCTGCGGTCCAGCGCGATCGCCGGCACCAGCCGGATCTGGTAACGATCTTCAGCGGTGCCGCGTCCGCGGTCCTCGAAGGTGCCATCACCGGCAAACCTTGCCGCACAGGCCGTCACGAGCACCGTGGCCAGCGGAATGCCGAGCGCGACGGCGCGCATGATCCACGCTCCGTCAGCCGCGTGACAGCACGCCGGCCGGCAGCTTCGCCGCCGCCGCGGCGTCGACGAAGAACCAGCAGTTCGGGTGGCCGCGCAGCAGCGAGGCCGGGCGCATCGCCGACACCGGCTCCAGCAGCACGTCGCGGACGATGTCGGCCTTCCCCGCACCGGTCGCGATGATCCAGATCGTGCGCGCCGCCAGGATCGCCGACATCCCCATGGTGACGCCCCAGGTCGGCAGCGGACTGCCTTCTCCGAAGTAGCGCACGGAGGCCTGGGTCGTGCTCGGCGCGAGCTCGACACGGCGGGTCGGGCTCTCGGGCGAGGTGCCCGGCTCGTTCATCCCGACGTGGCCGTTGCGGCCGATGCCCAGCATCACGAGATCGAGCGGGACCTTCATCGAGGCGTCGTAGGCGGCGCACATCGCCGCCAGATCCTCGGCCTCGGGATCGAGAGGGTGGTACTTCTCGCTGTGCAGGTCGACGTGATCGAGCAGGGCGCGGTGCAGCATCACGTTGCAGCGACCCTTGGCGTCCGGCGGCACGCCGCCGAACTCGTCGAGCAGGAAGACGTGGGCCTGGCGGAACGACGCGATGCCGGCGCGGACGGCCTCGACGATGCCGGCATAGACCGGTTCCGGCGTGGCCCCGGTGGGAAGCGCGACGCGAGCGGCAGGCTCGTCAGCGAGGAAGGACGCGAAACGCGCGGCGACGTGCTCGGCCCAGGCGTGCGGTGACTCGTAGCGGACGACGTGAACCATTCTCTGGTAATGCTACCCGACACGTTGCTGATCTGGCGGCCGCGCTCTCACGCGCAGCCGCGGGGCCGCCCCGGGGGCGTGCCGGCTGCTATGCGCGGCGCTAGGCGCGCCGCGGCGCCGGCACGCGGGCGGCGCTGCTGATCTGGCGGCCGCGCTCTCACGCGCAGCCGCGGGGCCGCC
>JANOIR010000557.1:0-32931 GCA_031407765.1 Vicinamibacteraceae bacterium
CGGGCGTCCAGACGCGGTTGGGGACCTTGCCGGACTTGCAGAAGAACTCGTCGTCGCTGGCCGGCACCGGCTGGCCTGGCCTTGGCTGGTATTGCGTCGGCAGCCCGGCGAGATTTCCGCTGAGGAGCTGCTGCGCCGCCGGCTGCAGGCGGAAGCCACGCACGTAGAGCGACTTGTCCCCTTGGCACCGGAAGGTCTTCGTCAACCGCAGGAAGACGTAATACAGGGCCAGAACGATGCCGACAAACACCAGCACGACTGCCCAAAGCGTGAAGTCGAAGGGGTAGCCGATCCGGCTGAATCGATACAGAACGACGACGAGAATGCCCGCGGCGAGTCCGGTCAGCCGTACTGGGAAGTTGGGGAGGTTCGGCACCGATGGAGCCCACAAGCCCCGCCCGGCGACGAGGAGCATGAACGCCACTCCGGCGGCGATGATCTGGCCGCCTCCCGTGACCATCGGTGCCAGTGGGCCGAGCGAGTCCAGGGCATTGACCTTGAGCTCGCGGATGGTCGCCACGATGTCGCCGAGTGGCCCGAGCACGTCCATCAGATGTTCCTCAGTGTCGCGGCTGTGCTGCCTGGACCGGCGAAGTAGACGCCACCGTCCGTAACCACCGTGCCGTTCTGCCAGCCTTGAAAATGATAGTGGCCGGTCGCCAGCATGCCGTCCACAGGACTCGTCAGCGTTGCCCCGAACACGACCGGCGAGTACCAATACTGCGGATACGATTCGAGCTGGAACTGGTGCTGGCGCGTGTGGACCGTGAACCGTTGGCCCCCGCCCCCCGATGAGGTGAAGTAGCGGACCGCGGTCCGGAAGCTGTCTGCGATCTGCGTGACAAACCCTCGTGTCGCTTCGCGTTCGTCGACTACCTGCACACGCAGGTTCGGCTGCGGCAGCGAGCCTCCGGGGCCTTCGGCGAGGTCGCGCATCCACTCGGTCAGGGCCCGATCCGGCGGTCGACGTTCGAGCCACTCGCCAGGCACGAGTCCGCCGAGACTGCGGCGCACTTGCGTGCTGTAGACGTCGACCACCACCCAAGGCGCCAGAGCTCCCGCGCCGGTGGACATCGCGATGACGCCGTGGAGGCCTGCATCTCGCGAGAGCGCCAGGACTCGGAGAACGTCCTCAACGGGCTTGGTCAGCGGAGCAACGGCCTCGCGATCGAGACCCCGAGGGAGGGTCGGCTGGCCGCGTTGCGCGCGATCGCGCCGCAGTTCGAGGAGCAGTTCCCCGATGAACTGCTCCGCCGGTAGGCGTACGGGTTCGGCCCGGAACGCTTCGAGCCACCCTCGGCGGTCCAGGAGGGCGTCGCTCAGCGTCTCACCGGCCCGCGCGGCGAACGCCACGTCGGCCGGGCTGCGTTCTTCGGTGCTGTCCATGGCCGTGATTCGTCCGCGGAACGCCGATCCCCGCTGCTCGATACGAGGGATCCACGGGTACCGCTGAGGTTGCCGCTCACGATAGGAGAGGCGCTCTCCCGCGTCAAGGTTGGCCAACGGGCGGGTGGCCAACGGGCGGGTGCGCTACCATCGGCCCCATGCCTCGACAGCTGTTCGCCACCGGCACCCCGTGGGAGCCGATCGTGGGCTATTCGCGCGCCGTCCGGGTCGGCCCGCACGTCTTCGTCTCGGGCACCACCGCCACGGGCGAGGACGGCAAGGTGGTTGGCCGCGGCGACGCCGCCGCCCAGGCCAGGCAGACCCTGGCCAACATCCAGCGCGCCCTCGAGCGTGCCGGCGCCTCGTTGGCCGACGTCGTCCGCACGCGGATGTACGTCGTCAACATCGAGCGCGACTGGGAAGCGATCGGCCGCGCCCACGGCGAGGTGTTCGGGGCGATCCGGCCGGCCACGGCGATGGTCGAGGTGCGGGCCCTGATCGACGCCGAGATGCTGGTCGAGATCGAGGCCGACGCCATCGTCGGGGACGGCGCGGCATGAGGCCGGTCGGATCGAGATCGATGCGCGCCGCTGCGCTCGTCGCGCTGCTGTTGCGGGCCGCGTCCGCCGTCGCGCAGCCGGCGCCGTCGACCGCACCGCCGCCGACACCGCGCCCGCTCCTGGTCACGGTCGACGATCTGCCGATCGTGGGGGCCGCCGCCCGCGGCGACGCCGCGGCGCGCATGGCGACCACCGAGGCGCTGCTCGCGGTGCTGAAGAAGCACGGCGTACGCGCGATCGCGTTCGTCATCGCCGGCAACGTCAAGTCCGACGACGACCGCGCGATCCTGCAGCGCTGGCTCGACGAGGGCCACGAGATCGGGAGCCACACGAACACCCATCCGAACTACACCAACCTGACCAGCGAGGCGTACCTCGCCGATGTCGCGGCGGCCCATGCCACGCTGACGGGTTTCCTCCAGCCGCGCGGGAAGACGCTTCGCTGGTTCCGCTATCCCTACCTCCGCGAGGGCGAAACCCGCCCGAAGGTCGAGGCCGTACGGCGCTGGCTGTCGGAGCACGGACAGCGCAACGTACCGGTCACGATCAACGTCCAGGACTGGTCGTTCGACCGGCCGTGGGCGGCGGCGGTCGCCGGCGGCGGTGCCGCGGAGCAGGACACGGTGCGTCAGGACTACCTCGCGTCGATCCGCGTGAGCGTCACCCGGACCGAGACGCAGGCCGACGGGCTCCTGAAGCGGCGGACGCCGCAAGTCCTGCTGCTGCACGCCAACGGCGTGGGCGCCGCCAACTGGGATCGGCTGTTCACGTGGCTCGCGCGTGGGCATCGCTTCGCCAGCGCCGACGACGTCATGGCCGACGAGACGTTCCGGGAGCTCCCGCTGGATGTCGCGCAGTTCGGCTACGGCCACTTCGATCGGCTGGCGCGGCTGCACCATGCCGAGGCGGCCAGCGCCGGTGCGACACGAGTGCTGGAAGCACAGGCCGCGGCGTGGAACCGCGGCGATCTCGAGGCCTTCTGTGCCCTCTATGCCGAGGACGCCGTCATGGCTTCGCCGAACGGCCTGACCCGCGGCCGCGACGCGGTCCTCGCGCGCTATCGACAGCGCTACCCTGACGCCGCAGCGCGCGGGACGCTGTCATTCGAGATCGTCGAGGTGCGGCCGGCGGCCGGCCTCGAACCGGATCCCTACGGCGGCACCGCGCCGGGCGGCGTCCACAGCGTGTCGCTCCTGGCGAAGTGGCGCCTGGCCTACACCGGCAAGCCCGCCGCGTCGGGGCTCACGCTCATCGTCCTGCGTCCGCGCGTCTTGCGCCCCGGCGCGACCAACTTCGCGGCGGGCGACGCGCCGGAGTGGGAGATCGTCCAGGACGCGTCGATGTAGGTTGGCGGCCGCGCTTTCACTCGCGCCGCTTCAGTCGTTGCGGAGCGCGGTCATCGGGTTGACCCGCGACGCGCGCATCGCAGGGATCCACCCGGCCGCAATTGCCACGCTGGCCAGCAACGCCGTCGACGTCACCAGCACCATCGGGTCCCAGCCCTTCAGCTCGTAGAGCTGCGAGCTGGCGAGGTGCCCGATCTCGGCGGCAGCGGCCACGCCGACCGTTGCGCCGACCAGCGTCATCCAGCCGACCTGGGCGAGGATCATGCCGCGGACGCGGCTGCCGTCGGCGCCGAGCGCCATGCGCAGGCCGATCTCGCGCGTCCGCTGCGCGACGGTGTAGGCGAGCACGCCGTAGAGGCCGATCGCCGCGAGCAGCGTCGCGACGATCGCGAAGGCCGCCGAGAGGATCGAGATGACGCGATCGACCCCGACGTTCTGGCGGATCTGGGTGTCCATCGAGCGCAGTTCCTCGACCGGCAGGTTCGGGTCGATGCGCGCGATGAGCCGCGGGATCGCTTGCAGCAGCGCATCCTCATCGAGACGGGTGCGGGCATAGAAGCTCACCGAGCCGACCTCTTTGTCCTGCCGGTAGGGCGTGAAGTAGACGGGCGGGATCTCGCGCTTCACGCTGCTGTATTTGGCGTCCTTTACCAGGCCGACGATTTCCATGTCGAGCTTGGTGTCAGCGCCGCCGCCCTGGCCCATGCGGGAGCCGACGACGTGGCCGGTGAGGCCGAACTTGCGCGCGAAGGCTTCGTTGACGATCGCGACCTTCGGACCGCCCTCGATGTCGCCGCGCGTGAAGTCCCGTCCTTTGAGCAGGCGGATGCCGACGGTGCCGAAGTAGCCCGGGCCCACCTCGTTGAACATCGAGTCGTTGTCGGCGTCGGGGCCCGACGCGAAGCCCTGCACGGCGACGCCGTTGCCCCAGTTGCTGTTGGCCAGCAGCGGCACCAGCGCGACGGCGGCGCCGCTGACGCCGGGCACGGCGGCGAGCTCGTCCTCGACCTTTTCGAACAGCGCCTTCGATCGCGCCGGCGTGTAGCCGTTGCGATCCGGCGAGAGGCCGAAGGTGACGAGCCGCTCGGTCTCGATGCCGAGCTCGACCCGGCTGACGTTCACGAGGCTCTTCGTGAAGAGACCGGCCAGGACGAGCAAGGCCGTCGAGAGCGCGATCTGCGTCGTCGCGAGCGCGATGCGGAAGCGCGACGCGGCGCGGGCACCGGACGGCTGGCCGGCCGTGCTCTTGATCGTCGAGATGAGGTCGGGCCGCGTGCTGTGGAGCGCCGGGAAGAGGCCGAACAGGAGGCCCGTCCCCATCGCCACCGCGGCGGCGAAGAGCATGGTCACCGGATCGAGCTGGTCGGTGATCGCCGAGCTCACTTCCGCCGGGATGAGGGCGATGATGCCGGTCAGCGTCAACCGGGCGACGATCAGCCCGAGCGCGCCCCCGAGCAGCGCCAGCACCGCCGATTCGGTCAGCAGCTGCCGCACCACCTGCCAGCGGCTGGCCCCGATCGACAGCCGTACCGCCATCTCGCTGGCCCGCGAGGCCCCGCGCGCCAGCAGCAGGTTGGCGATGTTGGCGCAGGCGATCAGCAGCACGAACGCGGTGACCGCCAGGAGCAGGTTCAGCGGCGTTCGCGCGCCCTGGAGGAGATTGCTCTGGCCGCGGGCGCCGGGCTCCGCGGTGACGCGCTTGGCCTTGAAGCGGCCCAGGGTCGCCGGGCTCATGCCCTTCTGCAGGCCAGCCTCGAGGTCGTTGACGATCGCCGCATACGGCACGTCGACCGACGCCTTGGCCTGCTCGATGGTCGCGCCGGGCTGAAGCCGGCCGAACACGTAGGCCCAGTAGTTGCGCCGATCGTCGAGGCCCTTCCAGCCCGCGATCAGACGCTCCCGCATCGAGATCGGCACGAACACCTGCGCCATCGTGCCGAGCGTGGTGCCGCTGAAGCCCTCGGGGGCGACGCCGATGATGGTCAGCGGGATGCCGTTCACGACCAGCGTCTCGCCCAGGATCGCCGGGCTCATCGCGAACCGCGTGCGCCAGTAAGCGTGGCTCAGGACGGCGACCTGGTGCGCGCCCGGCGTGCGATCGTCCTCGAGGCCGATGAGCCGGCCGGCTGCGGGGGTCAGTCCGAGCACGCCGAAGTAGCTGCCCGAGACGATCATCCCCGTGCCGGAGGTCGTCTGACCTTTGAAGTTCAGGTTCGCTTCGAGCACCCGGTGGGCCGCGAGGCCGCTGAAGCGGGTCTTGGCCCGCTCGAGGTCACGGAACATCGGGTAGCTGAAGGTGTATTCCGATGATCCGGCCTGGTTCGAGGACTGCGAGCCGTGCTTCGGCCCGGGGGCCCCGAGGTTGACCAGCCCGAAGGGATCCCGCACCGGCAGCGGCCGCAGCAGCATCTGGTTGTAGAGCGAGAAGATCGCGGCGTTGGCGCCGATGCCGATCGCGAGCGACAGGATGGCGACGGCGGTGAGGGCGGGGGTGCGGAACAGGACCCGCAAGGCAAGGCGCAAATTGGGCATGGACACTCCAGGTCAGTGCGCCATGGTAGACGGTCCGGGCGGCCCGCCGGTTCGCCCGGTCAGTGCACGTCGGTCCTGAGCTCTGCCGAGGGAGCGTCCGGGGACGCCTGCGGGCGGAGGCGCCGGGCCAGCTCCGCGGCGCGGACGGCGGCACGCAGCACGGCGCGGATGTCGCCAGCGGCGGCGTCGTTCACGTGCGGCACCGTCAGCTCGGCGCGATGGGTCAGGCCGGCCAGCGTCTGGGTGAGGTCCTGCCACGGGTCGCCACTGGGCCCCTCGGCCTGCCGCGGAATCGTCTCGATCGGCTGCGGCGCCCGCGGCCGGGCGGCGTCCGTCGTCAGCACTTTCTCGATGGCGGCGAATAGCTCCGCCGGTCGCAGCGGCTTGGCGACGAACGCGTCCATCCCCACGTCGACGCAGCGCTGCCGATCGTCGTCACTGTCGTTGGCGGTGAGCGCGATGATCGGCGTCCGCCGCCGCGCCCCCTCACGGGCCCGGATCAGGGTGGTGGCGTCGTAGCCGTCCATCTCCGGCATCCGGCAGTCCATCAGCACGAGGTCGTAAGGCGAGGCCAGGACGGCGGCCGCAGCCGCGGCGCCGGTGGTGACGGTCTCGACCGTGTGCCCGCGCTTCTCGAGCAGCCGGGTCACGACGCGGAGGTTGACCGGGTAGTCGTCGGCCGCGAGGATTCGCAGCGAGCCGAGCGCCTCGAGCGGTTCGACGTCTCCGTTCTCACCGTCGGAGCGGAACAGGCGGGCCAGCGCGTCGCGCAGGGGACGGCGCAGCAGCGGACGTGGCAGCCAGGTCGCGCCCGCCGCGAACAGCGCCGGCAGCGCCTGGCGATCGAGGGTCGGGGCCAGCACGAGGACCGCCTGCGGCATGGTCGTCAGGGCGGCGCACGCGAGCCCGCTCGCGAGGGCGTCGACCTCGTCGACGCGCAGGTCGAGGACGAGCAGATCGGTGCCTTCGTTGAGCGCGAGGTGCTCGAGGACGCCCGCCGCGGTGTCGGCGAAGGCGACGTCGAACCCCGCGGTGCGCAGCTCGGCGTCGGCGGCGCAGCGGGTCGCGCGTGCCGCCGTGAGCACCACCGCGCGCCGGCCGGTGACCGACGGCGCCGTCGCGGTCGCCGTCGCTCCGTCGGCAACAGGGAGCGGCAGCTCGACCCAGAAGCGCGAGCCGAGGCCGAGCACGCTGTCGACGCCGATCGTGCCGCCCATCGCTTCGGCCAGCCGTCGGCAGATCGCCAGGCCCAGACCGGTGCCGCCGTGCCGCCGCGTCGTCGAGGTGTCGCCCTGCATGAACGCCTCGGACAGGTGCGCCGCCGTCTCGGCCGCGACGCCGGTGCCGGTGTCGTCGATCTCGACGCGGATACCACCGCCGCCGCCGGCCGGCGTCAGGCGGACCAGGACGCTGCCGCTGTCGGTGAAGGTGATCGCGTTGGCGAGCAGCTTGCGCACGATCTGGCGGACGCGCGCGGCGTCGCCGACGACCAGGGCTGGCATCGCCGGGTCGACGATCGCGGCGAGGTCGAGGCCCTTCTCCTCGGCGCGGGCGGCGTCGATCTGGATCGCAGCGTCGACCACGCTGGCCGGGTCGAACGGCGCGTGCGCCATCGTCAGCGTGCCGCCTTCGAGCGCCGAGTAGTCGAGCGCGTCCTCGATGATCGTCATCATCGCCTCGCCGGCGGCGAGCGTGGTGGTGACGTGCTCGCGCTGCTGCGGCGTCAGCGTCGTCTCCAGCAGCAGACGGGCGCAGCCGAACACCGCGTTCATCGGCGTCTTGAGCTCGTGGCCCATCGCCGAGAGGAAGGCGGCCTTGGCCCGGTCGGCCAGGTCGGCCTGACGCCGGGCCTCGGCCAGCTCGCCCTCGAGGCGCGCGATCGTGGCCGCCGCGTCGCTCACGGCGTGCCTCCCGGCGCGCCCACCGGATCGACGGCGGCCCCGGCGGGGGATCCCTGCGCACGGGCGATCGCCGTCCAGCGCTCGACCGCGGCGATCACGAGCGCCGCCTGGATCGGCTTGACCAGATACTCGTCCATGCCGGCGCGCAGGCAGGCGTCGCGATCCTCGGGCGAATCGTTGGCGGTCATCGCCAAAATCGGCGTGCGCCGGCCCTGCTCCAGCGCGCGGATACGCGCCGTCGCCTCGTAGCCGTCGAGCACCGGCATGTTGCAGTCCATCAGCACGACGTCGAAGCGCGCCTCGAGCGCGGCGTCGACGGCAGCCTGACCGTCGCCGACCGCTTCGACGGTGCATCCGCGCCTTTCGAGGAGGCGGGTCACGAGGCGCTGGTTGGCGAAATAGTCGTCGGCGACGAGGATCCGCGGCGGGGTGTCCGGCGCCACGCTCGCGGTCGACTCTGCCGCCGCGGCCGCCATTGCCGCCGGCGCGATCGACGCCGCCGGCGACCCACCGGCGGGGACAGACACGCCCCCGATCACGATCGCCTCCAGGCATTCGACCAGGCGGGCGCGGCGGATCGGGCGCGTCAGGCGATGGGACGAGCGCAGGCGCTCGAGGTCGGTGCCGGCCCGACGGCCAGCCGGGACGATCGCGACGATGGCGGTGCGGGCGGCGGACGGGTGCTGCTGCAGCGCGTCGACGAACGGCGCGACGTCGATCGCGTCGACGCTGATCAAGGCGGCGCCGAAGCCGGCCGCGCTCGCGTCGAGCGCGGCGAGGCCGTCGCCTGCGGTCGTCACTCGGACCGCGCGCACGCCGAGCTCGGCCAACAGGCGAACGAGCGCGTCGGCGCTGGCGTCGTGCGGCTCGAGCACCAGCGCGTCGGCGACGCGTTGCGTGAGGACCGGCGGCGGTGCCAGCGCCGTGCTGCGCGGGAACGGGATCTCGAACCAGAAGGTGCTGCCGTGTCCGGGCTCGCTGGCGACGCCGATGACGCCGCCCATCCGCTCCACGATCTGTTTCGAGATGGTCAGGCCGAGGCCGGTGCCGCCGTATTGTCGCGTCGTCGACTCCTCGGCCTGCGCGAACGGCTGGAACAGTCGCGCCAGGCCGTCCGGCGTCATGCCGATCCCGGTGTCGATCACCTCCACACGCACGCGGGTGTCGGTGCCGCGGGCGACCGCCGACAGCCGCACCACGACGCTGCCGCGGGCGGTGAACTTGACGGCGTTGCCGAGCAGGTTCATCAGCACCTGGCGCAACCGCGACGGGTCGCCGCGGAAGCGGCCGTCGAAGCCGGGCTCGACGATCGCCGCGAGGTCGAGGCCGGTCGTCGCGGCCTTGACCGCGAGCAGCTCCACCGCGTCCTCGACGACCAGCCGCAGGTCGAAGTCGAGCGTCTCGAGCGAGACGCCCTGGGCCTCGATTTTCGAGAAGTCGAGGATGTCGTTGATGACGCCGAGGAGCGCATCGGTCGAGGTGCGGATGGTGTCGCAGTACTCGCGCTGCTCGGCGTCGAGCGGCGTTTCGGCCATCAGCTCCGCCATGCCGACGATGCTGTTCATCGGCGTGCGGATCTCGTGGCTCATCGCAGCGAGGAACACGCCCTTGAGGCGGGCTTCGCGCTCGGCGCGATCGCGCGCCTCGGACAGCTCGGCGGTCCGCGCCACGACCTGCTGCTCGAGGCTGGCGCGCATCGTACTCGCCCGCGTCACCATGCGTGAGAAGTCGGTGGCCAGGCGCGCCACCTCGTCGGGCGCGCCGTCGAACGCCGGCAGCGGCGTGTCGGCGTCGCCGAGCCCAGCGGCCGCCGCGACGAGGCCTTCGAGCGGCCGTGTGATGCGCCGGACCCGGTGCGCCACGACGACGCCGGCGATCACGAGCGCGCCGGACGCGAGCAGCAGCGCGACCAGGCTGCTGCGCCAGGCGCCGGCATAGACGGCGGTGCGCGGCATGTCCACGACCCCGCGCCAGCCATGCGGCGTGCGGACGACCGCCGCCAGCCTCGTCGTGCCGTCCGGCGCCTCGTACCAGAACGGCGTGCCGTCGATCGGCCGCGACGATGCGATCAGCGGGGCGACGGCAGCGGCCCGGGCCGGCGATCGCAGCGGCTCGCCGTCGGGGTCGCTCGACGCGACCACGAAGCCCGACGGATCGAGGATCTGCACACGGGTGTCAGGGCCGCGCACCTCCCCCACGAAGTGCTCGAATGCCGGCAGGCGGAGGACACCGCCGAGGACACCGGCGGGGCGGCCCGCTCTGCCGATCGGTGCGGCGACGACCAGCGCCTGATCGTGCGTCACGTGCGCCAGGGACAGGCCGCTCAGGAACGGGCGGCCGGTCCGCATCGGCTCGCGGAAATACTCGCGGTCGAGGAGGCTGGCGTGCCGTGCGGGGACCTCCGCGGCCTCGCCCTGCGCCGACGCCGCGCCGACGACGCGACCGGTGGCGTCGGCGACGAACAAGCCTTCGACGGCCGGCTGGCTGACGGCCTGGCGGGCGAGCCACGCATCGAGGCCGGCACCCCCGGCCGGCGCGGCGCCCGGGCGGAGCGGCGAGCTCGCGAGGGCGTCTGCCGCGGCCGAGATACCGCGCATCTCATAGTCGAGATGGGTATCCAGCCGGGCCTGGAGATGACCGACCGAGCTGCGCAGCGCGGCCTCGGCCGTGGCGCGGGCGTCCCGCGCGGCCGAGCCGGCGTGGATGGCGAGCGCGATCCCGGCCGGGGCCAGGATAGCGACGGCGAACGCGCCGATGAGGCGGGCCCGGAGGGTGGGGCGACGAGCGGCTGGGGCGTGCATCGGGGTCGCCGGCCGGGACGTTGCCCCGGACACGGCTCTGTCAGGCGAAATCGGCTGGCGGTGCCGTTTCTGCAAGTTGCTCGGAGCGTGCTCCGAGCAGGCTCCGAGCGTGCTCCGAGCACGCTCCGAGCACGGGCGTCCGGGCACCGGGCGTTGCGGAGGGTCCGGCCGAGCGGGTAGAGTGCGCGGCGTGGACGCCACTTTCAGTGGGGACGAACTGCTCGCGACCGTCGGATCGCACGTCGACATGCTCGAGGAGCTGCGGGACACGTTTGCCGAGCAATACCCGGGAGTGCTCGCGGCGATACGCGCCGCCATCGCCAGCAAGAACGCCCGGCTCCTGGCCGACAAGGCGCACCTGATGAAAAACGTGGCGGGGATGGCCGGCGGGCCGTCGAGCCGGCAGCTGTCGATCGCGCTCGAGGACGCCGCCCAGGCTGGCGACTACCCCCGTGCCTCGCAGCTGGCCGATGTCCTGGAGGACGAGCTGAAGGGCCTGGAGCAGGCCCTGGTCGCCTTCGTCGCCACCCAGCCGCCGGCGCGCGACGCCGGCTGACGACAGCGCATGGTCCGGCCGAGCGCCCGGACGCAGGCGGCCGGGCCGCCGAGGTTACGCCGGTGTGTTCTCCGGGTCCCGTTCCGGCTCCGTCGCAGCGTTCTTGAGCGCTTCGGCCTGGTAGTGCGACGTCACCACGTCGATCAGCTCGCCGAGGTCGCCGTCGAGCACCCCCGGCAGCTGGTGCGTCGTGAAGTTGATCCGGTGATCGGTGATCCGGCTCTCGCGGAAGTTGTAGGTCCGGATCTTTTCCGACCGATCGCCCGTCCCGACCTGAGTGCGCCGGTCCTTGGCGATGGCGTCGTGCTGCTTCTGCATCTCCATCTCGTAGAGGCGTGAGCGCAGCACCTTGAGCGCCTTCGCGCGGTTCTTGATCTGCGACTTCTCGTCCTGCTGCGAGACGACCAGCCCGGTCGGCAGGTGCGTGAGACGGACGGCGGAGTACGTCGTGTTCACGCTCTGGCCGCCGGGACCGCTCGAGCAGAATGTGTCGACGCGCAGATCCTTTTCCTGGATCTGGATGTCGACCTCCTCGGCTTCGGGCAGCACCGCGACCGTCGCGGTCGACGTGTGGATGCGGCCGCTCGCCTCGGTGGCCGGCACGCGCTGCACGCGGTGCACGCCGCTCTCGTACTTCAGCCGGCTATAGACCCGCTTGCCTTCGATCAGCACGACGACGTCCTTGACCCCGCCGGCGTCGCCGACGCTCTCGGACATCATCTCGAGCCGCCACCCCTGTCGCTCGGCGTAGCGCGAGTACATGCGGAACAGGTCGCCGGCGAAGAGCGCAGCCTCTTCGCCGCCGGTGCCGGCGCGGATCTCGAGGAGGATGTTCTTTTCGTCGTTGGGATCCTTCGGCGTCATCAGGACGCGCAGCCTCGCTTCGAGCTCGGCGATGCGCGCGTTCAGACGGGTCAGCTCCTCGCGCGCGAGGTCGGCCATGTCGGGGTCGCCGGCGAGCTCCTCAGCCTCCCGCTTCTCGTCCATGACGCCGCGGTAGGCGCGGTAGGTCTCAACCGTTTCCTGCAGGTCCGACAGGGCCTTGGTGTGGGTGCGGTACGCGGGTGGATCGGCCTGGACCGCCGAATCGCTGACCAGGCTCATCAGCTTCTCGTAGCGCGCCTCGACCGCCCGCAGTTTGTCCAACATCAGACGCCTATTCTAGCGGCCCGCGGGCTTGCCCGGCGAAGCCCGGATGCCGGCGGAGCGGGCGTGCCCCGCCGAAGCCCGGATGCGACAGCGCCGGGCGAAGGCGGGTCAGCCGCCCGACACGGGCGGCATGAACGCGATCTCGTCCGCCTCGGCCACCGCCGTCGACAGGCGGGTG
Source organism: Vicinamibacteraceae bacterium (assembly GCA_031407765.1). Taxonomy (GTDB): domain Bacteria; phylum Acidobacteriota; class Vicinamibacteria; order Vicinamibacterales; family Vicinamibacteraceae; genus JBDSLU01. The sequence goes on from JANOIR010000557.1 coordinate 12,410, forward strand.
TATTCGAGGTTGCGCGCCGCCGACAGCGAGCCGGCGTACGGCGCCAGCGCTGGATGCCGTTCGACGACACCGGCCCAGACGTCGGCGATGGTCGCGCCCGGCGCCACGTCGGCGGCGAGCTCGCTCGTGCCAGCGAGGTCACGGAGTCGCGCGAACAGCCGCACCGTCACGCGCATTTTAGTGTCCCGAGCCGGAGATTCGCTGACATGTTCCGGGCGGGGCATCCCGCCTCGCTGCGTTGCTCATCGCTCACTTATTCCCAATAAGCTCGCTCTTCGCGCCTTGCGATCCGGGCGCCGCGCCCGGAACATCCGTCACCGAAGCTCCGGTTCGGGACACAAGCCTCTCAGCCTGCTCCCGCGCCGCGGCGTCGTCCGCGGCGGCCACGGCGCCTTCGATCCACACGTCGCCGCCCTCGAAGTACTCGTGCTTCCAGATCGGCGCGATCTGTTTCACCCGCTCGATGGCGTAGCGGCACGTCGAGAACGCTTCGCCGCGATGCGCGGACACCGCGACGATCACGATGCTGGCCTCGCCGATGGCGACGGGGCCAGTCCGATGATGAAGCCCCAGGACCGTCGACGGCCACAGCGCCGAGGCTTCGGTGGCGATCTGCGCGAACGCCCGCAGCGCCAGCGGCTCGTAGGCTTCGTAGTCGAGCCGGGTCACGCGCCGCCCGCCGTTCTGGTCGCGGACCAGGCCGACGAAGCTGGCGATGGCGCCGGCGCCGGCCTCGCCCGTCGTTGCCGCCATGGCGCCGTGCGCGGCGACCACGGCCGCGGTGAGCGGGACGGCGTCGAGCGGGGCGCTGGTGATGGCGAAACGCTCGACCGGCATCGAACTTCGCATTATAGGGCCGGGGCTGCGGCGGCCCCGCCGCGGGTCCGCCAGCCGTGGTCGAGCGGGCCATGGCCCCGGCCGAGGCGCGGCGCATGCGCGATGGCGCCGTAGACGTAGGCGCGCGCGTCGGCGACCGCGGCCTCGAGCTCCTGCCCCAGGGCCAGCCCGGCGGCGATGGCCGATGCCAGCGTGCAGCCGGTGCCGTGCGTGTGCGTGCTGGCGATGCGTGGGGCGCGCAGCTCGTGCAGGTGGTGCCCGTCGTAGAGCAGGTCGATGACGTCGTCGCCGGGCAGGTGGCCACCCTTGACGAGCACCGCTTTCGGACCGAGCGCGTGCAGGCGGCGAGCCGCTTCCCGGGCGGTGGCGAGCGAGTGCACCTCGTGGCCGGTGAGGGCCGCCGCCTCGGGCGCGTTCGGCGTCAGCAGATCGGCGTGCGGCAGCAGGAGCTCGCGCACGGCGACGACCGCGGCGGCATCGAGCAGCGTATTGCCGCTCTTGGAGATCATGACCGGATCGACGACGACGACTGGGGGACGATGCGCGATCAGGGCGTCGACGACGGCGCGCACGACCTCGACGCTGCCGAGCATGCCGGTCTTCACCGCATCGGCGCCGATGTCGCCGAGCACCGCGTCGATCTGGGCCCGGACCAGCGCCGCCGGCAGCACGTGGACGGCCGAGACGGCGACCGTGTTCTGTGCGGTGATCGCCGTGAGCGCGGAGGCGCCGTAGACGCCGTAGGCGGCAAACGTCTTCAGATCAGCCTGGATCCCGGCCCCTCCGCCAGAGTCGCTGCCCGCGATGGTGAGTGCGCGCCGCATGGTAGAATCCGCCGCTATGTCGACCGGTGCCGCAGTGACGTTGGTCGGGACGTTGTCGGGTGTTGGCGCCGGGAATGGCGCTCGAACCGTCGACGCCCGCGAGACCGTGGTCTTCCGGGCGAGCGCCGTGCTCTTCGCCACGGTGCTGACCGCGCTGGCGGCGCAGATCAGCGTGCCGCTGCCGTTCACCCCGGTGCCGTTCACCCTGCAGCCGATGATCGTGCTGCTCGGCGGTGCCGCGCTCGGCGCCCGCCTCGGCGCCACGAGCCAGGCGCTCTACCTGCTGATCGGCCTCGCCGGCCTGCCCGTCTTCGCCGCCTCGCCGGTGCTGCCGCAGGGTGCCGGGCGGCTCATCGGCCCGACCGCCGGCTTCCTGGTCAGCTATCCGTTGGCGGCGTTCGTCGCCGGCTGGCTCGCCGAGCGGCGCTTCGATCGAAAGTATCTCACGTCGCTCATGGCGATGGCCGCGGGCTTGGCCGTGATTTTCGCCGGCGGTCTGAGCTGGCTCGCCTACGGCCCGACGGCGCTCGGGGTCTCGGGAGCGGTGGCCACCGCGCTGACGCCGTTCCTCGCCGCCGACCTCGTCAAGCTGTGCCTCGCGGCTGGCGTCCTCCCGGCCATCTGGCGCGTCGTCGGCCGCGATCGCCAGCCCTAGCAGCCCGTCCCGCTGCGTTCGACGGGCGATGCATCCCGGCGCTCGCGGTTACAACGGCTCAGACTTGCTGAACACCAGCAGGTACTGGAACGGCAGCGGCGTGTTGCGGTTGATCAGCCGCAGCCCGGCCTGCTTCGCGTCCTTGATCACCACCTCTTCGTCGACGCGTTCCTCGAGCGGGTCCGGACCCGGGCCGTAGCCGTCCTTCCGGAAATCCACCACCCCGACGCGGCCGCGCGGCTTCAGGGACCGCACCACTTTCATCAGCCATTCGACGGGCTGTGCGAGCTCGCCGTAGACGCCGACGATCAGGACCGCGTCGACCGGCGCCGGCAGCTTCGGATCCTCCGACGTGCCGAGGACCGTGGTGACGTTGCGCAGCCCTTCGCGCTGGAAGCGTCGATCCATCGATTCGATCATGGGCTTCTGGATGTCCTGGGCGTAGACCCGACCGTTCGGGCCGACTTGACGGGCCAGCCGCACCGTGAACCAGCCGCCGGCCGCGCCGAGATCGGCCACCACCGATCCATCGGAGATGCCGAGCGCGTCCATGACGACGTCGGGCTTCTGCCAGGCCTCGCGATCGGGGCCCTCGAGCTCGCCCAGCTTGTCGGCCGGGAACGGCCGCGAGTGCCGGCGCTCCTGGCCGAGCGCGTGCGCGGGCAGGGCAGCGAGGGCGGCCAACGCCGCCAGGCAGGATCGCCGAGTGGGGGACATGGATCCATCGTCGCCCGGGCGCCGCGTCGCGTCAATCAGTCAGCGGCGCGTGGCGGACGATCGCGCGCCTGGCGCCGGGAACCCCTTGGCGGCGTCGTCCAGCACGAGCACCCAGTCGAGTGCCTCGCCGCGATCGGGCGGCGTGAAGGTGCGATCGGCGGTGGTGGGGAAGGTGCCGATCGCGGTGGCCCGTCCGTTCCGCGGGTTGAACCACCACGCCTTCGCTGTCGGGCCGGCGATCGCCGACAGCCGTACCGTGAACGGCCGGCCAACCGGGACGTAGACCATCGCGAAGCGGCCCTCGCTGTCGCGGGTCGCGACGAGCGCGTAGCGGCCCGCCCCGGGGACGCTGGTGGTCACGCGATCGGCAACGACGATCTCCGGCGCCGGCACGCGCGTGAGGAACGGCCGTGATTCGATGAGCGCCCGGCCGTGCTGCATCTGCGCCGCGCCGGGCTGGTCGATCGCCTCGCTCCACGGCAGCAGCGGATCGTTGACCGGCGTTCGGCCCGGCTGCCACATCTGCCACACCGAGTGATGACCGTAGGTGTGGCCGAAGGCGCCGGAGAACAGGTTCCAGTAGAGTGGCCGGCGCACGTCGGCCGCGACCGAGTGTCCGTGCTTCTTCTGGTCGAAGGCGATCGGGTGGTCCTCGTAGATCGGCTCGCCGTCGAGAACCGGCTTGGTCGGCGTGCGGTCGTAGTCGACGCGCGTCTGATCGTAGCGGCCGGTGAACTCGGCGAGATGCCCGTTCTGGCGCATGTTGAAGTCGAGCCACGGGGCGTCGTGGAACGGCGTCGACGAGCTCTGGCCGCCGGTCGGGTGGAACGTCATCAGGTGAGCCCCGCCGTCGCCGCGGCGGAGACCGCCGGCCATGGCGGTGACGATGGCGCGATGCGCGTCGGTCTCGACCGGGCGATCGCCGCCGACGATCCAGATCACGCCGGCGTCCTTGTAGCGCCGTCCGATCCACTCGCCATACGCGGAGGCGTTCTCCGGCGTGAAGATCTCCGGACCCACGCCCCACTTCTTGTTCCACTTGTCGCCCCACGTCGGCAGCAGCCCGACGTAGAGGCCGAGCGCATTGGCCCGAGCCACGACCCAGTCGACGTGCGCGAAATAGCGCTCGTTGGGCCGCGCCGGGTCGCGATCGATCAGCGGCCGCTCGCCGTAGGCGTTGGGCGTGTCGAGGCCGTCGAGCTCGGCGAGCGCCACCGCCTGGACGACGGTGAAGCGCCGTTGGGCGCGGTTGCGCAGATAGCGATCCGCTTCCTCGCGTGACAACCGGTGGAACAGCTCCCAGGCGGTGTCGCCGAGCCAGAAGAACGGCCGGCCGTCGGCGGTGACGAGGAAGCGCTGGTTGGCGGACACCTTCAGCGCGGGCAAGGGCTGGGCAAGGGGCTGGGCACGCGGCTGGGCACGCGGCTGGGCCCTGGGAGGTGCCTGGGCACCCAGGCTTGCGCCGACGCCGACGCCGGCGATCACCGCGACGATCGCGGCGACGAGGTTGCGCCGTCGTTGTCCACCGTGATCGCGGAAGCAGGCTCGAAGCAGCATGCGCACACGTTACACCGGCGTCCCGTCCAGCCGGACGGGCGCGCACGGGCCGAGGTGCAGGCGCCAGGTGGCCGCTAGCGACCTCTTCCCAGCTCAGGCCGACGCGGATAGGAAGCCACGCAGGAAGCGATGCGCTGCCGCGTCGCCGTCGTGGTGCGGCTGTGCGTCGAGAGCCTGGACGATCGCCGGCCGCGCGGATCCGATGGCCGACAGCACGAAGGCGAGCTCGACCGCCAGCGTCTTCCACACGTCCGCCTCTTTGCGCCCCCATCGATCGGTCGGCGTGGCGGGGAAGGGCATCGGCCCGACATAACGCGGTCTGCCTGGCCCGGCGCTGACGCGCCGTAGGCTGAGCGGCAGCTGGCACGGCGCACAGGCCTTCCAGTGGCGCGCCGCCCCGGCCAGGGCGGTGGCCGCGCGGAGCAACGCGGCGGCGATCGCCTCTGGCTCCAGGTCGAGTGCCGCCGCCAGCTCGTCACGCAGGGACGGCTCGATCGCGGCGAACTGCCAGAGCCGGTATCCACCCTGACCGTCGGCGGCGAGCGCGATGCATCGTCGCTCCGAGACCACGCCGGCACCCGCCGCGTGCAACCCAGCCCATTCGACGAGCGCGGTCCGGCCCGACTCGACGTCGAGGAACGCGCTCTCCGCGGGGGACTGCACGATCCAGTTTCGCCCGGCCGTGCCGTTCCAGTCGCCGCTGACATCCGCGCGGACCTTGCCGACCGCTGCGGCGGCTTCATGCATCAGGAGGCGCCCGGTGACCGGCGGCCAGATCAGGCCGCTCGGGAGATCGCTCGTGGGCGCGGACGGCGCGGCGCCGGGGCGACGCCTCGGGCGACGGGTGCGGACCGCGGCCGCCGAGCCTGTCGCAGGCTCGGTCGTGGATCCCGACCCTGTCGGTTGCATCGCGTGGACCAGCGCGTCGAGTACGTCGCCGTCTTCGGAGAGTGCGTTGAGCTGCGCCAGCAGGTCATCGGCCGAAGCGACCTCCGGCACACCGGTCTCGAGCCGTCCGGCGTGCATCAGCGCGCGCACCCGATCGAGCGCGAGCCGCACCGCGAAGACGAAGGCCTCGCGCACACCGTCACCGGTGGTCGCGATCGATTCGACGATGGCCACCGGCACGCCGGCGGCATCGAGCCGATCCCGCAGGCAGTGCAACGGCACGGCCTCGGGATGGTCGCGCTTGTTGGCCTGGAACACGACGCCGACCGGGGGATCGGGAGTCGCCGCGAGGTGACTGTGCAGCGCGGTCAGGTGACGACACGCCGCCTCGCACGCGTCGGGCGTGGTGTCGCCGACGAAGACAACCGCGTCGGCGCCGGCGAGCAGATGGTCCCGCCGGGCCGCGAGCGCGGCCTGGCCCGGTACCGTGACGACCTGGCAGCGGACCCGCCGTCCCTCGAAGATGCCGGCGGTGTAGTCGAGCCAGTCGAAGTAGAGCGTCCGTCCGTCGGCCTCGGCCGGCACGACGACATCGCGGCAGAGCACACGCGCCAGGGTGCGGACACTCGTGGTCTTGCCGGCGAGCGGCGCGCCGTCATAGACGACCCGGACGACGACGGTGTCCGATTGGCTGTCGACGATGGCCACGGCGCGGCTCGAGGGGTGGGGACGACACGACGCCAAGCCGGGGACGCAGGCCGCTCACGCCGTCGGGCGTGGAAGCGGCCGTCCGTCCGAATCCGATCCGGTGCGTCGCGTCACAATCAGAACGCGAGGGCCTTTTCGGCGTCCTGGCAGCCGCGGCGCGCCATCGCCAGATTCGACTTGGCCTTGTCGAGCACGATGTAGAGGAACAGGCCGGGCTTGCTCTCGACGGGGCGGATCACGTGGTACTGCTTGCCCAGCGTGATCAGGATGTCCTCGATGGTGTCGGCCAGGCCGAGGCTCTTCATCGTCTTCATCTTCGAGCGCACGACCTCGGTGTTGCCCGCCGCCGCGACCTCCAGGTCGACGCCGGTGCCGGCGCTGCCGAGCATCATGCCGCTGGTCGAGTCGACGAGGGCAGCGCACATCGCGCCGTCGAGTTTCATAATCGCACCGAGCGTTTCGTTCACATTGGCCATGGTCGTGTCCTTGTTGTCCTTGGTCGCCGGTTCCACCCGGCGGTTTGCCGTTCTCGTATTCATCCTCGACGCATCCGGAACGGCGGACACGCCGATCGCCACACCCCGTGGCGCCCTGTTCCTATCGCTGACGCAATCGTTCGCTCATCTCGCCGCGGCACTGTCGCGCCGCCCACAGCACCTGTCCCAGCGTCGCCGTCGCGTCGCACAGGACGGTCAGCACCAGGGTCTGCCCGTCATGCGGCACGTCCATCAGCAGGACCCGTCCGCCGCTGCCCTCGACGACCATGTCGCGGCAGTCGCCGGTGCCGCTCTCGTGGCTGATGGCTTTGGCCAGGGCCACGAAGGAGCTGGTCATCGCCGCCAGCCGATCGCCGGAGACCCGCGGGCGGAGGGCCGCCGCCACTGCGAAGCCGTCGACCGTCGAGACGAGCGCACCCGAGATGTCCGAGTGCTCGGCGACCAGGGCGCTGACGCTCTCCTGGCAGATGTCGATTTGGGTGCCCCTCATATCATCGGCGGCGGTCGTCAATTCCCTACTCCTTCGGGTTCCCCGATCTCCGAGGCTTCGATCTGGCTGAAGAGCACGTCGAGCAGGAGCAGCACGTCGTCCCGCCGGCGCACGTCCACGGAAATGACCGGCACGGCGATGCCGTAGCACTCGGCCAGCTCGCAATAGGCGTCGAGGCCGGGGCGGGCGTGCGTCTCGGTCCGGCCGATGCCGATCACCGCCCGCGAGCCGGCAACCGTCTCGTGGAACGCCTCGAGATAGGTGCGGAGATCGTCGAGCGGATCGGGCCGGCTGTTGTCGACCAGCAGCACCACGCCGATGGCGCCCTCGGCGAGGATCCGCCACATGAAGTCGAACCGCGTCTGGCCCGGCGTGCCGTAGAGCCGCAGTGTGTCGCCGCTGGCGAGCGTCACCTCGCCGTAGTCGAGGGCCGTCGTCGTCGTCGCCTTGTCGTGGGTCACGCGATCGGTGTTGGTGACGTCGGTCCGGATCGGCGGGATCTCGCTGATCGCGGCGATCGCGGTGGTCTTGCCGGCGCCCATGCTGCCGGCGAAGATCAGCTTGTGTTCGCGTCGGGCCATGGTCAGCGGCCTCCCAATCCGAGCGCCAGGCGGATGGATTTGAGCACGCCGCCGAACTGCGGCCGCGATCGGTCGGCCTCGTGCGCCGGCCGTCCGGTCGCATGTTCGAGCCGCACCTCGATCAGGCCGCTCAGGGCGCAGGCGGTGACGAAGGCGCGCGCGTCGGCCGCCGGCAGGTTGGTGGTCCGGGCGAGTTCTTCGATGGTCTGGCTGCGGCGGCTCAGCCTCGAGGCCATGCGCAAGAAGCGCGGGTCGTGTCCGAGACGCCCGAAGTCCGGCCAGCGCGTGAGCGTGAACGCGCCGTCGCCGGGCAGGGTCGGCAGCAGCGCCTCGGCCCCGCCGGCCAGGCCGGCGCGCCAAAGGAGGAGGTCGGCCGACATGGCGTGCGCCGGACCGACGCTGCCGCCGTCCGGGACGGGCTGGAGCCGAGGCTCCCGAGCCGGGTGGAGCAGCCGCGCCATGACGCCGTCGGTCAGCCGCTCGGACAGGTGGACGGTGCGCGCCTGCGGGTGCACGTCGAGCACGAGATCGCCCATGTCGACGCGGGAGGTGTCGTGGCGGCCCTGATCGAGCAGGTCCCGCACGATCAGGAGCGCGTCGAAGCGAAGGCTCACCGGCGCGGGCGGTGACTGCTGGCCCGGGCCGGCGCTGGGGGCGGACGCCGCCGGGCGATCGACCATCAGCTCACCGGAGACCGCGTCGAGCATCGCGATGAGTGACGCCGTCCCGATTGGATCCTCGAGTCGCCGGCCCGTCGGCACCGGGACACCATCGGTGGCCAGCCACACGCAGGCCGGACGGCCGGCGCGATCCGCTCGACTCAGCGTCACCGAGGCCAGCGTCGAGGTCGGCTCGCAGATCGCGACGTCGGCGGTCACCTCTTCGCTGAACGACCAACGGTCCGTGGTCTCGGCCGTCACCGCGAGCAGCATCGACTTGAGCAACTGCTCCTTTCGCGCCGGCAGGCCGACCGTGGTGATGGTTCGATGGTGAGGCTGGGAAGGCATTCGTGAGGGTGGGTGCGAGGCCGGAAACCAGTGGTCTCGCTTCCTGCACCGAACATCGGCAGAAGTACAGTTCTGCGCGAACGATTGCGAAAACGTTCTTCGCACTCTGGCGTGCTGATTGGGCACGGCCGCCATCGCCGCGCGGCATCCATCGACGATGGTCGGACCAGGCGCATGGGCGCGCGCGGCGCGGCGCCACGTGACGACATCGCGCTGCACACGAATGAAGGCGAGGAGGTCAGACCCTACGTGCCGAACCCGAGGAGGTACTGGAACGGCAGCGGCGTGTTGCGGTTGATCAGGCGCAGGCCGGCGGCCTGTGCATCCTTGATCACCTCGGCTTCCTCGACGCCTCGCCAAGAAGCGGGCCAGGTCCGAGACCGTCCTTGCGGAAGAGCATCCAGGTCACCTCAGACGACGGCCGCGGCATGGATCACCGGCGTGGCGACTCCAGCCGCGCGATGGCACACGGGCCGAGCGCCAGCGATCCGCTGCTCGCGCCCGCGAGCCCGGGATCGACCAGCGCCGAACCGCCAGCGAGCGCGGCGCGCCGCGTCTCGGCGTCGAGCTGCCAGATCGTCCACGGCGCGGGGTCGGCCGGAAGCCGCAGTTCGCACGGACGCGGCGCGAGATTGGCGACGAACATCACATCGCGATCACCGGCGTCGAGCAGGACGGCACGAACGGTGTCGAGCGTCGAGGTCACCGGCCTGATCCGCGCCCCCCGGAGGGACGTCAGGGCGCCGAGGACGTGCGCGATCGGCAGCGTTGCCTGATCGCCGCCGTCCGGCCACGGATCCACAAGCGTCACGCTGTCGGCGCCGGCGCGGCCGAGCGCCGCCAGCAGTGCGAGCGTCCAGCCGGCGGCGAAGAGGCTGTGCGTCCGCGTCTCGGCGTGGCGCGGATGGCCGAAGCTCGCGGCGATCGCCATCGGTCGGCCGGGGAAGCGGTGACGCACCGCGATCACCTGATCGTGGGCGCCGGCCGGGGTTTCGGCGATGCTGGTGAGGTCGCTGGCGTGCGCCTGCGGGTGCATCGCCCAGCACACGGCGTCGCCGGGGGCTGGCGGGGACAGATGGATCCGGGCCAGGTCACTCGTGGTGCCGGTCGCGATCGGTGGCGGCGGATCGATGGCCTGGCGGCCGCGCCAGGTCCGCACCGCGGCGAGCGTCGACGGCTGCGTGGTGTCGTGGCCGGCGGTGAAGGCCAGGACGCGGGCGACGGCCACGTCCGCGATCGACAGCGTGGCGAGCGCGGCGGCGGCGTCGTCGGGATCGACCGGCAGGTGCAACGCGAGCTCGATCGGCGTCGGGCCGCGTCCGCCGTGATCGCCGAGGCCGGCGGCCACTCGACCCGCATGCGCCAGCGTCGCGCTCGCCACGGCCGCGTCGCCCGCCAGATCGAGGTCGACGCGCAGGTGCGCCGGCGCGATGGGGCGCAGGGTGTCCGCGGCGCGCACCGGATCGGCGATCGCCGGGAGGCGGACACCGATGGCGGGCAGGCGTCCCTCGCGGACGTCGCCGACGCGCAGCGTCCCCGTCGGGCGATCGATCACGAACGGCGCGCCGGCCACTCGCGCCGGTTCGCCGCTCGCCGTCACCAGCCGCAGCGTGATGCGCTGGGCGATCCGCGTGCCGCGGGTCACCGTCACCGGCTTCGGCAGCGCCGACGGCGTGCTGTAGGTCTTGTAGCTGGCGTCGATCCAGTTGCGCTGATCTTCGGTCTCGAAGATGTCGCCCGCGAAGGCCGCTTCGAGCCATACGCCGGGCGCGATCTCGCAGGCGAGCCGTGTGAGGTCGTGGAAGCCGGCGATCGGCTGCTCGACGGCGACGACCTCCGGAAAGCGCAGCGATCGATGCGCGCCATTGGTGGTGGTGACGCGGACGGGCGCGCCGGCGACCTCCGGTGTCGGGTGCAGCAGGCACAGGCCGATCCGGTTGCGCTCGAAGGTCGCGTCGGCGACGCCGTCGAAGGCGAACGTCAGGGTGCCGTCGGGATGGCCCTCGATGCTGGCGTCCCAGGTGAACGCCACCGGATCGAGCCGGTGCTCGGCGCGATAGCGGCAGGCGAAGCTGTCAGCCCCGACGTCGAGCGTGAACCCGGACAGGCGCGACGGAATCGTGTGCCACGTGTGGTCGCGGACGGCGCCGTAGATGCGCCGGACCACCTCGCGCGGGCCGAGATGGACGTGGCGGACGTCGCCCTCTTCGAGGACGAGCGACAGCGGGCCGGCGTGCACCGCCACGCGCTCGGGCAGCGGCTCGACGCCGCCGTGGACGAGACGGGCGCGCCGCGGGTCGAAAGGGGGTGCGGTCACCGCCCTATAATGCCCGGATGCACGCGTTGTTCGACAGCCTGGTCTCGCTCATCACCGAGACCTCCACGAATTTGCCGCCCGACGTCCGCGCGGCCATGAAGCGGGCCCAGCAGGCCGAGATCGACGGCACGCGCGCGTCGCAGTCGCTCGCCATCATCGCCGAGAACGTCGACCAGGCCAGCGAGGCGCAGGGCGCCATCTGCCAGGACACCGGCATGCCGACCTTCGAGGTCCACGTGCCGGTCGGGACCAACCAGATCACGATGCGCCAGACCATCCGCGAGGCGGTGGCCGAGGCCACGACACGCGGCAAGCTGCGCCCGAATTCGGTCGACTCGCTGACCGGCGAGAACTCCGGCGACAACCTCGGACCGGGGACGCCCATCATCCACTTCGACCAGTGGGAGCGCGACGACATCGAGGTGCGCCTGATCCTGAAGGGCGGCGGCTGCGAGAACACCAACGCGCAGTACTCGCTGCCGACCGAGCTCCCGCACCTCGGCCGCGCCGACCGATCGATCGACGGCGTGCGCAAGTGCATCCTGCACGCGGCCTGGAACGCGCAGGGCAAGGGCTGCGGGCCCGGCGCCCTCGGCGTCTGCATCGGCGGCGATCGGACGTCTGGCTACGCCCACGCCAAGCAGCAGCTGTTCCGGACCCTCGACGACACCAACCCCGACGCGCGCCTCGCCGCGCTCGAGGCGCAGATCATGGCGACGGTCAACAGCCTCGGCGTCGGGCCGATGGGATTCGGTGGCGGCACCACGCTGATCGGCTGCAAGGTCGGCGTCCAGAACCGGCTGCCGGCCAGCTTCTTCGTCTCGATCGCCTACGACTGCTGGGCCTTCCGGCGACTCGGCGTACTGCTCGATCCGCAGACCGGCGCGATCCGCGAATGGCAGTTCCGCGATCCGGCGCAGGCGGCGATCCCGATGGTCGACGCGGCGGCGGGGACGGCGGGGTTCGCGCTCACCGGGCAGGAGAAGGTGCTGCGCGCGCCGATCGACGAGGCGACGATCCGCTCGCTGAGAGTCGGCGACGTCGTCCTGGTCTCCGGCCGGGCCTACACCGGGCGCGACGCCGTCCACCATCACCTGATGTCGCACCAGCCGCCGGTCGATCTGTCGGGCGGCGTCCTCTACCACTGCGGACCGGTGGTGAAGAAGGAAGGCGACGGCTGGCGCGTGACGGCGGCCGGCCCGACCACCAGCATCCGCGAGGAGCCGTACCAGGCCGACATCATCAAGCGCTACGGTGTCCGCGCCGTGATGGGCAAAGGCGGCATGGGCGCCAAGACGCTGGCCGCGCTGAAGGAGTCGGGGGCGGTCTACCTGAACGCGATCGGCGGCGCGGCGCAGTTCTACGCGCGCCGGATCCCGCGGGTCGACGGCGTCTCACTGCTCGAGTTCGGGACGCCCGAGGCGATGTGGCACCTCGAGCTGGACGCCTTCCCGGCGATCGTCACGATGGATGCGCACGGCAAGAGCCTGCACCAGGAGATCGAGGCGGCGTCGGCTGAGAAGCTCGCGCTGCTGCGAGCGTGACATCATGGCCGGCACTGGTGCGATCCCCGCGCGGCACGCCCCGCTCGCGCTCGACGCCGAGGCGTTCCGGACGCTCGGGCACGCCCTGGTCGATCAGCTCGCCGCGCTCCTCGCGGCCGTGCCCGACGGACCGGTGACCCGCGACGAAGCGCCGTCGGCGGTCCGGAACGCGCTCGATCTCGACGGGCCCTTGCCGGAAGCCGGCATCGCGCCGGGCCCGCTGCTCGCCGAGACGGCGGAGCGGCTGTTCGGCCACTCGCTCTTCAACGCCCATCCGCGGTTCTGGGGATACATCACCGCCTCGCCGGCGCCGATCGGTATCCTCGGCGATCTGCTGGCGTCGGCGCTGAACGCCAACGCCGGGGCGCGCGTGCTGTCGCCGGCGGCGACCGAAATCGAGGTCCAGACCGTCCGCTGGATCGCGGAGCTGATCGGCTTCCCGTCGACCTGCGGCGGGCTGATGGTCAGCGGCGGCAACATGGCCAACCTGGTGTGCTTCTGGGCGGCACGCGCGGCGCGGGCCGGCTGGGACGTGCGTCAGGAGGGCACGGGCGGTGCCGGGATGCCGCGTCTGCGCGTCTACGGATCGGCCGAGACGCACACCTGGATCCAGAAGGCCGCCGATCTCGCCGGCCTGGGCACGGCGTCGATCCGTTGGATCCCGGCCGACGCCGAGCAGCGCATGGACGTCGCGGCGCTGCGCCAGGCCATCGAGACGGATCTCGCGGCCGGGGATCGGCCGCTGCTCGTCGTCGGCACCGCCGGGACGGTCAGCACCGGCGCGGTCGATCCGCTGCCGGCCATCGCGGCGGTGTGCCGCGAGCTCGGCGTGTGGTTCCACGTCGACGGCGCCTACGGCGGCTTTGCCGCCGCCTCGCCGGACGCGCCGCCGGATCTCGCCGGGCTCGGCCTCGCCGATTCCATCGCGGTCGATCCGCACAAGTGGCTCTACGCGCCGCTCGAAGCCGGCTGCGCGCTGGTCCGCGACCCCGAGCACTTGCGCGCGGCGTTCGCCTACCATCCGCCCTACTACCACTTCGAGGAGCGGGTGACCAACTACGTCGACTACGGCCCGCAGAACTCCCGCGGCTTCCGCGCGCTCAAGGTGTGGCTGGCGCTGCGGCACGTCGGCGCCGGCGGCTACCGCACGATGATCGGTGACGACATGCGCCTGGCGCGGGCGCTGGCGGACGCCGTCCGGCGCACGCCGGAGCTGGAGCTGCTCACGCAGTCGCTCAGCATCACGACCTTCCGCTACGTGCCGGCGGCGCTCGCCGCCGGGATCGGTGATCCGGCGAACGATGCGCGCCTCGACGCGATCAACCGCGAGCTGCTCGATCGCCTGCAGCGCGGCGGGGAGCTGTTCGTGTCGAACGCCGTCGTCGGCGCCCGCTACGCGCTGCGGGCCTGCATCGTGAACTTCCAGACCACGCCCGCGGACATCGAGGCTGTACCCGGCATCGTTGTGCGCGTCGGCCGCACAATCGCGAACGGGTAGCCGGCCGCCTCACGAACGCCGAGGCCGCAGGCCGGAGGCGTCGTGAGGTTGACGGCGCGGCCACGCGCCGTTCAACAAACAGGTCAGCGTGTTAACAATTCGGCGCCGTCGGCGGTGACGAGCACGGTGTGCTCGTAGTGCGCCGCGAAGGCGCCGTTCTTCGTGCGCAGCGTCCAGCCGTCCGCATCCTCGACCAAGCGGGTGTGCGAGAGCGTGATGATCGGCTCGATGGCCACCACCTGGCCCTCCTCGAACCGATCGCGCTGGTGCGGGTTGAAGTAGTTGAGGACGTCCGGCGGCTCGTGGATGGTGCGGCCGACGCCGTGCCCGGCGACTTCGCGGACGACCGCGAACCCCCGCCCGCGCACCTCCGCGTCGATGATGCGGCCGACGTCGGACACGCGCTGCCCGGGGCGGACGTAGGGCAGCGCGCGGACGAACGCCGCCTTCGCCGCGTCGCACAGCGCCTGGTGCGCGGGTGCGACGGCACCGACCGGCACCGTCACCGCCGCGTCGGCGATGTAGCCGTCGAGCCGCGCCGTCACGTCGAGCTTCACCAGGTCGCCCGCGGCCAGCCGCCGCGGACCCGGCACGCCGTGCACGACTTCGTCGTTGACGCTGATGCAGCAGAAGCCGGGAAAGTTGTAGATCGCCTGCGGCGCCGATTCGGCGCCCTGTGCGCGCAGGAAGGTGGCGCCGACCTCGTCGAGCGCGGCGGTGGTGACGCCGGGGGCGACGGCGGCGGCCATCGCCCGCAGCGCCTCGCCGACCAGGCGTCCGACCGCGGCCATCCCCTCGCGTTCGGCGTCGTTGCGGATCGTCACCCGAACGCCTCCTCGCGGAAGTGATCCTTCGGCACCCCGAGCGCGTGCATCGCGGCGTGGACGGATTCCATGAAGCGCGGCCCCGGCTCCCGTCCCTCGGCCTTGGCCGCGCGCTTCTCCCACACGGTGACCGCCGGGCCGCAGGCGAAGAAGTAGCAGGCGGCGACGTCGCCGGCGAGCTCGCGGATCAGGTCGGGCGAGACGCGGCCGCGGCGGACCCCCTCGGTGTAGCCGAACGTCTCGGGCTCCCGCGTGAGCGCGTGGACGACGTGCAGGCGTTCGGGGTGCAGCGCCTCCAGCCGCGCCAGCTCGTCGCGGTAGATGATGTCGTTCCAGGTCTTGTTCGAGTAGATGAAGGTCTGGCGCAGTGCCGGCACGTGCGTCAGCCCCCACTTGATCATCGAGACGTTGGGCACGCTGCCCGACCCGGCGCAGAGGTGGACGACGTGGTCGGTGCGGCTGGCGATGTCGTCCGGCAGGTAGTAGCCGCCGGCATAGCCGGTCACCTCCATGTGCGTGCCCTTGAGCGGGTGGTGCACCAGGAACGGCGACAGCAGCGGCGGGTATTTCATCCCCGTCTTGTCGTAGAGCTCTTCCTTCACCGTGATGGCGAGGTAGCGCTCGTCCGGCGTCGAGACCATCGAGTAGGCCCGCGGCGGCTCCTTGCGGCCCTTGGAGTCCTCGAGGAAGGCCGCGTAGCCCTTGATCGCGGAAAACTGGTGCGGGTCGATGCTGACGTACTGCCCGGCTTTGTAGTCGCGCGGATCGTTTCCGGCATCGAGCAGGAGCGTCACCGTGTCGGGGGTTTCCTGCACGACATCGGCGACGACCACCGGGATGTGCCTGATACGTTGCCGGGGCTCGGTCATGGCTGGTGAGTGTAACTGAAGCGATTGCAGCAAGATAGGCGGCTGACTCGGCCGCCCGGGCGGGCCGCCGGGCGGGCCGCTTGCTGGCGCCGCAAGGGGTTCGCTATACTTTTCCCTGCGGTTTCCTCTGTCGGAGTTCCACACACCATGAGCAGCATGATTAGCGTCACCCCGTCGGCGGCCGAGAAGATCACCGAACTCCTCACCGAGGAGAACAAGCTCGACGCCGGCCTGCGCGTCTTCGTCCAGGGCGGCGGGTGCTCCGGCTTCCAGTACGGCTTGATGATCGAAGAGGGCGAGGCCAAGACCGACGCCGACCAGACCGTCGAGTCGAACGGCGTCCGGCTGTTCATCGACCCGATCAGCGTCCGCTACCTGAAGGGCGCCGAGGTCGACTTCGTGGACAGCCTGGCGGGCGGCGGCTTCACCATCCGGAACCCCAACGCCAAGTCCACCTGCGGCTGCGGCTCGTCGTTCAGCGCCTAGCCACCCCGGCCGGCCGGCCGGGGGTCGATGATCGTCATGCAGTCCACTTCGGCTTACGTCGACAGCCTGCGGCCCGCAGGGAGCAAGCGCTCCAGCAAGCGCGACTTCATCGTCGACGTCTTCCTGCGGCAGGACGGTCACATCAGCGCCGATGACCTCGTCGAGACCATCCGGCGCGAGGATGCGCGGATCAGCCGCGCCACCGTCTACCGCACGCTGCAGTGGATGGTCGAGGCGGGCATCGCCCGCAAGGTCGACTTCGGGGAGGGGCGCTACCGCTTCGAGCACTCCTATCGCCATCCCCGCCACTTCCACCTGATCTGCAAGAGCTGCAACACCTCGTCGGAGTTCCTCAGCTCGGACATCGAGTCCCTGATCGAGGAAGTGGCCTCGGCCCGCGGCTTCAGCCCGCGCCAGAGCGTCGTCCAGATCTACGGGACGTGCGAGGCCTGCCGGACCGGGCGCCCGGCGACCGCGTCCCAAGGCCAGCCCGAGCTGCTGTTCGCGCGCGACGCCCTGCGCATCGCCATCGCCACCGAGCGCAGCGGCCGCGACTTCTATACTCGCGCCGCGCGCATCACCCGCGACCCGCGGGCCCGCGCCGTGCTGCTGAAACTCTCCGAGGAGGAAGTCGATCACCTTGGCCGGCTGGAGCGCCGCTACGGCGAGCTGCTGACGCTCGATCCGGAGCTCGAGGCGCGGCCCACGTTCCTGTTCTTCAAGGGCGCCGCCAACGGCCTGTTCTCGGAGGGCGCGGAAGCGCTGTCGCGCGTGACCACCGATCGCGAGGCGCTGATGCTCGGCATCCGCTGCGAGCGCGGCTCGCACCGCTTCTTCAAGAAGTACGGCGAGCGCTTCGAGGATTCGGAAGGCAAGCGGATCTTCCTCGAGTTCGCCGACGAGGAGCGCGAGCACCTCGAGCTCCTGATCCGAGAATACCGCGAACTGGTCCGGCGCGAGCCGAAGCCGCGGGCCGCCACCGCCCGCGCCGCCCGGCCGGGCGCCCCGGCCGCCAAGCCCGCCAAGCCCGGCACGACCCGCGCGTGATCGACCTCCACGTCCATTCGACCGCGTCCGACGGGACGCTGGCGCCCGATGCGCTCACCGCGCGCCTGGCCCGCTGCGGCGTCACGACCTTCAGCCTCTGCGACCACGACACCACTGCGGGGCTGGCCGACGCGGCGGCGGCGGCGCACGCGGCCGGCCTCGGCTTCCTGACCGGCATCGAGATCACCGCGATCGAAGACGGACGCGATGTCCACGTCCTCGGCTACGGCATCGATCCGGCATCGGCGCCGCTCGCCGCGTTCCTGGCCGAGCAGCGCGGCCATCGCCGCGCCCGCATCGTCGCCATCGAGGAGCGGCTCGCCACGCTCGGCGTGCCGGTCACGCTCCTGCCGGACGGCCGCGGCGATGCCGACGACTCCGGCCGAGCCATCGGCCGGCCGGTGGTCGCGCGCGCGCTCGTCGCCGCCGGCCACGTCGCCTCGATCTCGGAAGCCTTCGAGCGCTATCTGACGCCGGGCCAGCCGGCGTTCGTGCCGCGCACCGGCGCGCCGGTCCCGGAGGTCGTCGCGATGATCGCGTGCGCTGGTGGCATCGCGTCGCTGGCGCACCCCGGGCAGACGAAGCGCGACGACGCCATCGAGCGGTGGGTCGCGGCCGGCCTGCCGGCGATCGAGATCTGGCACAGCTTCCACGACGCCGCCGCGGTCGCGCACTACACGGCGATCGCCGCCTGCTACGGCCTGCTGGGCACCGGCGGCTCCGACTTTCACGGCGACGACACCGGCCGCGTCTATCGGGTCGGCGAGGTCGGCACACCGCCAGAGGCGTTCGCGCAGCTGACGGCCCGCCTCGCCGCTCCGGGCGGCGAGCGCCGCTGATGCCGGCGGTCGAGCTCGCCGGCGTCGTCAAGGATTACCGCGCGCTCAGGCCGCTGCGGATCGCGGATCTCGTCGTCGACGAAGGCGAGCGGGTCGCCATCGCCGGCCTCGATCGCCCCGCGGCCGAGGTGTTCGTCGACCTCGTCAACGGCGCCCTCCTGCCGGATACCGGGGTCGTGCGCGTGTTCGGCCGCTCGACCGCCGACATCACGGAGGGCGACGAGTGGCTCCGCTGGCTCGACGCGTTCGGGATCGTGACCCAGCGCGCCGTGCTGCTCGAGTCGTCGACGCTGGCCCAGAACCTGGCCCTGCCGTTGTCGCTCGACATCGATCCGATGTCGGCCGACCTGCGGGCGAAAGTCGAAGCGCTGGCAGCCGCCGTCGAGCTTCCCGCCGAGCGGCTCGATCGACCGATTGGCGACGCGCCAGCGGCGGTTCGTCTGCGCGCCCATCTCGCCAAGGCGCTCGCGCTCGGCCCGCGCGTGGTGCTGCTCGAGCATCCGACGGTGACGCTGGAGGCGACCGACGTCCGGCCGTTTGCCGAGACCGTCGCGCGCCTCGCCGCGTTGCAGCGGCTCACGATCCTGGCGCTCACCGAGGACGCCGGCTTCGCCGACGTCGTCGCGACGCGCGCCTACAAGCTCCATGGCGGCACCGGCGCGTTGACGTCGACGCGCGGCTGGCGCCGCTTCATTTCCTAGTGGCGTGGCCACGAGCAGCCCGTTACCCGGGCTGCTGACCCCTCTGGAGACTCTGTGCGACTGCTGCTGTTCGATATCGACGGAACCCTCGTTCTCACCGGCGGCGCCGGTTCCCGCGCGATGACGCGGGCGTTTGCTGCCACCCACGGCCTCGACAACGCGCTGCAGTCCGTCGACCTGGCCGGGCGCACCGATCGCATCATCATGCGCGACGCCTTGAGCCAGGCGGGGCGAGCCATCGACGTCGATCCGGCCGCGCTCGACCGGTTCCGCGAAGCGTATTGCGCCGCGCTGCGCGAGGAGATCACGCAGGAGGGCACCGGGCGCCGCGGCCTGCTGCCCGGCGTGCGGCCGCTGCTCGAGGCGCTCGCCGGCCGAGACGACGTGCGGCTCGCACTCCTCACTGGCAACTTCCGCGCCTCCGCCGAGATCAAGCTGGCAGCCTTCGACGTGTGGCGCTACTTCTCGTGGGGGGCCTTCGCCGACGACGCCATCGAGCGTGACGATCTGATTGCCGTCGCCCACGCCCGGCATGAGATGGAGCACGGCCACGTCATCGAGCCCGACTCGGTAGTCATCATCGGCGATACGCCGCACGACATCCGCTGCGCGCGCGCCGGGGGAGCCAAGGTGGTGGCGGTGGCGACCGGCCACTACGACATGGCGTCGCTCGAGCGCCACCAGCCCGACGCGCTGTTTCCGGACCTCACCGACACCGCCGCCGTGCTCGCCGCGCTGCTCGACTGATCCGGCCGTACGCACGCTGATCCGGCCGTACACAAGAAGACCCGGCCGGCGCCCTCCCAGGTGAGGGCGACGACCGGGTTTTTCGAATCGACGACGAGGGCGTGCTAGCCCTCGATGAGACGGACTTCGCCGGCCCGAGGTCCCTTCGGCGACTCCTCGACCGTGAACTCTACCCGCTGGCCCTCACGGAGCAGCTCGAACACGGCGCCCCGGACGGAGCTGCGGTGGAAGAAATGTTCGGTCCCGCCTTCATCGCGGATGAAGCCGAAACCCTTGTCGATCAGGAGACGCGCGATCGTCCCAGTCTGCATAGCCGTACCCCTCCGAGTGGAACTCCCGGGTTCTGCCCGGGATGCGGAACGGCTCGACCAACGTCGCTGAGCCACCCCGGGCGCGAACTCGGCTCCGCGGACGGGAACCGACGCAACGACCACCGGCGATCGGCGGCCGCTGGCTCCGGGCTGCCAGTCCGGAGCAGAACTCTAGTGGTCGGACGCAATCTCCCCACGGCGGAGTGACGCGAGGCGGTAACCGCCTTCAGCTTCGTCGTCATCCTCGTCGTCGTCCTCGTCGTCGTCTTCGTCGTCATCGAAGTCGTCGTCGGGATCGCCGTCGTAGTCGTCGTCGTCCGGGAGCAGCGCGTGGGGGGCGAAGTGAGGACCCATCTCAGTGCACTCGAACGGCGGCTCGCTACGCACGAGATGGCGGCGAAGCAGACCGAAAAGCGAATCGATATTACCATGCAGCCAGCGCGCCTTTGACGAAGCCCGGACGGCTGCGCTAGAATCACATGTTCGTTCGTCCCCTACCGATGGGCCTGTAGCGCAGTTGGGAGCGCGCCTGAATGGCATTCAGGAGGTCACCGGTTCGATCCCGGTCAGGTCCACCA
>JANOIR010000660.1:0-1884 GCA_031407765.1 Vicinamibacteraceae bacterium
GCGGGAAGCGCGTCAGCGTCAACGCGACGAGGATCCCGCTCAGGACGAACGGCGCGGCGATCACCGCGTAGGTCAGCACGATCGCCCAGATCGCCACGATCGACGGGTGGACGCGGAACGGGATCGAGAGCTGGGTGAGGAAGCTGGCGACGACCAGCACGGGGAAGAGCACGCTGCCGAGCGCGAGCTGGCGGCGGACGCCCTCGACCGGGAACCATGCCGGTCTGAGGTAGACGATCAGCGCGCCGACCGTCATCCCGAACATCGCGACCGAGATCGCGACGAAGGCGAAGTGGTACCACATGGTGACGCTGAAGATGCGGGTCAGCAGGACCTCGTACATCAGGGTCGAGAGCGCGACGAAGGCGAGCCCGAAGGCCGTGCGGCGGCTGGCCGCGGGCGGAACCGACTGCATAACCGGACCAGTCTAGTGCAGGGGCGTTCCCCGGCGCCCTCAAGACGGCCATCGACGGGGCCGATAGCTGGAGATGCCGCTCGGCCCCACGCTCCGGCTCGTCGCGCTGGCCACTGGCCTGCTCGCCGGGCCGGGCCTCGCGCGGGCCGCAGCGGAATGTCCCACGACCGACGCCGAGTTCGGCGCTGACTACTTGTTCGGGCTCGGCCACAACGACGAGTTCGAAGGCGCGGTCGGCGGCGAGCGCGTCCGTGTCTACCTCGAGTTCGACTACTTCGCGCACCGGAAGAAGGCCGTCCGCGGCGCGGTACGCCGGGGCGCGGGCCGCGGTGAGGTGCCGCACCAGCTGGAAGGCGACCTTGGCGATGACTGCGCGGTGACGGTCGTCGAAAAGTACGAAGGCTCCGTTGGGCGGTGGAGACTGCGATTCCAGCCGCCCAGCCTCCTCGTCGGTGACTACCAGACAGGAGAGGGCGAGCGATCGCCGATCCGCCTGACGCTGGTGGCGGCCCCGGCCTGCGATGGCCAGGAGGCGTGGCGCACTTTCCGGTCCTCGTCGTGGCCAATCACGTTCCACTACCCGGCGTCCTGGATTGTTGTCACCGGCGATGAAGGATTGGCGCTGCTCTGCCCGAGGCTGGCCTCGCGGGCGAGTGGTGAATCCGTGTGGCTGGACACGATCGATCTGAGCACGGGTCGCGGTGCGCCCGGGAGGGGCATGAAGAGTGGGCTTTGGAGCGCGAACCAGTTCTCGACGGACGGGCTCGTCTGGAGGGCCGGGTGCGACCCGGGGGATCCGATGGGAGGCTCTTGTCGCGCGGCGACGAAATCGACCCTGCACGGGATGACTCTGATCCAGGTGGAAGGGTGGTGGCGAGACTTTCGCAACGGCTCACTCCTGCTCCTGCACGACGGGTGGGTCGCCATCGAGAGCGAGGACGGTAGCTCGGAGGGCGTGACCGCCCGGCTCCTCCAGAGCGTCCGCCCTGTCGCGCTGGGGCGCTAGCGCGCCGCGCGCAGGTATGTGCCGGCGTGTGCGTCCGGCGTTCGCGCCCCAGGATCCGCGCTAGACTCGACCTGTCGCCCGCCAACCCAGCCAGGAGAACGTCGATGCCTTTTGCCACCCAAACCGCCACGATGCCGGTGATCCTGCTCTCGCAGGACGCCCGAGTCGCTTTCCTCCGGCGGACGTACGCCCACCTGCTGGTCGCGATCCTGGGCTTCGTCGCCATCGAGGCGTTCCTGTTCAGCTCCGGGATGGCACTGCCCATCGCCCGCAGCATGCTGAGCGTGCCGTGGATGCTTATCCTGGGCGCGTTCATGCTCGCCGGCTGGCTGGCGCGCAGCGTTGCCGCGAGCTCGGCCAGCCCCGGCCTGCAGTACGCCGGCCTGGCCGGATACGTCGCCGCTCAGGCCCTGATCTTCGTGCCGCCGCTCGTGATCGCGCAGCTGCGGATGCCCGGCGTGCT
>JANOIR010000574.1:0-2015 GCA_031407765.1 Vicinamibacteraceae bacterium
GGGCCTGCTCATGCAGGGCAACTATCGCGTGCGCAGCGACCTGCAGATCGCCGGTCACTGGACGGTCCAGCTCCAGAACGAAGGCGACTTCGAGGGCGAGGCGGCCAACCAGCCGGGCAACCCGTCGCTCTACGGCGACTACCCGGAGGCCTTCCCGGCCGACCGCTACTACCCGGTCGGGCGCTTCGACGACTTCCAGCGCCACAAGCTGCGCCTGTGGGGCATCTACAACCGGCCGCTCGGCCGCTTCGGCTCGGTCGATCTGTCGGGGATGTGGAAGTACAACTCGGGGCTGACCTACACGCTGTTCGCGGCGAACTATCCGCTCACCGCCCAGCAGCGGGCGCTCGCGGCCGGCTACGCCAACGCGCCCAACGGCGGCGCCGCCAACCTGTTCTTCGGGGAGCGCGGCTCGCAGTCGTTCGAGGGCTACGCCATGGTCGATCTGGCTGTGAACTACTCGATCCCGGTGTGGAACACGCTCAAGCCGTACCTGAAGGTCGAGGTGCTGAACGCGATGAACAACCAGAAGCTGCTCACGCACGACACCGTGGTGACGGCCGATCCGAACAGCCCGCGTGATTCACTCGGGCTGCCGACCGGCTTCATCCGCGGCGCGCGCTTCGGCCAGGCGACGCGGAACCTGGACTATCCGGCCTACCGTCCCGGCTTCGACGGCGGCCGGACGATCCTGCTGGCGTTCGGGATGCGGTTCTGAGAGGGAACGACTCCGGAGTGCACTTCGACTCCGGAGTCGTTCGGGCTCCAGCGATCAGGGGGCGTGGGCGCGCACGGTCGCGCGTCCACGTCGCATCGCCCCAGGTGACATGCCGATGTGGCGCTTGAAGGCGCGGCTGAACGACGGCTCCGATTCGTAGCCGAGGCGGCTCGCTACCTGGCCCAAGCTGGCGCGGTCCTCGCGCAGCCAACGCGCGGCGAGATGCATGCGCCAGCGCGTGAGATAGAGCAGCGGCGGCGCGCCCGCCAGCGCCGTGAAGCGATCCGAGAACACCGACCGCGACATGTTGACGGCGGCGGCGAGCGCCGCGACTGACCAGTCGCGCTCGGGTTGCTGGTGGATCTGCACCAGCGCGCTGCCGATCTGCGGATCGCGCAGCGCGCCGAGCCACCCGGTGCGGTCGTCGACGCCGGCGTCGATCCACGACCGGATGGCGTGAATCACCAGGATGTCGGCCAGCCGCAGCATCACCGTGGTGCCGCCGGGTCGTGGATTGAGTGCCTCGCTGCTCATCGCCTCGAGCATCTGCCGGAGCAGGTGCGCCTGTCCGCCCTGATCCGCGCCGATGTGCAGCACGTCGGGCATGAGCCCGATCAGCGGATGCGCGGCCGGGTCCTCGAAGCGGACGCCGCCGCAGGCGAGCACCGTGCGCGCGCCGTCGCCGCCATGGCGCAGCAGCATCGCGCGGCCCCCGACGATCTCGTGGGGCAGCTCGTGGACGTTGCGACACGGCACCCCAGCGGCGCTCGCCACCGAGTGCGATACCCCCGGCGCGACGAGCACGAAGTCGCCGCTTGCCAGCCGCCGCGGCGCCTCGCCGGGCCCCTGGAGCCACGCCTCGCCCTCGGCGACGAAGTGAAAGATGGAGTGGTCTTCCGGCGGCAGGGCCAGTCCCCAGGGCGCCGTCAGGTCGCTGTGACAGTAGAAGCTTTGAACCAGCCGCAGGTCGCGGAGCACCTCGGTGAGGGCGTCGCCTGGCTGCGTCCAGGTCGGCTCCTGCAGCACGGTGGGGGACCCGAGCCGAACCGGCATCTCCGGAACGGCATCGGCGCGTGTGCCGGACGATCGGCTATGCATTTACGACAGACTAGCATTGATAGTCCTGCCCATGAGAGAGAAACTGGGGCCTGCTCCCACGGGACGCCGTCGCGGTCGCGGCAGCGGACGTGGAGCACAGACCCAGGAGAACGACGATGGCGACATTCGCAGTGATGGGAGCGACGGGGAACATCGGCGGGCGGATCAGCGAGCAACTGCTGGCGGGCGGGCACACGGT
>JANOIR010000246.1:0-23477 GCA_031407765.1 Vicinamibacteraceae bacterium
GTCGTGCGCAGGAGCGCGGCAGCCCGCTGCACCCGGCAGATGCGCTGATACGCCCCAGGTGTGCACCCGAACGCCTGGCGGAAGCCGCGCGTGAGGTGGCTCGGATGCACGCCGGCTTCCGTGGCGAGCGCGTGGAGGCGAAGCGGCCGCGTGCACTCGTCGTGCAGGTGGTCGCGGACACGGCTCAGCCACGGGGCTCGATCAGGGCGGGTGCAGCGCGCGTCCGCCGCGGCATCGGCGAGTGTCCACAGGAGCCCGTCCACCGCGAGCGGTGAGGCATCGTCCCAGCGGTCGCACTCGAACACGAGCCGGGACACAGTGCCCAGCGCCAGCGGATGGGCGAGCCAGATCGACTGCTCCGGCAGGGTCACCGCCTGGGTGAGGGCCGCGAACCGAGCGCGATCGAGCGAAACCGTGAAGAAGCGGCCGCGGTCGGACTGGAACCGATCGCGGTGTGTGGTCCCCGGCGGGTTGTAGACGAAGGTCGGCGCGGCGGCGACTCCGGGAGCGCCCGCCGCCGACGAAATGTAGGTGCCGGCCGTCACGTAGACGAAGTGCGCATCCTCGTGGGTATGGCAAACGACCTCGCGTTCGGGGACGCGCGGCTCAAGGGAGGCGAGCACCAGCCCGTCGACCACGCGACGTTCTCGGCAGGCGCCGAAGAACCGCCCGTGCGCGAGGAGGTCGGTCCCGACCGGGTCAACGCCTGCCATGGTTCCGTGAAGGAGACGGGCCCGCGGGGCCAATGTTCCAGGCCGATGGCGGCTGGCACCGCCATGGCTGACTCGGCTGGCGGCGGATGGCTACCCTTCCCGAATTCCTCCCCCGCGTCGCTGCACCCACGGTGGCACTGGCATTGCTCCACGCGAGGCCAGCCAGTCTCGGCACGCCTGTTTGCGCCTCCGCGAACCGGATTTGTGTAGGGCTGCGAGACACGTGTGTCATCCGGCGCGTCAGCGCCGCCGCACGGACGGTGCACAATGGGCACTTCACTTCGCACTTCGCTCGTCGTCGCGACGTTGGCCTGCGCGAGCGCCTGCGGCACGTCGTCGAAGACCTCCGTCAACGCGCCGACCACACGGTGTGGGGTCACGGCTACGGCCCAGCCGGCGGCGGTGGGGGCGCCGGGTGGCTCCGGAACAATCGTCATCACGACCGATCGCGAGTGTGCCTGGGAGGCACGCAGCGAGGCGGACTGGCTCGCGCTCGCGGGCAGCACCGGTCAGGGCGATGGCACCGTGCGCTACACGGCGGCCGGCAACAGCATCGTCAGCGAGCGGCGGGCGGCGGTCGTCGTCAATGGCCTGCGGGTCGAGATCGGGCAGGCTGCGGCGGCGTGCACATTCAGCCTCGATCGATCCGAGCGATCGGTCGACGCCGCCGGCGGCTCCCACGACGTCGCGGTGTCGGCGCAGGCGGGATGCGCCTGGACAACGGCCAGCGACGTGCCGTGGATCACGAGTGGATCGGGTGCGTCGGGCCAGGGGCCCGGCCGGGTGGTGGTGCTGGTGCAGGTGAACGCGGCGCTCACGGCGCGGCGGGGCACGATCACGATCGCCGGCCAGCCCTACAGCGTCGAGCAGGCGGCGGCGAGCGCCAACCCGCTCCCGACGCCGCCAGTCGATCCGGCCTGCAGGTTCACGGTGAGCCCGTTGGCGAGCTCGGTGGGAACCGACGGCGGCAGCCTCGAAGTCGCGGTCACGACATCCGCTCCGACCTGCGCCTGGACCGCGGCCTCCGCGGTGTCCTGGATCAGCATGGAAGGCGGAGTGTCCGAGGCCGGACCCGGCCGGCGGCGCTTCGTGGTCGCGCCGAACACCACCACCACCAGTCGAGCCGGCTCGCTGATCGTGGCGGGTGCGGTGGTCACCGTCACCCAGGCGGCCGCCAACACGCCGCCGCCGCCGCCGGTGCCGGTGCCGGTGCCATGCACCTTCTCGGTCGCTCCCACTTCGGGCACCGTGCCGGCCGAGGGCGGGGGCGGCGACATCGTCGTCACGGCGTCCGCGCCGACGTGCGCCTGGACATCCGCACCCGCGGTTTCGTGGATCACGATCAACGGCGCCGCCGGAACCACCGGATCGGGCGGCGTCCGCTACGCCGTGTCGGCCAATAGCGCAACGACGCCGCGGTCCGGCACACTGGTGGTCGCCGGGGTGACGGTGACGATCACGCAGGCAGCCGCGGCCCCGCCGCCGTGCAACTACAGCGTGACGCCGCTGGCGTTCACGCTCGGCTTCGCCGGCGACGGCGACACCCAGATCCAGATCAGCACAGGCAGCGGATGCGCGTGGACCGCGACCAGCCAGGCGAGCTGGATCACGGTGACGAGCGGCGCCAGCGGCACGGGTAACGGCACCGCGAGCGTCGCGGTCCCGGCCAACCCACTCGTCAGCGGACGGACCGGCACTGTCCTCGTCGCCGGGCAGACAGTCACCGTGACGCAGGGCGGACTCGTGGATCAGGAGGTGACGCTCACCGGGACCATCTCGAATCTCTCGGGGTCGTGCCCGAATCGCACGTTCACGCTCGACGGCAGGACGATCGTCGCCAACGGCAGCACGTCGTATCAGGGCAACGACGACTGCGGCGACCTGCGCAACGGCCGGAGCGCGCGCGTCCGCGGACGCGGACAGGCCGACGGCAGCATCCTGGCGAATCGCATCGATCGTATCGACGACAATCTGATGGCGCTGCCACGTCAGGAGGACGAAGAGTGAGAAGAACCCCGGTTGGGCTCGTGTCCGCGCTCGTCGTGACGCTCGCGCCGGCGCCAGCCGCGGCGCAATCGTTTTCCGACGTGCTGTCGTTCCTGCTGACGAACCGTGCTGTCCAGACCGGCGATTTCGAGCGCGATGCCGCGGCGGCCAACGCCACGCGCGACACGGTCACCACGCTCCTCGGATCGGAGCTGGCGACGCTCCCGCCGAGCCTGTCGTCGGCGGGCTTCACCTACCGGTACAACTCGGCGCTCGGCACCGCCGAGCGGGCCAGCGCCAGCTTCGGCTCGTTCTTCACCGAACGCAGCCTGACCGCCGGCGAAGGACAGAGCTCGGTGGGCGTGAACGTACGCCTGGCCGGCTACACGCGCCTCGACGGACGCGACCTGCGGGACGGCCGGTTCCTGACCACCGCCAACCAGTTTCGTGACGAGTCGCGGCCGTTCGACGAGGAGACGTTGACGCTCGAGCTCGAGTCGCGTGTCGTCACCTTCACCGGCAGTTACGGCATCACCGATCGACTCGACCTGAGCGCGGCGATACCGCTCGTCGAGCTGTCGATGACCGGAACGCGCGTCAACACCTACCGTGGACAGCAGGTCGTGCAGGCCGCGGCCGAGGCGACCACACGGGGGTTCGGCGACATAGCGGTCCGCGCGAAATACGGGCTCCTGACCGGGTCGGCGAACGGCCTGGCGATCGCCGCCGAAGTCCGGCTGCCGACCGGCCGCGAACAGGATCTGCTCGGTGCCGGCAAGACCGCGTTCAGCGCGTTGCTGATCGGCTCCGCCGAGCGCGGCCCGCTCGGCTATCAGGGCAACCTGAGCGTGAGCGGTGGGGGCCTTTCGAGCGAGCTGGCCTATCGGGGAGCGGTGTGCTTCAGCGCCACCGATCGGATCACGCTGGTGGGCGAGCTGCTCGGACGCCGTTTCGGCGATGTCGGGCGCATCGCGGAGGTGCGCGTGCCGCACCCGACCATCGGCAACGTCGACACGATCCGCCTGCTCGCGGAGGACACGAGCCTGTCGACCGGCGCCGTCGTCGTCGGCGCCAAGTGGAACCTCACCGGCACCTGGATCCTGGCCGCGCACACGGAGTTCCCGGTCACGGACCGCGGCCTGCGCTCGGGCGTGGTGACGCTGATCGGGCTCGACTACGCGTTCGGCCAGTGAGCAACCGTCAGTGAGCCGGCGTCACAGACTGCGTGCCGAGGCGATAGTCCAGCCCTCGTCGGCCTTCTTCAGCTCGAACGTCCACTCCCGCGACGTCCGCCGCGGCGACTGATCGCCGACCCGCGGCACGTAGACCGCGCGGCCCTTGCAGGCGGCCTGGGCCCGCGCGCCGTTGACGGTGAGGCTGCACGAGTCGAAGCGCAGGTCCTGCGACTTCAGCCCCTGGAACGCGCGCTCCAGCGCCCGCGCGTCGACCGACGGCCACACTGCGCGCGCCGCGCTGGCGTTCAACTGCGAGTAGGCGGTGCGGAACCGCGTCAGCGTCGAGCGGATGTGCGCTTCGTCGTCGCCCACGGGGTCGGTCAACACCGCAGGCACAAGCTTGGCCGGGGCCGGGTCCGCAAGCGGCGCCGGGGTCGGCGTTGTCGCGAACGCGAGCGCCGGCGCGGGAGCCGGGGCGGGCGCGTGCGGGGCTGGGGGCGGGGGCGGAGTCATCGCGGCCGCGACCGGCGTGTCCCGCCGCACCGGCGTCGACATCCGAGACTCGACGGGACCTGCCACGCCGCCGAGATCGCGGACGGTGACCGACACCGGGGAGGGCGTCCGACGAGCCGGCGCGGCCGCTCGGAGCGGCGTCGGCGCCTTCGCCACGTTGGCGCGATGGGCCGGAGCGCGATCGACGGCCGGCGCCTCGAGGGGCGTCTTGGCTGCCACCGCCGCGAGCCGTTCGGGGGCGGGCCGGGCGGCGACCGGCGATGCCAGCACCGGCGCGGACTTCAGCGCCGCCACGGCCCGTTCTGTTGGCGCAGGGACGGCGCGGAACTCCGAGTAGGTCACGAGCGCGCAGGAGGCGGCTACGAACAGCGCGAGCCACGCCGAACGGACGGCGCCGCCGTCGGTCGCGGCGTCGGCGACTGGCGGCCGGCCGGCCAGCGGAAACGGCACCAGCTCATCCACCCGAGTGAGGTCGATGTGGGCGTGGAACGCGTGGATATCGGCTGGCCGTATCAGATGTGGCAGCGGCTCCGGCGACGCGAAGAGCGTCGACGCCGGGAGAGGCGGGGGCTCCGGCAGAGGGGGCGGCTCCCCCGGAATCAGCAGCACGACCTTCATGTAGATCCGCGGGGCCACGTCGGGCGCCCGGCAGTCCCCGAACGTCGGCTTGAGCGACGGACGCGGCTTGTTGCCGACCACCAGCTTCATCGCGGTACGTCCGTCGTTTCCGAACGCCGCCCTGACCGGGACACGAGCCTCGGGTGCGGGCGGCGATTTGGCCGGTGGACGCGCGTCCGCTGGCGTCGACTCGAGGGGTGGCTTGACGTCGTTGTCGACGGCCGATGTGACCGGCGCGGCGACTTCCAGTGCCGCGACGGGCGGCGGCACGCCCGACTGGAGCGCGGGCGCGGGCTTCACCGGCTGCCGCGCGTCGCTCTCGTCGAGGTGGATGACGCTGCAGGCGTCCAGCTCCTCGGCCGGCGGCGGCCAGACCAGGTCGACGTCCCGGACCGGGCCGAACGTGCAGCGCGCCCTCTTGGACCCTGGGCTACCGAGAGGATGTTCGCTGTTGGACATGATGACGCGAAACGAGACGATCGCGGCCGCCCGATCGGCGCGACGTCACGCATAAAGCGAGAATCGTGCCCGCCACGGACGGCGGTCGCGCCCGTTGGCGACCCCGCTCAGAGCAGGGCCAGCCGGGTATCGGCGTCGCCGAACTCCGGCAGCGTGACGCCCATGCGGTCCATGATCCCGAGATACAGCGAGCACAACTTACGGTTTTCGTCGCCGCGCTCCGCATAGTGCAGCGTGCGGCCGGTCTCGAGCGTCCCGCCCAAGCCACCGGCGGTGATGAGCGGCACCTTCGAGTTATCGTGCTTCGAGCCCGAGAACATGTTCGACAGATAGAGCAGGCAGCAGTTGTCCAGCACGGTCCCCTCGCCTTCCGGCATGTCGTCGAGACGCTGCGCGAGAGAGGCGAACTGCGACAGGTGGAATCGGGCGATGCGCTCGTAGCCCTCCGACGTGTCGTAGTGCGACGCGCCGTGGTGCGCCTCGCGGACGTCGAGGAACGGGTAGTACAGCGCCGACAAATCGCGCGCGAGGATCAGCGAGGCGACGCGCGTCCTGTCGGTCTGGAAGGCCATCGCGATGATGTCGGTCATCAGGCGGGCGTGCTCGCGCAGGTCCTCGGGCAGGCCGTTGTCGGGCCGCTTCATCGCCAGCAGCGGCTTGCCGTTGGCCCGATCCTCGGCCTTGTCCTTCTCCACCCGCAACCGTTCGACACCGCGCTCGACGTCCCGGACGCTGCTCAGGTACTCGTCGAGCTTGGCCCGGTCGGTCGACGCGATCTGGCGGCGCAGCGTCTCGGCCCGCTCCCGCACGCGGTCGAGGACGCTGATGTTGCGCATGTTGCCGCGGTTCTCGAACAGGCTGTCGAAGGCGAGCGAGGGATACAGCTCGTTCGGCATCGGCGAGTCGGCGTTCTGCCAGGAGATGTGCGAGCCGTAGGCGTTCGAGAAGTTGGTCTCGTGATACCCGGTCATCGGCTCCTCGCAGGCGAGCACCAGACTCGACTGCGCGGTGTCCTGGCCAATGTGGTTGGCCAGCATCTGGTCCATGCTGACGCCGCTGTGCATGATGGCGCCGCGCTTGAGCGGCGCGCCGGTCAGCAGGTTGCCGGTCATCCCCGGGTGGATGCCGTTGCCGGTCGCGAACTTGTTGAACAGCCCGTCGATGACGTTGATCTTCGTCTTGACGGGCGCCAGCGGCTGCAGCGTCTGGCTCAGCTCCATGGCAGCGCCGCTGCCCTTGGCCCACCAGTTGTTCGGGCTGATGCCGTTGCCCTGGAAAACGACGGCGAAGCGCTTCGGCGCGGCGGCGACTTCCCTGGCGCGGGCGGCGGCAGCCATCAGCTGCGTCGAGCCGAACCCGGACAGCGATTCCATCCAGGGCAGCGCCATGGTCACGCCGATGCCCTGGAGCAGCGTGCGACGGGGAACGGCGTTAGCGCGGCGACGTCGCGACTGTGGCTGACTCATGGGCTGGCCCTCGGGTGAGCGCTCGGCGCTTGTTCAGGAACTGACGGCTGGTGACGATGCCTTCGACCACGCTGTCGAAGCGATAGCCGCGGGCGGCAAGCGTGCGGCTCATGTCCTCGACGAGCGGGCCATCGGTGATGAGCAGGCTGCGGCCCAGCGCATACGCGAGGAGCTTGCCGCTCACGTTGTCGACGAAGTCGCGCTGGCGATGGCGGCGGATGTAGCCGCGCAGGCCGTCGAGCCCGACGCCGTGGCTGCCCCCCGGGAAGGTCGCGGACACGTCCACCGGCCGGTTGGCGAGATCCGTGACGCGTCGCTCGCCGACCGGGCCGTAGCCCTCGAACACAAGGCCCATGGCGTCGAACTTGGCGTGGCACGCTGCGCACTGCGGATCCTGGCGGTGGCGCTCCATGGTCAGGCGAAGCGGCAGATCCAGCTTGGTTTCGTCCTGCGGGAGCTGCGGCACGGTCGGCGGCGGCGGCGAGATGTGCTCGCCGAGCACGTTCCTGACGACCCAGTTGCCGCGCTTCACCGGACTGGTGCGCAGGCCGGGCGCGTTCTTGGTCAGGAATGCGGCCATCGGCAGCAGGCCGCCGCGCCCATAAGTGTCCGCGTTGGCGATGCGGACCCAGGCGTCGCCGGGCGTCACCGGCGGCGCGGGAGCAGCGACGGCCGCGGGGGCCGGCAGCGGCATCCCATAGTGCTTCGCCAGCACCGGATTCACGAAGGTGTCGCGCCCGTAGAGCAGGTCGAGCAGCGGACGGTTGGTCTGCATCACGTCGAGGAGCAACCGGATCGGCTCCTCGAACATCGCGCTGCGTAGCTCGTTGGTGAACACGGGAAAGCGCTCCCGATCGACCGTGGCGAGATCCTGGAAGCGACGGAAGTCGAGCCAGTTGCCGCCGAACTCCACCGCCAGGGCGCGGGCCCGCGGATCCTTGATCATGCGTCGGGCCTGCGCGGCGATGACGCCTGGCTTGCGCAGGTCGCCGGCGGCGGCGCGCGCCAGCAGCTCGTCGTCGGGGAGGCTCGACCAGAGGAAGTAGCTGAGACGGCTGGCCAGCGCGTAATCGGAGAGCGGTGCGACGTCCTCGTCGGTGTTCAGCAGATCGAGCCGGTAGAGGAAGTCCGGCGACATCAGGATGCCGACCAGCGACTCCCGCACCGCGGCGTCATGATCGAGGCCGTCCTTCCGAGACTCCGCGTACCAGGACCGGAGGTCGTCCCGTTCGGCGGCGGAGAGCGGCCGGCGATAGGCGCGCTGCGCGAACGCCGCGATGGCGTCGAGGTGCGCCGGCTCCGCCGCGCGGCGCAGCCGCTCGACCATCCGCAGCCGATCGTTGACGAAGCCGAAATAGAGCCGGATCGCCTCGAACGTCCGCAGCTCGCCGCCCTCCGCGGCAGCGAGATAGGCGGCTTGGATCGCCTGGACGCGTGCCTCCGCGGTGACGAGGTCGCCGTTCGGGTTCGGGGGCATGGTCACGCGTCCGCGACCGCCGCCCTGCGACGTCTGGTTCTCGATGAACTGCGAATACATGCGGCCGGTGACGTTGCCGACGACGTCCATGTCGAGCCACAGCGCATCGAGCTGCCGCTGCTGCGCCTCGTCGAGGATCAGCTCGTAGAGCGGCTGATCGTCGCGGAAGTAGCCCATCAGGCTGTGGAAGCCGGCATCGAGGTAGCGGCCGCGATCCTTGGTGCGCTCGAAGTAGTGGCGACCGCGTTCCTGCATGTAGAACATGTCCGGGAACACGCGGCTGAAGCGCCGGAACTGCGCCTCGTACTCGGCCCGCCGGCCGGCCGGCACGACCAGATCCGGATCGCCGATCGCATTGACGATCGGCGGCGTCGGCCCCGGCCCGAACTGATTGAGGCCGGGTTCCTCCTCGAGGATCGGCGCCGGCCGCGTCTCGCCGTCGACCTGCAGCTGCTGCGGATCGAACGTCATGCGATGCGTGGCGTACTGGACGTTGCGCCAGATCATGAACGGCTGCTGCGCCGCATTGACACCGGGCGCTACCAGGTTGCGGAAGCGCGGCTCGATCTTGGCGCGCAGGCCCTCGATGTAGCCGCGCAGCGCGTCGCGGCCGCCGGCGGCGGTGTCCTCCCCCTTCGCGCCGGGCGCCGGCAGCGCGCGCCAGCGCGCCTGGATTGCCGCGATCGGGCCGACCGTCGCGCGTGGGCCTTCGAACACGTCCCACAGCGTCGCCAGGTACTTCGCGCTCACCCTGGCGTCAGCGGCGGTCGTGGCGAGCGTGGCCCGGGGCCGGCCGAGCGCGGCGCGATGCTTGTAGCGCCACGCGGCGGCGAAGTAGTCCGCGTAGTCGGTGTCGTGCTGGTGGTAGAAGCCGATGATGCGATGAACGAACAGCTTGTCGGCATCGACGTCGGCGAGCATCGAGTGCGACGCGAAGTGGACGCCGTCCGCGTTCAGGTAGGCGTGGTTGGCGATGTCGCGGGCCGCGGCCAGGTACTTCTTCAGCAGCGACGGCGACATCGTCAGCGACTCGCCGGAGTTGTCGAAGCCGGCCGGGTTCGACGGATCGGCGGGAAATTCACGCGCCGGCCGCAGGTCGACGCCGGTCAGATCGCGGATGGTGTAGTCGTACTCCGCGTTGTTCAAGCGCCGCGCCAGCACCACCCCTGGATCGCCGGCGTTGCGCGCGACCTCGTAGGTGCGCAGATCCTTGAACCAGGCCACGGTCTGAGCGCGCGCGTGCGGCGTCGGTTGCCGCTCGGCATCGTCGGCTGGCATCTCGCCGGTCTCGAGCATCTCGAGGATCAAGCCCCAACGCGGCTCGTTGGCGGCGGCCGCCATCGACGTCAGTGCGCTGAGATCGAGCTCGGCCTCCGGCTTCTTGCCGCTGTGGCATTCGAGGCAGTAGGTCTTCACGAACGGCGCGACGACGGTGTCGAAGCGCGTCTCGAGGCTCGCGGGCGTGGGCACGGCGCGCGCCAGCGCCGTCGCCTTTGGTGCGACGCGCACCGGCGCCGGCGACGACTCCGGAGCCATTCCCCTCGACAAGGCGGTCGCCGCGACGGCGCGTCCGTCGCGCTGCGCCCTGATCGTCGTCACGCCACCGAGCGTGGCGGCCAACGCCGCCGCCATCAGAAACAGCCTGGCTGAGACCCTCAGGCTGCGGGGTGAACGCCGGACGCTGCGCATTGGTCTCACCACTCTACGCCGCTCGCGCGCCGGGTTTTTCTCGCAAAGCCCTGCGAACAAAGATTTTTGTCGACTACAAATCCGGTTCGCCAGGTCCACACCCGCTTCGAGCCGGTGGGCTCCAGCTCTCCCTGTAGACTGCGTCGGAGAGCCGGATGCCGCCCTACAACGTGATCCAGCGGATTGGCTTCGGCGGCCGCCTGGTCCTCCTGGCGATCCTCGAGGCCGTGTTCTACGGGGTGCGGGCCTGGGACGCTGGCCAGCACGCCTGGCTGCTCTTCTGCGATCCGCGCATCCTGCTGTTTTTTGTCGTGGAGGCGAGGGGAGGCCCCGCGGACCCGCCGACCGCGGCCTCGTGGGCGGCCGTCGGCCTGCTCGCCGGGCTGGGGATCGGCGTGGTCCGAGGGTGGCGCTGGCTGGGGGTCTACATCGTCGTCGAGGGGCTGTACGCCGTGCTGTTCCTGGCGTTCGTCGCGCTCGTCCTCGCTTCCCACCTGTCGTCGCCGTTCCACGACTTCTCGATCCGCGTGCTGCTCATCCCGGTGCTCGTCTTCCTGTTCGTCAGCGCTCTGCCACTGTGGTTTGCGGTCCGCTTGTGGTTCCCGCTAGGGATCCGCCGATCGCTCCCGTGACGCGGGACGGCGTGGACACCGGCCGCCGCGGCTTCAACCCGCGGACGGCCGGCAGGGTCATATCGGTATCGCTGCCCCTGCGCGGCGCTCAGGAGACTTCGATCATGACCCGACCGACACGCCTCGTCCGCCTGTTCATCGCGACCGCGCTTTTCGCGTCGCTGCCCATCCTGTCCACACCGGCGTTCGCCGGCGACCGTGCTGCACGCAACCGCGTCCGCGATCGCACCGAAGACGTCCGCGATCGGCGCGAAGATCGGCGCGACCGACGCGAGGACATCCGCGATCGGCGCGAAGATCGGCGCGACGCGCGCCACGTCGGCGGACGGCGCGATCGGCGCGAGGATGTGCGCGACCGCCGCGAGGACGTCCGCGATCGCGGCGAGGACCGACGCGACCGGCGCGAGGATCGCCGGGATCGCCGCCACTGAGCGGCGGTGGGTCCGTCCGGCTCCTGCTACTTCGCCAGATAGAGGACGTTGGGGGCGTCGGATCTGGCTAAGGCGATGTCGAGCCGGCCGTCGCCATTGACGTCGCCGAGCGCGAAGCCGTAGGCGGACCCCTGCCGATCGCCGAAGCGCACCTCGTCGAAGCGCCGGCCGCTTCCGTCGTTGAAGAAGACGGAATGCGGACCGGCCGTATAGCCGAGCACGATGTCGGGGTGGCCGTCGCGATTCAGATCGCCGGCCGTCATCGCGTACGGCGTCCTCGCCTGGTCGGCGATGCGGTAGCCCGCCGCGAGCCCGCCTTTGCCGTCGTTCATGTAGACCACCATCGACGCAGCCCGTTCGTCGCCCATCGCGAGATCGACGTCGCCATCGCCGTCGAAGTCCGCGGCGGCGGCGACGCGGGCCGCGGCATCCGCCGGGCCGAACGGCGCCCGCCTGGCGAACCCGGCTTTGCCGTCGTTGAAGTAGACGTGACTCTGGCCGACGTCCCGGCTCGGCACCGCGAGATCGACGAAGCCATCCTTGTCGAAGTCCGCCGGCACGATGCTCGTCGCCGAAGCCGCGGGAATCGAAATGCAGTCGGTGGCGAAGCGGCCGCCGCCCTGATTGAGGCACACGAAGCTGGGGCCGGGCCGATTGGCCGCGACGACGTCGGGGCGACCGTCGCCGTTCAGGTCGGCCATCGCGGCATTCCTCGTGGACCAGGCACCGACACCCCAGGTGCCGGCCACGGTGAAGCGGCCCTTGCCGTCGTTCAGGTAGACCAGCTTCCGGTCGGGCGTGTCGTTACTGGTCAGCACGTCCAGATCGCCGTCGCCATCGACGTCGGCGAGCGCGGCCGTGTAGGTCCGGTCGGCCGTCGGCCCGAGGTCCGACGCAACGAAGGCGCCCTTGCCGTCATTGATCAGGACGCGATCCAGCAGCGGCGTGTGCCGGCCTTTCGCCAGGACGAGATCGAGATCGCCGTCGCCGTCGAGATCGCCCCCGCTGACGTTGGCCGAATCCTCGGCCGTCGCCTCGAGGCGCACCTCGGTATCGAACGTGGGCAACGTCCGCGCCGGCTGGTGACCCACGACGACGATGGCCGCGATCATGACGAGAACGCCGACGATGGGCGGCATACCTGCTCCTTGTGACGGGGGCCGCCCTGCAACAGGCCGGTCCGGCTGGCATCTTTGGGTTGGAACGCTACGGCGAGCCATCTCTAGGCTGGAGCCATGGTACACATCAGCCGACCGTCTGTGCGCGCCTGCCTGTCGGGCGCGTGTCTTGCCTTCTCGTCATGGATTGCGGTCTCGCCGATCCACGCTGAAGGCGCCGCGGCGCCCAGCGGCCGGTTGCCGCCACCCGCCGCCGCGGCCGACGCGGTCATCCCCTTCACGCCCGATCGCTGGACGCTGAGCGACGGCATCAAGGTCGTCGAACACCGAGGCGTGCAGGCGATCGAGATCCCTCGCCTGCCGACCCGGCCCGAGGCCGTGCTCAAGGGGCCGCTCTTCAAGAACGGTACGATCGAAGTGGACGTCGAGGGCACCAGCGGGCTGGGCCCGTCGATCGGCTTCCACCGCCGCGACGCCGCCACCTACGAGCTGTTCTACGTCCGGCCCCAGCCCGATTGCGGCACCAAACCGGATTGCGTCCAGTACGCGCCCGTGACGAAGAACGTGCTGCTGTGGGACATCTACCCCGGGCCGCAAGCGGCGGCGCGGTACGTGATGGGCCAGTGGAACCACGTGAAGCTGGTCGTGTCCGGCCGGCGCCTTCGCGTGTGGGTGAACGGCGGCGCGCCGGCCCTCGATGTCACCCGCCTCGAGGGCGATGCTGGCGAAGGCGCGATCGTGCTGCAGGGCACCGGTTTCCTGGCCAACGTGAAGGTCACCCCCGACGCGGTCGAGGGCCTCGATCCCCGTCCCGGCGCGGATCCGACCGCGCAGGACCCACGGTACGTTCGCCACTGGTCGGTCTCCCCCGTCGCGGCGCTGGCGGAAGGCGCGACGCCTGACGTCGCGACACGGCCGATGGCCACGACCGCGTGGACGCCGCTGCCGGCCGAAACCGGCGGCCTCGTGAACATCAGCCGCCGCTACGGCTTGCCCGAGGGCCGGTCGCTCGTCTGGCTGCGGACGTCCGTCCGCGCCGCAGCGAAGACCGAGAGGCGGGCCGCCATCGGCTGGAACGACGAAGTCTGGGTGTTCGTCAACGGCAAGCCGGTCTACGCCGACGTGAACGCCTACATGAAGCCGGAGCTGCGCAAGAAGCCGGATGGGCGGCTCTCGCTCGAAAACGGCGCCTTCAGCCTGCCGCTCGAGGCCGGGGACAACGAGGTGATCGTCGGCGTCGCCAACGCCTTCTTCGGGTGGGGCCTGATGCTGCGGCTCGACGACGTGATGGGCGTTACACTGGCGGCACCGACACGATGAGCGAGCGAGCACCCTCACCTGGCCTGCTGCCGCAGAGCGGCGTGGGCCGAGGTGTGCTCCTGGCCATCTTCTGGACCATCGTCGGCGTGATCTTCGCGCTGCCCAACCTGCGCAGCGGCGGCGCGGTCGCGACGCTGGCGTCCTCGCTGACGCAGTGGTGGGCCTGGGGTCTGATCGCGCCGCTCGTCGTCGCGGCGGATCGCCGGCTCCCGTTCTCGGATCGCCAGCTGGCGCGCCGACTCGCGGCGCATCTCGCGCTCAGTCTCGTCTTCACGATCCTCTACGTCTACCTGACGGCGGCGCTGCGCGCCACGGCGCAGCTCGTGCCGTGGCAAGCGGTGTTCACCACCACGCTGATCACCAACGCCCTCGGCGGCATGTACCTCTGGGGCTGGCTGGTCTACTGGGTGATCCTCGGCGGCTGGCTCGCGCTCAACTACTACGAGCGCTTCGTGACCAGCGAGCTGCGCCGCGAGCGGCTCGAGCGCCGCTTCTCCGAGGCGCGCCTCAACAACCTGCGGCTGCAGCTCGATCCCCACTTCCTGTTCAACGCGCTCAACACCGTCTCGTCGCAGGTCGATCGCGATCCGAAGCTGGCGCGGCGGATGATCGAGCACCTCGGCGACCTGCTGCGCCTGTCGCTCGACTCGAAGGATCGCCAGGAGGTGGCGCTGGTCGAGGAGCTGGCCTTCCTCGATCACTACCTCGCCATCCAGCGCATACGCTTCGGCGATCACCTGCGCATCGTGACCGACGTCGCGGCCGACGTGCGCCACGCCGCCGTGCCGAGTCTCATCCTGCAGCCGCTGGTCGAGAACGCCGTGCGCCACGGACTGGCGAGTCGCGCCTCGGGTGGCACCGTGACCATCGACGCGCGCGCGGCCGTGGACCGGCTCGAGATCCGCGTCCAGGACGACGGCGTCGGGCTGCCCGCCGGCTGGCAGCTCGAGAGCGGCGCCGGTGTCGGCCTGTCGGTGACGCGCGAGCGGATCGCCGAGCTGCACCCGAACGCCAGCAGCCGCTTCGCGGTGCTGCCACGGATCGGCGGCGGCACCAGCGTCGAGATCTCGTTGCCGCTTCGCTTGGTCGGCGAGGTGCTTGGCGCGTCGACGGCGTCCGTGGGGTCGGGCGCGGGGGCCGCGGACTCAGCGGGCGCGACGGAAGCGGCGGCGGCGGCGCCGACCTCGAAAGTCTCGGCATGACCGCGCCGCTGCTCCGCGTGCTCGTCGTCGACGACGAAGAGCCGGCGCGCCAGCGACTGGTCGACCTGCTCCGCCGGGACACCGGGGTCGGCGCCATCGTCGAGGCCTCGGACGGGCTCGCCGCGATCGACGCGATCGAGCGAGAGCATCCCGATCTCGTCTTCCTCGACGTGCAGATGCCGGAGCTCGACGGCCTCGGCGTCGTCGACGCGGTCGGCGCCGCCCGCATGCCGCTGACGGTGTTCGTCACCGCTTACGATCAGCATGCCGTCCGCGCCTTCGAGGCCAACGCCCTCGACTACCTGCTGAAGCCGTTCAGCGACGAGCGCCACGAGGCCACCATGGCTCGCGCCCGGGCTCGTCTCGGGGAACGCGACCCGCGCGGCTACGGCCAGCGTTTGCTCGATCTGGCCGCCGCCACGCCGCCCACACCGCGCTACTGGGACCGCCTGGTCGTGAAAGCCGGCGGCACCACGCGGTTCGTGCGCTCGGCCGAAATCGACTGGATCGAGGGCGCCGGCGTCTACGCCACACTCCACGTCGGGCGCACATCGTTCCTCTACCGCGCCGCCCTCTCCGAGCTGGCCGAACGCCTCGATCCGCGACGGTTCATCCGCATCCACCGTTCGGCGATCGTGAACCTCGAGAGCGTCGTCCAGCTCGAGCCGCTCTCGCACGGCGAATTCGAGGTCGTCCTCAAGAACGGCGCCCGTCCCCGCATCAGTCGCACCTTCCGGGCCCACCTCGAAGCCCGGTTGGGTCAGTCCCTCTGACGGTCCCCGGCCAATCTGGCACAGCCTTCGCAGCGTTCAGGCGTGTGAGCGCCTCAGCGGCTGAACACCGGCCGCTGGAACTCGTCTATCCCCGAGGGCACCCATTTTTCCCGTTCGGGAACTCACGGAGGAGTCATGACACGCCACACATCGCTTTCGTCCCGCCTGAGCTCGCTCGCGCACCTCGGTCTCGCGGGCGTGCTCGCCGCCGGCGCGCTCGGCGCGACGGCCTGCGACAAGAAGCACGAGCAGCAGGCGGAGCGCGCGGCCGAGAAGGCGGGCGAAGCCGCGGAGAAGGTCGGCGAAAAGGTCGGCGCGGCTGCGGAGAAGGCCGGCGAGAAGATCGGCAAGGCGGCCGAGAAGCTCGGCGACAAGATCGGCCCGGCCTCGGAGGACGCGGCGCGCTCAGCCCGTGACGCCGCCGCCAAGGGCGCGCGGATTGCGGCAGCCGCCGGCGCCGACGCGGCAGTCACCGCGGCGGGCGTGCTGCGCACCGGCGCGGTCAAGGCCGCACTCTTGCAAGACAACACGATCGACGTCTCCGATGTGGACGTGGATACCGATCAGGTGTCCCGCCGCGTCACGCTGAAGGGCCGGGTGCGCTCGGCTGCGGTTCGCGAGAAGGTCATCGACCTCGCGCGCGAGGCCGCGCCGGGCTACACCATCGACAACGAGCTGACCATACGATGAAGCCCGCACTCTCCGCCGCCGTCGCCGTGGTTCTTTCGGCAACGCTCGCCGCGCAGACGGCGATCAAACCCCCGAAGAACCGCTACAAGCCCGAGGACGACGTCAAACTCGGGCGCGAGGCTGCGGCAGAGGTGCGCAAGCAGTACCCCGTCATCGAGAACGGGCAGATCAACGACTACCTCGCCCGCCTGGGCCGCGAGCTCGTGGCCCAGGCCCCGCCCGACCTCAATAGACCCGAGTTCGAATACTCCTTCACCCCGGTCAACCTGAAGGAGATCAACGCGTTCGCCCTGCCCGGCGGGCCGATGTTCATCAATCGCGGCATGGTCGATGCCGCCGCCAACGAAGGCCAGGTCGCCGGCGTGATGGCGCACGAGCTGTCGCACGTGCTGCTGCGGCACGGCACCGCGAACGCGACCAAAGCCCAGAACGCGCAGTTTGGCGCCCTCGCCGGCGCCATCGCCGGGGCGGTGATTGGCGGCCGCGTCGGTAGCGCGGTGCAGCAGGGCAGCCAGTTCGGGCTCGGCACGCTCCTCCTCAAGTACAGCCGCGAGTACGAGAAGCAGGCTGACATCCTCGGCGCGCAGTTGATGGCGCGCGCCGGATACGACCCCAACGACCTGGCCCGCATGTTCGAAACGATCGAAAAGCAGGGCAAGGGCGGCGGCGGTATCGAGTGGCTCAACGGCCACCCGAATCCGGGCAACCGCTCGCAGTACATCGCGGCCGAAGCCCGGCAGCTGCAGATCGCGCCGAACGCCCGCAACGGACGCGATTTCCCGGCGATCAAGCAGGCCTTCGCCGGCCTGCCGGCGCCGCGATCCATGGGCGAGCTGGCTCAGCGCAGTGGCAACGGCACCAGGAGCGGCGGGACGGCGTCCTCGACGGGCGGCCTGGCGACGACCGGCACGCCCGGTCAGCCGGTGCCGGCGCCTTCGGCGCGTCAGCGCACCGAGCGCGGCGGCTCGATCTTCCAGGTCAACGTGCCCAACAACTGGCGCGCGTTGTCGGCCAACAACTTCATCCGCTACGTGCCCGAGAACGCCTACGGTCCGATGAATGGCCAGAACGTTCTGACGCATGGCGTCGAGCTGGGCGTCGCGCGCGCCACGTCGGGCGACCTCACGGCGGCCACGGACGCGTTCCTGGAGGCCCTCGCCGAGGGCGAGCAGTCCATCCAGCGCAGCGGCGAACAGCGCATCGTCACGCTGGCCGGGCGTCGCGCCCTGTCCACCACGCTGACCAACCGGTCGCCGCTTGGCGGCGTCGAGCGCCTGGACATCGTGACGGCGCAGCTGGCCGACGGGAACCTGTTCTACGTGCTGACAGTGGTCCCCGACCGCGACGAGGCGGCCTACGCCGACACGTTCGAAAACATCCTCCGCTCGATCCGCCTGAACGACCGGCGTGGCAGCTAGCCGCGAACGCGACCTCCACGCCGTGCTGGACGAGTGACGCTCCGAGCGCCGGCTCGGGACGTAGTCCCGGACGGGTCTGTCACCGGGTGTCATCCGTGCTACGCTGCGCGCCGCTCCTGGAGGTGCGTGCGATGGCTCGGCAGACGGTTCTCCCCCAAACTCTGCTCGTTCTCGGCGTCTGCGGCGTGCTCGCCGCGGCGCTCGCCGCCCGTCAACCTGCCGCGATGCCGCCAGCCGACGCGGCCTTCCGCAACCCCGCCCTCCCCATCGAACGGCGCGTCGACGCCATCCTGACGACGATGACGCTCGACGAGAAGCTCGCCTGTCTCCAGACGAGCACCGCGGTGCCGCGCCTCGGCATCCCCGACATGGGCGGCGCCGAAGGCCTGCACCAGCTCGTTCAAAAAGGCGGATTCGGGCCGGAGAAGCCCATTCCGACGACGTCGTTCGCGCTGACGCTCGGCCTGGGCGCAACGTGGGATTCGGCGCTTCTCCAGCGCGCCGGTGAAGCGCAGGGCGTCGAGGCCCGCTTCATCACGCAGCATCCGACGTATCGCCAGGCCGTGCTGGTGAACTGGCTGAACGTCGACCTGGCGCGCGATCCGCGCTGGGGTCGCTACGAGGAGAGCTACGGCGAGGACCCGTTCCTCACCGGGACGCTCGCCAGTGCCTACATCCGCGGCATCCAGGGCGACCATCCGAAGTACTGGCGCGCGGCGGCGCTCCTCAAGCACTACCTCGCCAACAGCAACGAGACGACGCGGACGCGATCCTCGTCCGATTTCGACGAGCAGCTCTTTCGCGAGTACTACTCGGTCCCGTTTCGGATGGCCATCCGCGAGGGCGGCGCCCGCTCGTTCATGGCGTCCTACAACAAGTGGAACGGCGTGCCGATGCTGCTGCATCCGACCGCGAAGACGGTGCTGGCCGGCGAGTGGGGGCTGGACGGCATCTTCTCGACCGACCTCGCCGCGGTCGGCAACCTGGTCAACCACCAGAAGCACGCCGCGACCATCGACGAGGCGCTGGCCGCCACGATCAAGGCCGGCTACGGGCAGCTGCTGTGGTTCGCGATGATGGACGGCGCCGATCTGCGCGAGGTGCTCGGCCGCGTCCTCGAGCGGAAGCTCGTCACCGAGGCCGACATCGACGCCGCCCTGCGCGGCAAGTTCCGCACGCTGATCCGCCTCGGTCTCCTCGATCCGCCGGCCGCGTCGCCGTACGCGCGCATCGGCGCCCCGAACGACCCCGAACCGTGGACCACCGACGCGCACAAGGCGCTGGCGCGCGACGTCGCCCGCGCGTCCGTGGTGCTGCTGAAGAACGCCGGCGGCGCGCTGCCGCTGAAGCGGGCTGGCGTGAAGTCGATCGCCGTGCTCGGCCCGCGCGCCGACAAGGTGCTGACCGACTTCTACGGCGGGCCGACGCCGTACGCCATCTCCGTGCTCGACGGCATCAGGACCAAGGTCGGCACCGCCGCGACCGTGACGCACGCCGACGGACGGGACGCAGCTGCCGCCGCAAGCGCGGCCAAGGCGGCCGACGTGGCGATCGTGGTCGTCGGCAACGATCCGATGTGCGGCGCCACCAACCCGATGGAGATGTTCAACAACGACGGCTCGACCAAGCCATGCGCCGACAAGGGCATGGGCCGCGAAGGCCGCGACCGCGAGTCGCTCGAGCTCACCGACGAAGAATTGATCAGGCAGGTGTTCGCCGCGAACCCCAGGACGATCGTCGTGCTCGTCTCGAGCTTCCCCTACGCGATCAACTGGTCGCAGGCCAACGTCCCGGCGATCCTGCACATCACGCACGCCGCGCAGGAGCAGGGCACGGCGATCGCCGACGTGCTGTTCGGCGATTACAACCCGGGCGGCCACCTGACCACGACGTGGCCGGCGTCGCTCGACCAGCTGCCGCCATTCGAGGCGTACGACATCCGAAAGGGCCACACCTACCAGTACTTCAAGGGCCAGCCTCTCTATGCGTTCGGCCACGGCCTGAGCTACTCGACGTTCGAGTACGCCAACCTGCGCGCGAGCACGCCGACGCTGGCGAAGAACGGCGCCGTGACGATCAGCGTGACGCTCAAGAACACCAGCGCGCGCGCGGGTGACGAAGTGGCGCAGCTCTATGTCGAGCGCAGCGGGCCGGCCGGGACACCGCCGGTCAAGGCCCTGAAGGGTTTCCAGCGCGTCCGGCTGAAGCCGGGCGAGAGCCGGACGATCCAGCTGCCGCTGAAGGCTGAAGCCCTCGCCTCGTGGGATTCGGGCACGCACGCCTGGAAGCTGGAACCGGGACAGGTAAAGCTCTCGATCGGCAGCTCTTCGGCGCTGATTCGCTCGAGCACGACGCTGACCGTGCAGTGACGCGCACGGGCACGGGC
This sequence comes from Vicinamibacteraceae bacterium, assembly GCA_031407765.1. Taxonomy (GTDB): domain Bacteria; phylum Acidobacteriota; class Vicinamibacteria; order Vicinamibacterales; family Vicinamibacteraceae; genus JBDSLU01. Next base: position 20,067 of record JANOIR010000246.1, read on the forward strand.
CGGCATGGACGAGGCTGATCGTTGCCACTCCTGTCCCGTGGAACGGACAGCCCGACCGTGGGCGACGGTGGGTATTTGCGCGGTAGGGTCGTGTTCTCTAGGGCTTACGAGTGCGGCACGAACCTTGGTTGTCCCTCACCCCAGGAGGGTCACCATGTCGAACCGAATCGTCTCTCGTGCGGCGCTGCTTGCTGGCGCATTCTCGATGTTCACCGCCCTGGCCAGCGCGGGTCCGCTCGAACGGCGCAGTGTCCGCGAAGTCACCCTGCCCAGCGGCACGCTGCTGCCGTTGACACTCGACAGCTACGTCGCCTCGGACACCAGCCGGATCGAAAGCCCCGTGCACGCGCATCTGCGACGGGCCGTCGTCGTCGACGGCGTCGAGGTGCTGCCCGCCGGCACGCGTCTCAGCGGCTTCGTCACGGACGCGCGGCAGTCGGCGCGCGTGAAAGGCCGCGGCCGGGTGGCGTTCCGCTTCACGTCCATGACGGTGGGCGACGTTCAGTACCGCGTCTCGACGTCGCGCGTGATGCGCGAGGCGCCGGGCACCAAAAGGGACGACGCCCTGAAGATCGGTATCCCGGCGGGCGCCGGCGCCATCATCGGCGCGATTGCCGACGGCAAGAAGGGCGCGGCCATCGGCAGCGCCGTTGGTGGCGCGGCCGGCACCGGCGTGGTGCTGTCGACGCGCGGCAAGGACGTGCGCCTCGGCCGCGGTGCGGCGGTGGCGGTGCGCCTGCTCCAGCCCGTGCGCGTCGTAATCTAGCGCGGCATCGACATGACGCGACGCTGGGCCTCGGGCCTCGGCGTCGCGTCGCTCAACGATCGAACGTCAGGCGCATCGTCAGCGTGCCGGCCGACGTTGCAATGGCACGGAACCCGAAGCGCTGGTAAAGCGCGACCGACGGGTTGTCCAGTGCCACACTCAACGACACGGCGCGATGACGCTGCGAGGCGCGATCGAGCAACGCGTCCAGCAGGCACGTGCCGACGCCTCGACCGCGGTCCTCCGGTCGCACCGCGATCGCCATCTCCGGCGTCGCGCGATCGACGAAGCCGTAGCCGGTGTCGAGGCCGGGCCAGAGCCGCAGCCACGCGGCGCCCAGGTCGGCGCCGGTGCGGTCGTCGACGGCGAGCACGCCGTCGTCGCCGTAGCGTCCCCAGTCGTTGACGTAGCAGCCGATCTCCGGACGATCGAGGATCTCGGCCGGCGTCGGCGAATCACCGGACGGCACGAAGATCGACAGCCGCAGGTACTCGCGCAGAATCTGCGCATCCGCTGCCCCAACTGTCCGAATCCGCAAATCCATCGCAGCAGATTCTGCCTGGTTGGAACGGAGCATCGGGAGCGGCATCGGGAGCAGCTCCGGGAGAGGCTCCCGGAGGTGTCAGCGGTTGCCGCTGCGCCGCGGTCCGGCCGCACCGCCACCGGGACGCCGGGGCGCGTAGCTCCCCGCGCTGCCACCGCCCGGCCCGGGGCGACCGCCGCCGCCCGCGGGACGGCTGCCGCCTAGCCCGCCCGGACGCGCGCCGCCACGGTTACCGCCCGCACCCGGACCGCTGGCGCCCGGAGGACGTCCGGCGCCACCCGGCCGCGATCCTGCCGGCCGCCCCGCCGCGGGCCCCGCACCGTGCCCCGCGCGACGCTCGGCGTTGGCCTTCGCCCGCAGCCGATCCTCGGCCTTGCGCTTGCGGATCTCGGCGATGCGGTCGGCGATCGGTACCTCGAAGCGTTCCGCCGCGCGCGCGGTGTAGTCGAAGTCGGGGACGGTGACGCGCGGCAAGCGCTTGCCTATCGCCTGCTCGATCGCGCGCAGGTCCGCTTCCTCCTGCGGCGCCACGAACGTGAAGGCGTCGCCGGTCATTTCGGCGCGCGCGGTGCGGCCGACGCGGTGGATGAAGTCGTCGGGCACCAGCGGCACGTCGAAGTTGACGACGTGGCCGAGCGCCTCGACGTCGATGCCGCGCGCCGCAATGTCAGTGGCGACGAGCACGCGGTAGCGCCCGCCCTTGAAGCCCTCGAGGGCGTCGGTGCGCTGCGACTGCGAGCGATTGCCGTGGATGCGCGCGACGTTGATCTTCTGTTTGCCGAGCTGATCGGCGAGGCGGTTGGCGCGGTGCTTGGTGCGGGTGAAGACCAGCGCCTGATTCATCTGGCCCTGGCTCAACAGCTTCACGAGGAGCGACGTCTTGAGATCCTGCGGCACCGGATAGACCGCCTGCGTGATGCCGACGGCCGGCGCCGCCTTGCGCGCCAGGTTCAGCGTCACCGGGTTCTTCAGCATCTCGTGCGCGAGCGTCGCGATCGCAGAAGGCATCGTGGCGCTGAAGAACAGCGTCTGCTTGCGCGGCGGCAGGTGCCGCAGCACGCGCCGGATGTCGGGCAGGAAGCCCATGTCGAGCATGCGATCCGCTTCGTCGAGCACCAGGTACTCGAGGCCGGCGAGCTTGGCGTACGCCTGCCGGAAGTGATCCAGGAGGCGCCCGGGCGTGGCGACGATGACGTCGACGCCGCTGCGGAAGGCGTGCTCCTGCGGACCCATGCCGACGCCGCCGAAGACCGCGGCCGCGTTGAGCGGCGTGTGGACGGCGAGGTCGTTGAGATCGGCGAGAACCTGCGCGGCGAGCTCGCGCGTCGGCGTCAGGACCAGTGCCCGCGTCGTGCCGCGCGGCCGCTCCATCAGCTGGTGCAGGATCGGCAGGAGGAAGGCCGCGGTCTTGCCGCTGCCGGTGGAGGCGCACCCCAGAATGTCGCGCCCTTCGAGGGCGGGCGGGATGGCGTCGGTCTGGATGGGCGTCGGCCGGGTGAAGCCCAGCTCCTTGATGCCCTGCTTGAGGCTGGGGTGCAGCGGAAACGCGTTGAACGGCACTGAAATCCTTGCGGGGTGCTCTGGCCCGCCCCGGAGTGGGATGGGCAACAGAGCATGGTAGCAGGCTTTGTCTGCGATTGACCGTCCAGCTCTGGACCGCGCCGGGACGCGGCCCAGCCGGCTGGCCGCCACTCAGGCCGGCTCGTACCAGAGCACGACGTTGCCGTTCCTGAAGGCCTGGGTCTTCGTCAGGTGGAAGCCGCGCTGGTCTTCGAGGGTCTGGAAAGGGGTCCGGCCCTTGCCGAGCGCTATCGGGTTGAGGACGAGCTGATACCCGTCGATGAGGCGCGCGGCGGTGAGCTGCGAGACCAGGCTGCCGCTGCCCAGGATGACCAGATCCGGACCGTCGCTGGCCTTCAAGGCCTTCACCTCGGCGACGAGGTCGCCTCCGAGCAGCGTCGTGTTCTGCCACTCGGCCTTGGCCAACGTGCGCGATGCCACGAACTTGGGCATCCGGTTCATGCCCTCGGCCACCTTCGGCAGCATCCTGGCCGCTTCGGGCGTCGGCCAGAAGGCCGACATCATCTCGTAGGTGACGCGG
>JANOIR010000619.1:0-17949 GCA_031407765.1 Vicinamibacteraceae bacterium
GTCGACGCCGATGTAGTCGGCCAGACCACCGTAGCAGTCGACCCCGATGACCTTTTGCTCAGGGCAGAGCTGTTCGTTGCCGTCCCGGCAGAACTCGCACGAAAAACACGCGGCCTGTTGATAGCCGACGCCAACCCGATCGCCGGCCTTCATGCCAACGACTGTCGACCCGGCCTCGTCGACGACACCGACGATCTCATGGCCGGGGACCAGCGGAAATCGAGTGTCGCCCCAGTCGTTGTCGATGAACTGCACGTCGCCTCGCGCGATGCTGCAGGACGTGACTCTCACCAGCACGTCATTGGGGCCGAGCGCTCGCTGATACGAAAAAGGTTCAGCGAGTCCGCCCGGGCGCCCGACGGCGTAAGCGTTGATCGTCGCGGTCATTCAATAGACATTCTGCATCCAGCTAGGCCAGGGTTGGATACGTGAACAGCAGGAAGTGGGTGGCGTTCACGGCGAAGTGGGTGAGGATGGCCGCCTCGACGCGGCCCGTGCGCTGATAGGCCATGGCATAGCCTGTGCCGGCCAGCGTGGCCAACAGCACGTAGTGCCAGCCGCCGGCCGCGTGGGCGAGCCCGAAGAGGATCGCGCTCGCCGCGACGGCGATCGCGGCGGCGTGCGGGCGACCGTCCAGCGCGTGCTCGACCTCGCGCTGCAGGAAGCCGCGGAAGAACGCCTCCTCTGCCAGGAGCGCGCCGATCGCCACCAGCGTCGCGGTCGGGAGCGGCTCGATCGACGGCATCGCGGCATTCTGGATCAGCGGGCGTCACGAAACGGTCCGGTTGGCCGTATTTTGTTGGCAATGCGTCCCAACCGCCGTTCCGTCTCTGTCGCCGCCTTGGCGTTCGCCTCGGCGCTGTCTCAGGGTGCCGCCGCACAGACGCCGCAGAAGCGGTTCACCGGCGGTCCCGTCACCCTCGCCGATCAGGGCAGCTTCTTCATCGGCGGCGTGACCAAGATCAGCGAGCACGCTTCGATCCCGGGCGCGCCGCCAGGGCAGACGCCGCCGGCGCCGACGCCGCAGCAGATCACCATCGGCCAGATGTACGTGCAGTTCCAGATTCCCAAGAAGATCAAGGGACCGGGCTGGCCGGTGATCATGGTGCACGGCTCGACGCACTCTGGGGCGGCGCTCGAGTCGACGCCCGACGGGCGCGAGGGCTGGTATCCGTACTTCGTGCGCAAGGGCGTCGCGACCTATGTCGTCGATCAGGCGGGACGCGGCCGATCGGGCTTCGATCACTCGGTGCTGCACGACGCCCGAGCCAAGGCCCTCGCCGGCGACGCGGCCGGCGCCGCCGCGCTGTTGCCGAACTTCGGCCGCATCACCGACACGCTGGCCTGGACGTACTGGTTCGGCCACCTGCTGCCGGCCGGGTCGACGATCGCCAATGGCGGCCGGCTGATCAAGCACGGCGATCCCGGCGACCCCCAAATGGATCCGGCGACGCCCAATCCCCGGGAGCCGCACGTGGCGCCGCTCTTCCCGCTGGACGCCGTCGGCGAGTACTACAAGCAGCTCGTCCCGAACGCCGAGGTGACGCTGCCTGGATCGACGTGCGCCACCTGCACGCCGCAGAACCTGGCGCCGGCCCACACCTGGACGCCGCAGGCGATGGCGCTGCTCGTCGAGCGCCTCGGCGGCGCGGTGATCGCCACGCACTCGCAGTCCGGGATCATGGGCCACCACGCCGTCCGCATCCTCAAAGAGCGCGGCCACCTCGCTCTCGTCAAGGGCCTGATCACCATCGAGGGCGGCTGCTCGCTGGCGCAGAGTGGTCTCACCGCCGCCGACTTCGACGCCATCCCGTATCTGGTCGTCAAGGGCGACTACGCGAACGTCAGCCAGCAGTGCCAGGAGACCGTCGACGCCATCAACAAGCGGCGCGCCGAGAAGCAGGGCACGACGAAGGCCGACTACTTCAAGCTGGACGAGATGGGCATGCTCGGCACGACGCACATGATGATGCTCGATTCGAACAACCTGAAGATCGCCGACCTGATGCTCGACTGGGCCGGCAAGTACGTCGCCCAGGCGCCGAAGCGCTGACGCTGGCGCTGTTCGGCCGCGATGATGCGCGGCCGCGCCGGATGAGGTACAAACGGGCCCACCCGATGGGCCCGCGCTTTCTCTTCTGGCTCCGCACCGCCGCCGGCGAGCGGATCACCGTCCTCACCGGCTTTCTTGCGCTTGCGATCGCCTGGACATGGCCGCTGGCGCTGCGCCCCGGAACGACCATGGCGGCGCCGTTCGGCGATCCGCTGCTGAACGCCTGGATCCTGGGCTGGGACGCCGATCGCCTGCGGCACGGTCTGACCGGGCTGTGGACGGCGCCGCCGTTCTACCCGTACCCCGACACGCTGGCCTACTCCGAGCACCTGCTCGGAATCGCGGTGCCGCTCGCGCCGATCTACTGGCTGACCGGCAACGCTGTCCTCGTCTACAACGTCGCGCTGATTGCCTCGTTCGTGCTCGCTGGCGGGGGCATGTACCTGCTGGCGCGCGGCCTCACCGGCCGCCGCGACGCCGCCGTCCTCGCCGGCCTGGCCTTCATGTGGTGCCCCTACCGGGCGCCGCAGGTGACGCACCTCCAGGTCCTGATGAACGGCTGGATGCCGATCGCGCTGTGGGCGCTGCATCGCTATTTCGTGACCGGGTCGCGACGCGCGCTCGCGCTGTTCGTCGGTGCGTTTGCCGTGCAGGGCCTCTCGAACGGCTACTTCCTGTTCTTTCTCGCCGTGCCGGTGGCGATCGTCGCGATCGTGGAGCTGGCGCGGCATCGCGAGCGGCTGGCGTCGCACGCCCTGCACCTCGCGGCGGCGGCGATCGCCATCGGGCTGATCATCGCGCCGGTCGCCGCGACCTACCTGCGCGTGAAGCACGAGCAGGGCCTGTCGCGCACGCGCGGCGACGCCGTGCAGTTCGGCGCGAGGCCGGCCGACTATCTCCGCGTCAGCCATCAGCCGCGCCTGTGGTCGAAAGTCTTGCCGATTGGCGCCGGTGAGAAGGAGCTGTTCCCGGGGCTGATCGTCGTGCTGCTCGCGCTGTGTGTGCTGGTGCCGTCCGCGACGCGCGGCGGGAACGCCGCTGGTCTCGTGCCGGCTGGTGTCGGCATCCCGCTCTACCTTGGCATCGGCGTGGTGGCGTTCGTGCTGTCGATGGGGCCGGAGCCGGCGCTCTGGGACGGCGTCCGCCTGTCGACCGGACCCTACGCCTGGCTCGGTGCGATCGTCCCAGGCTTGGACGGCTTGCGCGCGCCGGCGCGCTTCGCGACCGTCGTGCACCTGGCGCTGGCGGCGCTCGCCGCCTACGGTGCCGTCAGGCTGCTCGATCGGATCGCGGCGCCCGCCGTCCGCGCCGCGCTCGTGCTGCTCCTCGGCGCTGGCATCGTTGCCGAAGGCTATATGGGCCCGCTGCCGCTCGAGCGCTTTCCGTCGACGTCGATGGCCGGCGATCGCGCCGCCTACGAATGGCTGGCGACGCAGCCGCCGGGGCCGATGCTGGAGCTGCCACTCGGCGAGCCGGACCCGGCGGTGCGCTACCAGTTCCGCACGCTGATCCACGGCAACCGCATCGTCAATGGCTACAGCGGCTACGGATCGGCGCTGCAGGATTTTCTCCGCGGTCCGCCATCGACGGAGATGGCCGGCGGCGGCGATGAGCTCGCGATGTTTCGCGCGCTCGGCCTGCGCTACGTGGTGATCCACAGTCAGCTCTATGGCGACGCCGCCATCGCGCAGCGGCTGGTCGAGGAGCTGCGTGCCAGCAGCGAGCACGTCGTCAGGGCCACCACGCGCGGGCCGGTCTCGATCCTGGAGCTGCGGCCGCCGGCATCGACGCGGTTGCCCACGCCCATTGGCGCGGAGATCCCGCAGCGTTCTCTGACGCTGAGCGCCTCGCACAATGTCAACGCGCTGCCGCTGGCCGTGGACGGCAACGACGCGACGCGGTGGCTGAGCGGCGCGCAGCAGGACGGCACCGAGTGGATCCAGATTGCGTTCGACCGCGTGCGCCGGCCGACGTTCCTGCGCCTGGTCATGGATCGCCGTAGCTTCGGCGACTACCCCCGGCGCCTGGAGATCGAAGGCTCGGTCGACGGGCAGGCGTTCTCGCCGCTCATGGCGGGCTCCGTCGTCACACCGTTCGCGCTCAGCCTCGTCGAGCGGCCGGTCTCGCCGAGGATCGATCTGCCACTTCTACCGACGGATGCCACCGTCCTCCGCGTCCGCCAGACCGGCCGGGCCGTCCGCAACTGGTATTGGTCCGTGCACGAAATCCGCGCGTGGGAGTAGCGTACGGTTCTACACGCCTGATTTCAGATACTTCGCGACGGCCCCGACGAGGCGATCGACCTCTCCGGGGCTGTTGTAGAAGTGCGGTGAGGCGCGCAGGCCGCCGCGGTCGGCGCCGCCGCGTCCGGCCGTGCCGATCTTGTCTCTCTCGTACAGCGCCTGTCCCAGCTTCTGGGAGTTGAGCGAACCAGGGAGGAACGACACGACCGCCGCGCTCAACGCCGGAATCGGCGAGGTCCACACCTTCACATCCGGCAGCTTCGACAGCCCGGAGATCAGCTGGTTGGCAAGTCCGCGTGAGCGTTGCTCGATCGCCGCGCGGCCGACCGTGGACTGGAACTCCAGCGCCTCGCGGAATGCGATCATGGTCGCCTCGTCGCGCTGGCCGAAGCTTTCGAACGTGCGCGAGATGCCGACCGCGCCCGGGTAGGCGCTGTAGATCGACGGCCAGATCTGCTTGTGCGCACGCGCGTTGATGTACAGCACGCCGCACTCGCGCGCGCCGCACGGCCACTTGTGCGCGCTGCCGGTGTAAAAGTCGGGTGAAATATCGGTGAGGTTCACGTCGAGCAGGCCGAACGTCTGCGCGCCGTCGACCAGCGACAGGATGCCGCGCTCGCGGGCAAGCGCGCACAACTCCTTGGCCGGGAACAGATCGCCGACCGAACTGGTGAGGTGCGTGAAGGTGATGATCTTCGTCTTCGACGTGATCGCCTTCTTGTACGCCTCAATGTAGTACTCCATCCCAGGGTGCGGGTTCACCTGTGAGACGGTGATCACCGTGAACCCAAAGCGCTTGGCCTTCTCGTTCCACGCCGTCAGGTTGCTGGGGTGGTTGTCGGCAAAGACGATGACCTCGTCGCCGGCCTTGAGGTCGAGCCCGCTCGAGACCATGTTGTTGGCCTCGCTCGTGTTGCGGGTGATGACGATCTCTTCCGACGTGACGCGAAGGAACGCGGCGAGCGCCGTGCGGGTGTTTTCCTTCTCGCCCGTCAAACGTGCGCGGTTCTGGGCCGACGGGTCGTGGTCGACGCTGTCGCTCTCCCGCTTGAGCGCTTCGAGCACCGGCCGCGAGGCCGGGCAGAGGTTGGCGGCGTTCAGCACGCCCAGGTCCGGCGGCATCACGAACTGATCGCGCACGTTCTTCCAGAACGCTTCGCCCGTGCCACTGGGGCCGGGCGCAAACGCCGGCGCCTGCGGGGTGGTGCGTGCCCACACGGGATCGGCGAAGAGCGCAGCCGAGCCTCCGACAGCAAACAGGCGGGCGAAATCGCGACGGGAAACGGAACCGGCCATGCTTGTGTCTCCGGCGGGATTGTAACAGGGGACGATAGGAAGCCTGCCTCATACCAAGGTGTTGCCGATACCTTCGTCTGATGGATCCGGCGTCGCGGGTCTGGTGTCATGCACTCGCGGAGAGCCTGCGCGCTCACGCAGCCGGAACCACCAGATCGACGACGACCAGAAAGGCAGACACCATGACTCCGAGCGCGACCCGACAGCGCAGCGACCAGGCGACTGACACGACCGCCATTCGTCCCTTCCGTGTGCATTTTCCCGACGCCGAGCTGGCCGAATTGCGCAGGCGCATCGACGCGACGCGGTGGCCCGAACGGGAACCGGTCGCGGATGCATCGCAAGGCGTGCAGCTCGCGACGATTCAGAAGCTCGCCCGCTACTGGGCGACGGACTATGACTGGCGCCCGTGCGAGGCCAGACTGAACGCGCTGCCGAATTTCATCACCGAGATCGACGGGCTGGACATCCACTTCATTCACGTGCGTTCGAAGCACGAAGGCGCGCTGCCCCTCATCGTCACGCACGGCTGGCCCGGCTCGATCGTCGAGCAGCTGAAGATCATCGATCCGCTCACCAATCCCACCGCCCATGGCGGCAGCGCGTCCGATGCCTTCCACGTCGTGATTCCGTCGATACCGGGCTATGGCTTTTCGGGCAAGCCGACGACCACAGGCTGGGACTGCGCCCGCATCGCGAGTGCCTGGACGGTGCTCATGAAGCGCCTGGGCTACACGCGATACGTGGCGCAAGGCGGCGATTGGGGCGCACTCATCACGGAGCAGATGGGCGCGCTGGCGCCTCCGGAACTGCTCGGCATTCACATCAACTTGCCGTCCGCCGTGCCAGTCGACATTCTCAAGGCGCTCGGCTCTGGGAGCGGCCTGCCGCCCGGCCTCTCCGCCGACGAACGACAGGCGTGCGAACGGCTCGCCTTCTTCTTTTCCGACGGCCTGTCATACGCGCAGCAGATGGCGAACCACCCGCAGACGCTGTACGGTATTGCGGATTCACCGGTCGGTCTCGCCGCCTGGTTTCTCGACCACGACCTGCGGAGCTATCAGCTCATCGCGCGCGCCTTCGACGGGCAACGCGAAGGCCTCACCCGGGACGACGTTCTCGACAACCTCACGCTGACCTGGCTGACGAATACGGCGATTTCGTCGTCACGTCTGTATCGGGAGAACAAGATTCCGTTTTTCGTCCCGATGGGCGTCGCCATTCCCGTTGCCGTGAGCGCCTTTCCCGACGAGCTCTACCAGGCCCCGCGGAGCTGGATGGAGCAGGCGTACCCCAAGCTCATTCACTACAACAAGGTCGACAAAGGCGGGCACTTCGCGGCCTGGGAACAGCCAGAGCTCTTCTCTGAAGAGGTCCGCGCCGGGTTCAGATCGCTACGTAACTAGGGCCCTGGGGCAGGTTCAGTGCGCGGTCCCGGCGCTCTACGGCGGGCTGCCGGGTCCGCCACCAGGCTGCTTCAGCCAGCGATCCATCCAGCCGAGCACCGTCTCGTGCCAGAGGATGCTGTTGGCGGGCTTCAGCACCCAGTGGTTCTCGTCAGGGAAGTACAGGAACCGGCTCGGGATGCCCTTGCGCTGCAGCGCCGTGAACGTCGACATGCCCTGCGTGTCCACCACGCGATAGTCGCGGCCGCCGTGGATGACGAGCATCGGCGTCTTCCACTTGGCGACATGATCGATCGGATTGTGCTTGGTGTAGCCGGCCGGGTTCTCCCACGGCGTGCCGCCGTGCTCCCACTCCGGGAACCACAACTCCTCGGTGTCGTAGTAAGCCATCCGCTCGTCGAGGTTGCCGTCGTGGTTGACGAGGCACGTGAAGCGGTCCGGCCAGTTGCCGGCGATCCAGTTGATCATGTAGCCGCCGTAGGACGCGCCCAGCGCGCAGACCTTCGACTCGTCGAGCCAGGCGTACTTGGCGATGGCGGCGTCGAGCCCCTTCTGCAGATCAATCAGCGGTTTGCCGCCCCAGTCGCCGCGGATCGCGTCCGTGAACGCCTGCCCGTAGCCGGTCGAGCCGTGGAAGTCGATCATCACCGCGGCGTAGCCGGCGCCGGCGTAGGTCTGCGGATTCCAGCGGTAGTGGAAGTGGTTGCCGAACGACCCCTGCGGGCCGCCGTGGATCAGGAAGGCGACCGGGTACTTCTTGCCGGGCTCGAAGCCGGCCGGCTTCACGACGTAGCCGTGCACGGTCTCGTCGTTCCAGCCCTTGAACGAGAACTGCTCGGCGTCGCCGAACGCGATGTTGGCGAGGCGATCCTTGTTGAAGCTGGTGCGGACGACCGGCGCGCCGGCGGAGGCACCGGTCGATACGATCTGCACCTCGGCGGGGGAGCGGAGATCGTCGACCAGCACCGCCACGGCGTCGGCCGGCGCGGTCTTGACGCGCGCCGGTGCGCTGACCGTACCATTTGCCAGCAGCGGCTTCGCGGTGCCGGAAGCGACGTCGATCGCGAACAGGGACTGCTGCCCGACGTCCTGCGCCGTTGCGTACAGCACCTTGCTGTCGCTGGACCAGACCAGCTCGTTCGGCGACCGGTCCCATTTCTCGGCGAGGACACGGTGGGGCACGCTGGGGTCGCCCCAGTTCACGAGCATGATGCGGAGCCTGTCGGCCTCGAAGCCCGCGCGCGCCATCGAGCGATACGCCAGCGTCTTGCCATCCGGTGAGAAGACCGGGCCGGTGTCGGTGCCCTTGTTGGCGGCGGTCAGGTTGCGGGGCTTCTGGCTGCCGTCGAGCGGCGCCACCCAGACGTCCAGGTTCGTCGACCACGCTTCTTCACGGCCGGCGTCGCGCGCGGTGAACACGAGACCGCGGCTGTCGGGCGTGAACGTGAACTCCTCGGAGCCGCCGAACGGCTTCGACGGGCCGTCGGCATCCAGGCCCTTCATCACGTCGATCGGCGCGACTGCGTTCGGCGTCTTGTCGAACATGTCGACCGGCGCGACGAACAGGTGCGAGCGGCGGCCGTCCTTCCAGGTGTCCCAGTGACGGAAGAGCAGCGAGTCGTAGAGACGCCCCGTGGCCTTGCGCTTCTCGGCGGCCGCGACGCGATCGACGGTGCACGCGAGGTCGGCGCAGTCGACGAACACCTCGAGCGCGACGGCGAGCTGGCGGCCGTCGGGTGACAGGCAGAAGGCGCCGACGTCGAGCGGGTACTTCGTCACCTGGGTGGCCTCGCCGGGCTGGCTACCCGGCATCGACCACACCTGCGACGACCCCGACCGCGTCGACAGGAAGTAGATGGTCCTACCATCAGGGCTCCACGCCGCGCTGGTGTCGCTCGCCGGGTCGGCGGTCAGGCGGACCGGAGCTCCGCCGTCCTTGGCATCGACGGTCCAGATGTCGGTGCGGCGCCGGTTGGCCTCGCGATCGAGCGTGCTGACCGTGAAGGCGAGTCGACTGTGGACGCTCGAGCTGACGAGCTCGGAGAGGCGGTCCATCGCCACGAGGTCCTGGACGGTCAAGCCCGACGGTGCTGCCAGGGCCGCCGTGCCGGCGGCGATCACGAGAGGAATGACGAGCCCGCGTCGCATGCGTCGTATCTCCTTGGGATGGGCGAGGGTAGGCGTGCGGCGGATTGTACCTTGACCCTGCAGTATGCTCGGAGGTTCAGGGTTGGGGGAGGACGCGTGAGGTCGATGACTGTCGGACAAGGGATGCGGCGCCACACATTGCGGGCCTGGGCTGCGGTGGGCTGCCTGGTGGCCGGAACGATGGCGGCGGCCTGCGGCGGCGGCCAGCCGCCGGCTGGCGCGGCCGGGGCGACACCCCCGGCGACCTCGGTCGAAACGCTGACTCTGGGCAACGCGCCGGTGGAGCGGACGAGCGAGTTCGTCGGCACCGTGAAGTCGCGCCGCTCGACCACCATCCAGCCCCAGGTCGACGGCATCATTCGTCGGATCGCCGTGGCCTCGGGCGCCCGCGTGGCGCCCGGCGCGGTGCTGATGGAGATCGACGCCGAGCGGCAGCAGGCCTCGGTCGCGGCGCTGCAGTCGCAGCGGGCGGCGCGGCAGGCCGACTTCGGCCTGGCGCAGCAGCAGGCCGAGCGCGCCAAGACGCTGCTCGAGGCCGGCGCCGGCTCGCAGCAGGAGTACGACCAGGCGGCCGCAGGGCTCGCCGCGGCGCAGGCGCAGGTCCGGGCCATCGAGGAGCAGATCAAGCAGCAGCAGGTCGAGCTCGGCTACTACCGCGTCACCGCGCCGACCGGCGGCGTGGTCGGCGACATTCCCGTGCGGCTCGGCGATCGGGTGACCTCGGCGACGGTGCTGACGACCGTCGACCAGAACGCCGGTCTGGAGGTCTACGTGAACATCCCCGTGGCGCAGGCGACCGGCCTCAAGCCGGGCCTGCCGCTGCGACTGCTCGACGAACAGGCCAAGGTCATCGCCACGTACCAGATCGGCTTCATCTCGCCCAGCGTCGACGACCAGATGCAGACCGTGCTGGCCAAGGCTGACGTCGAGGCTGGCCGCTTCCGCACCGACCAGTTCGTGCGGGTGCAGATCGTGTGGAGCACGGATCCCGGGCTCACGGTGCCGGTGGTGGCGGTGAACCGCGTCAACGGCGAGTACTTCGCGTTCGTCGCCGAGCCCGGAGCGAACGGCTCGACGGTCGCGCACCAGCGCGGCGTCCAGCTCGGGGCGGTCGTCGGCAACGACTACGTCCTAAAGAGCGGCCTCAAGGTCGGCGATCGGCTGATCGTGTCCGGCATCCAGAAGGTCACCGACGGCGCGCCCGTGCGGGCGACCGAGCAGGCGGCGGAGAAGCGCTGAGCCATGCTGTCCGACGTCTTCATCCGGCGCCCGGTGCTGGCCACCGTCTGCTCGCTGCTCATCATCCTCGCCGGGGCGGTCTCGATTCCGACGCTGCCGATCGCGCGCTATCCGGAGCTGACGCCTCCGGCCGTCACCGTCACCGCGTTCTACACCGGCGCCAATGCGCAGGCGGTCGAGAGCGCGGTCACGACGCCGCTCGAGCAGGTCATCAACGGCGTCGAGGGGATGACCTACATCACGTCGTCGTCGACCAACAGCGGCGCCGCGACGATCACGGTGACCTTCGACATCGGCCGTAACGCCGACCTCGCCGCCGTCGACGTGCAGAACCGCGTCAACCAGTCGCTCGGCCGCATGCCGGCCGAGGTGCGGACCAACGGCATCAGCGTCACCAAGAACACCGCCGGCTTCATGGGCGGGCTGGGCTTCTACTCGAAGGACAACCGCTACAGCACCGCGTTCATCAGCAATTACCTCGACGTCTACGTCCGCGATGCGCTGAAGCGCGTGCCCGGCGTCGGCAACGTCCTGATTTTCGGCGAGCGCAAGTACGCGATGCGGCTGTGGCTCGATCCGCAGAAGCTGGCGGCGCGGGGCATCTCGGCCGGCGACGTGACCAACGCGCTGCGCGAGCAGAACGTCCAGGTCGCGGCCGGGGCGGTCGGCGACGCGCCAGCCGACGTCAACCAGATGTACACGATCAGCGTCCGCGCGGCGGGCCGGCTGACCGAAGCGAATCAGTTCGAGAACGTGGTCGAGAAGGCCGGGCAGGACGGCGCCCTCGTCCGGCTCAGCGACGTGGGCCGCGTCGAGCTCGGCGCCGAGACCTACTCCTCCAACCTCCGGTTTCTCGGCCTCAACGCCTCGGGCGTCGGCATCCAGCTGCTGCCGTCGGCCAACGCCCTCGAGGTCTACCAGGGCGTGATGACCGAAATGGCGCGCCTCGAGCGCACCTTCCCGCCTGGGCTCGAGTGGCGCCTGGCCTTCGACAACGTGGCGGTCGTGCGCGAATCGATCGTCGAAGTGTTGTGGACGCTGGCTGAGGCCATCGGCCTCGTCATCCTGGTGATGTTCCTGTTCCTCCAGAACTGGCGCAGCACGATCATCCCGGCGATCACCATCCCGGTCTCGCTCATCGGCACCTTCGCCTTCATCAAGGTCTTCGGTTTCTCGATCAACACGTTGACGCTCTTCGGCATCGTGCTCGCGACCGGCATCGTCGTCGACGACGCCATCGTGGTCATCGAGAACATCGAGCGGCACATGAGCGAGTACAAGACCAGCGCACGCCAGGCGGCCCACGACGCCATGCGCGAGGTGTTCAGCGCGGTCGTGGTCATCGGGCTGGTGCTGGTGGCGGTGTTCGTGCCGGTGGCGTTCTTCCCCGGCACCACCGGGCGGCTCTATCAGCAGTTCTCGCTGACCATCGCCTTTGCGGTCGTCCTGTCGGTGTTCAACGCCGTGACGCTGACGCCGGCCCTGTCGGCCCTGCTGCTCGACCGCGAAACGCATGGCCACGGCCGCTTCTTCACCGCCGTCAACCGGGTGATCGACGGCGGCACCAACGCCTACGTGCGCGTGCTGCGCTTCTCGCTCGGCCACCGGCTGGTCCTGGCCCTGCTCTTCGTGGCCTCGGTCGGGCTCACCTGGATCGTCTTCCGCTCGGTGCCGTCGTCGTTCGTGCCGGCCGAGGACGAGGGCTATTTCCTGGCCATCATCCAGGCGCCGGCCGGCGCTTCGCTCGAATACACGACCAAGATTGCCCAGCAGGCCGAGCAGATCCTCACCAAGGATCCGGACATCCAGGCGGCGTTCTCCGTGCTCGGCTTCAGCTTCAGCGGCGCCGCGCCGAACAACGGGATGGTCTTCACCCGCCTGAAGCCGTACGACGAGCGGCCCGGCGCGGCGCACTCGCTGGGCGCCGTCCTCGACCGGCTGCGCGGTCCGCTCAGCGCGATCTCCGGCGCCAACGTATTCGTCTTCCCGCCGCCGGCGATCCAGGGCCTCTCGGCATTCGGCGGCTTCCAGTTCGAGATCCTCGACCAGTCGGGCGGGCCGATCTCGGGCCTGTCGTCGGCGCTCGGCGCGGTCACCGCGGCGAGCGCGAAGTCAGGGCTGGTGGTCGGCGCGTTCTCGAGCTTCCGCGCCAACGATCCGCAGCTCGAGGTGACGATCGATCGCGATCGCGCCCGCAGCCTGGGGGTGCCGCTGCGCGAGGTGACCGAGGCGCTGCAGGTCTTCATCGGGTCGCAGTACGTCAACGACTTCGATTTCAACAACCGCGCCTACCGTGTCTACGTCCAGGCGGAGCAGCAGTACCGGGCCAAGCCGACCGACCTCGGGCAGCTCTACGTCCGATCGCAGGGCGGCGCGCTCGTCCGGCTCGACAACCTGGTGCGCTTCACCGAGGTCACGGCGCCGCAGGTGATCAACCACTTCAACCTGTTCCGATCGGCCGAGATCAGCGGCAACGCCGGGCCCGGCGTCAGCTCGGGCCAGGCGCTGGACGAGATGGAGCGGATTGCGCGCGAGGTGCTGCCGCAGGGATTCGACTTCGCCTGGGCCGGCCAGTCGCTCGAAGAGAAGAAGTCCGGCTCGCAGGCCGGCCTGCTGTTCGGCGTCAGCCTGATCCTCGTCTACCTGGTGCTGGCGGCACAGTACGAAAGCTGGGTGCTGCCGTTCATCATCCTGCTCGGCGTGCCGCTGGCGGTCCTTGGCGCGCTGTCGGCGCAGTTCCTGCGCGGCCTCTCGAACGACGTGTTCTGTCAGGTCGGCCTGGTCATGCTGATCGGGCTCGCCGCCAAGAACTCGATCCTGATCGTCGAGTTCGCCGAGCAGCTGCGCGGGCAGGGCCGCTCGATCGTCGACGCCGCGCTCGAAGCCGGGCGTATCCGCCTCCGGCCGATCCTGATGACGTCGCTGGCCTTCATCCTCGGCGTGCTGCCGCTGGCGCTGGCCACGGGCGCCGGCGCCGGGGCGCGGAACTCGGTCGGCACGGCCGTCGCCGGCGGCATGATCGCCTCGACGGTGCTGTCGGTCATCTTCATCCCGGTGCTCTACGTGCTCATCCGATCGATCGCGCCCGGACGCGTCCGCGGCCACGAAGCCGAGGCCGACACGGCCGTTGTCGAGCGGGGTGGCGCGCATGCATAGCCGCCTGGTCGCTGCAGTGCTCTCCACTGCCGTCCTGACCGCGCTGCCGTCGCCGCTCGGCGCGCAGGTGCCGGTGTCCGCCCCGCTGGGGGCGATTCCCACCCCGGCCCCGCTGGCGCAGACCCTGACCTTCGACGAGGCGATACGCATCGCCCTCGAGCGCAGTCCCGGCGGCGAGCGGGCGGCGCAGGCGATCCTGCGCGCCGAGGCGCTGCTGCAGGCGTCGCGCAGCGTGTTCCTGCCGTCGCTGAGCGGCACCGTGACGACGACGATCCTCAACGAGGAGCGCAGCTCCTCCGGCATCGTCACCCAGCCGCAGACGCAGTCGGCGTTCTCGGCGCAGGCGGCGTTCCCCGTGCTGGCGGCGTCGCGGTGGGCCGCGGCGGCGCAGGCCGCCGACCAGGTCGGCCTCGCCCGGCTCGGACGCGACGAGACGCGGCGGCAGATCGCGCTGGCGGTGTCGCAGGCCTACCTGGCCGTGATCGCGCTGCACCGGCAGGTCAGCGTCAACACGCGCGCGCTCGAGAACGGGCGGGCGCACCTGTCCTACGCCAGCGCCCGGCTGCAGGCCGGCGCCGGCAGCCGCCTGAACGAGTTGCGCGCCGCGCAGGAAGCCTCGACCGACGAGGTGCTGCTCGAGGCGTCGCTGCTGGCGCTGCGGCGGACGCAGGAGGCGCTGGGCGTCCTGGTCGTCGCTGATGCCCCGGTGGACGCGGCGGCGGAGCCGGTGTTCGAGCTGCCAGGCGAGATGCCATCGACCTGGCTGTCGGGCCGGGTCGACGTCCGCCTCGCCGACGCCGAGATCGCGGCCGCCGAGCGCGTGCGGCGCGACAGCTGGAAGGACTGGATCCCCAACGGCACGGCGACCTTCCAGCCGCAGTACGTCACCCCGTCCGGCCTCTTTCCGTCGAGCGCCTGGGCCGCGGTCGTGCAGTTCGCGATTCCGATCTTCGACGGCGGCCAGCGCCGCGCCGCGGCGCGCCAGCGCGACGTCGCGCTCGAGCTGACCCGGATCGATCGGCGCGACCTCGAGCGCGACATCCGATCCGATGAGCGGTTCGCCCGCGAAGCGGTGCAGAGCACGGCGCGGGCGCTCGACGCCGCGCGGCGGGCGGCGGCGCAGGCCGAGGAGGTCGTGCGCATCACCGACGTCGCCTTCCGCGCCGGCGCGACGACGAATCTCGAAGTGATCGACGCGCAGCGCCGCGCCCGCGATGCCGAGACCGCCGCAGCCGTCGCCGAGGACCGCGCGCGCCAGGCGCGGCTCGATCTGCTCGTCGCGCTGGGCCGGTTCCCGCGCTAGAACCTACGCACAAACCCGGCGTAGCACCGAGGCCGGCGAGGCGCCCGGCTCGCCAGGCGAGGAGGGTGACCGATGCCGCTTTACGACGTGCAGGTCCAGCAGATCGACAGCGTGCCGCTCGCGGTCGTCCGGCGCCAGGCCCGTGCATCCGATCTCGCCACGCTGGTTCCCGAGTGCTGCGGCCTGGTGTGGGAAGCGGTCCGCTCGCAGCGGACCAAGGCCGGCCGCCACGTCGCGCTCTACTGGGACGGCAGCATCCGGCTCGAGGTCGGTGTCGAGCTGCTAGGGCCGTTCACGGACGACGGCGAGGTTGTCGTCTCGGCCACGCCGGCCGGCCCTGTGGCGACGGTGACGCATCTCGGACCGTACGCCGGCCTCGGCGCGGCGCACGACGCCGTGCGGCGCTGGTGTGGCGAGCACGGGCACCGCCTCGCCGGTCCGAGCTGGGAGATCTACGGGCACTGGCAGCGCGAGTGGGACGCGGATCCGTCAGCCATCCGCACCGACGTCTCTTACCTGCTCCTGCCCGAGCCGCGGATGTGACGCTACGCCGGCGTCGACAAGTCGAGCGCCACGCGCACCTGCCACCGGCCCTCCGGTGACCGCTGGAACCAGTCCACGAACGGGCGCACGTCGTTCAGCAGCTCGCCGTGAAAACGGCAGCGCGCATGCTGCACGCCGCTGACGAGTGCGACGCCGTCGCCGAGGTCGATCTCCAGGCTGTTCAGCGTCACCGAGAGCACTTCCGCCGGAATGGCGCAGACCGCCTCGATGAAGGCGGCGCGCGGCGTCGACGCCCCGCCCGGCGTCCGCAGCAGGAAGTCGGGCGCGAGCAGCCGGTCGACGGCGCCCGCGTCCTTGCGGCCGATGGCTTCGGCAAGGGCGACCGCCGCCTGGGTGATGCGAGTCCGTTCGTCCATGGTCGCGGCAGTCTTATCACGGCCGCAGGTTTCCGCTCACGGCGGACGAGTGGACGAGCTGATTTGTCGAATGGCCGGCGCCGGGCATTCGCGCGGGTGACCGTTCTGCCGTAGGCTTGAGGGCGTGCCGCCCGAGCAGATGCCCTATCGCGGCGGAGACGCCCCTAGCAGCCCGTGGTGCAAGTGCCACTGCATTCGACGGGCGATGCATCCCGGCGCTCGGCGTTGCTCGTCGGTTGAGTATCCCCGATATTCGCCCTCCTCGCGCCTTGATCGCCGGGCGCCTCGCCCGTCTCGGTGCTACGCGGCACTTCCACCACGGGCTGCTAGTGCCTGGCAGCCGGCCCGGGCCGCCGGGTAGCGCACCATGGAAGAGCAGTGGTTCGTCACCAACGGCGAATGGCGGATGGGACCGCTGACGCGCGACGACGTGGTCGAGGTGCTCGGCCGGGAGCACGCCCCAGGGTCGGTCTTCCTGTGGAAGGAGGGCTTCGAGGCGTGGACCAGGGCCGACAGCGTGCCCGATCTGGCCGCTAGCGCGGCCGCTCCGACCAGCGCGGCGAGTCCGACCGGCCAGTCCCTGGCCGCCGTGCCGCCCACGCGGTGGTTCCTGGTCGGCACCGGCAAGTTCCTGCTGATGTGCGTGGGGACCCTCGGCGCCTACCAGATCTACTGGTTCTTCATGCAGTGGCGCCATGTGCGCTGGCGCGGCGAGTCGGTGCATCCGGCGCTGCGCACGATCCTTGCCGGGCTGTTCTGCTACGCGCTGTTCCGGCGCGTCGCCGACGACGCCACAGAGCGCGGTATCGAAGGCGCCCCGTCACCCCTGGCCGCTGCGGTCGCGTTCATCCTGCTGTCGATCACCTGGCAGCTGCCGCAGCCGTGGTCGTTCCTGTCGCTGCTGTCGTTGGTGCCGCTGGCGCTGGTGCAGCGGGCGGCGTCCGCGGTGGCCCTGGCGGCGGTGCCGACCGCAGATCCGAACACACGGCTGACGCCGATCAACTGGCTCGGCGTCACCGTCGGCGGGCTGGTGGTGCTGCTGAATCTGCTTGGCGCGCTCCTCGGGCCTGTGCCGCCCGCCACGCCGGGGCGGGGGCCGGCGCCGGCGGTGAAGCCGGCGCCAACGG
Source organism: Vicinamibacteraceae bacterium (assembly GCA_031407765.1). Classification (GTDB taxonomy): domain Bacteria; phylum Acidobacteriota; class Vicinamibacteria; order Vicinamibacterales; family Vicinamibacteraceae; genus JBDSLU01. The sequence goes on from JANOIR010000619.1 coordinate 16,892, forward strand.
TCGCTTCGGCTCAGGCCAGCGTGAACTGAAGGCGCGTCACCGACGCCGGCGGGAAGCGGTGCACCAGCAGGCCGTTCTGCACGGTGCCTACCGTCGCGTCCTTGATCACGACCGCGTTCGGCTGGGCGAAGGTGTTGTGCGCGTGGATGTCGGGCGCGGTGATCTGGGCGCCCTTGACCGCACCCGGCGAGGCACCGCGGACCGCGATCTCGACCTCCTGCGGCTGGCTGACGTGCGGGTTGGTCACCGTCAGCGTCAACGTCTTGTCCTTCAGGCTGGCCGATCCGTTGAGACCGTACAGCGAGCCCTTGCCCGTCAGGCGGGCATAGCCGATCGCCGGCGCCGAGAATAGGCTGCGCACCGCCTGCCCGCCGACGTGCGGGCCGTAGAGGTCGAAGACGTGGTAGGTCGGCGTGGTCACGAACTTGTCGCCGTCGGCAAGGAACGGTGACTGCAGGCAGTTGACCAGCTGTGCAATGTTGGCCATCGCGACCTTGTCGGCGTGGCGATGGAAGGTGTCGAGCGTCAGGCCGGCGACCACGGCGTCGCGGATGGTGTTCTGCTGGCCGAGCAGGTGGTTGGGATGGACCTCCGTGCCCGCCTTGTACCAGGTGCCCCACTCATCGACCGCCAGCTTCACGCGGTGCTGCTTGTCGACCTCGCCCATCACGCCCCAGTGGCTGGTGATGAGCCCCTCCATGCGATCGCCTTCCTTGAGCAGCTCGTACCACTCGTCGTTGGTGAACTCGAGGGCCGAGCCCTTGCGCGCGTTCCACTCCGTGATTGGACCGCCGCGACTCAGGTTCTCCGTGTAGTGATGGAGCGCGAAGCCCCAGACGCGGCCGAGCATGCCGTTGCCCTTCTCGACCAGCTTGGTGAAGAAGCCGCGGGTCCAATCGAGCTCGCCGCTGCTCGGTCCCGAGGCGATGAAGGACAGCTGGGTGTCGAAGCCGGGCACCCACGAGGTGAACCGGCGGAACTCGACCGCGTACTCCTCGGCCGTGAAATCACCGCCGCAGCCCCAGCTTTCGTTGCCGACGCCCCAGTAGCGGACCTTC